>CAIQIE010000016.1 GCA_903871805.1 uncultured Planctomycetaceae bacterium | reverse complement strand
CTCAGACGCTTCACATTGTCACTGCTCAAGCAGCATCCGGGAAAGATGAGCCTCGTTATGAAACGCAAATCCTGCGGCTGGAACTGGAACTTCATGTTGCAAGTCCTTGGTATCAAAGGAACTTAGTGTGCGCTGGCCGTGAGGAGACCCTTACTTTCAGTCGTACCTCCCACGGCCTTGTAGAGCTCATCGGGCGAGCATGCGGGATTCGTATCTTTAAACGGAGCAAAGTTGTGTGTCTCGTAGCCGCCACGCCAGAAGATGTTGTTCTCTTTCGTTCCGGTGTTGTTCATGGTTGGCGGCCAGTCGAACAGCCCGAGGTTCGGTTTCACCCAGTGAATGCCGTCTCGGCTCTCCGCGTAGCAAACAACTTCCGACTGAGCTTGTCTCAGCGGCGGCGGGTCAATGATGTAGCGGTGGCCACGGTAATACATTCGATAGATGTCGCCATCCTGAAAGACCGTCGCATACCCACTGGCGTTCCCCTCCCATGGCTTGTCAAACGTCAGCGCCACTTCATGTGGGGTCGGATGGTGAAGTCGAAACTCAGCTCGGCCATCCAGACGTTCGACGAGTGCCTGATCGACAAATAGCTCCCGCCGACTTCCGATGTCGATGGGTTCGGATGCCAACGCAGTGACGGAGCAGATCGAGACTGTGAACATGACAGATTGCATCAGCCTGTGAGACATACTTCACTCCAGAGTCTGCAACGCCTCGTGGCTCAAAGTCACAACACATCTAACGAAGAACACCACGCCCACCAAAGGACAACACAGCCGCGGAAGGGCAGCACACCTACAAAAGAAGCCGTCAGCCAGCATTCAGAACAACCTGTGCCGGATTGATCGCCTGGTATTTTCCCTTGTTGGCCGTAATTTCGAACGCCTGAGGAACTGATTCCAGCCCGTTCAGGCGATGAGTAATCGTGGAATTGAGCTGGACTCTTCCGGAAGCCACAAGCCGCACCGTGTGTTCGAGATGGGCCTGCGTGCTGATATCCGGGAATAGATATCGCAGGCTGCGTTCTCGGAGCAGATCAACATCGAGCTCCAGAGGACCGCCGAACCATGATACTCCGATGATCTTGCCTCCGGACTGTACAGAGTCAATGGCTTGTCGGAGTGTCTGTGTGCCCGCGAGTCCCTGCTTCGCACTTCCTCCGGCACACTCGAAGACAATATTGGCTCCATTCCCTTCGGTCAGATCGCGGATTGCAGCAACAACATCGCAGTTCTTAGCATTCAAGGCATGGTCGGCCCCGAGTTCCTTTGAGATGCGACAGGATTCATCGCGGACATCCACCGTAATGATCCGTCCAGCGCCGCTGATTCTCGCAACCTGCAGGCACTCGAGCCCCATGCTGCCCTGGCCGTAGATCACCACGGAATCACCGATCTGAATTCCGGCAGTTTCAACGGCCGCAATACTGTCACTCAAAGACTGCAGGCAGGCTCCTTCACTGTCCGAGATACAGTCATCGACCTTGACGAGAGCGATTTCCGGCAGCAGGGCAATCTCACTAAAACAGCCTGGCTGATCGAAGCCGATGACTGGTCCTTTGCGGCAAAGATTGCTGCGTTCAGAAAGGCACAACGCACATTTTTCGCAGGGAAGTTTCGCGCGAGCAGCTATGCGATCTCCGACTTTGAATCGACTCACCCCCGGGCCGGTTTCGATAATCCGAGCACAGAATTCGTGACCGAACAGCTGAATTGGAGCTTCCGCCTCAAGCCGACGTTTGACTCGATCGTAAGCCAGTGTCGGAATCCCGAATGCAAGCTGGGCTTCCGTGACGCTGGGCTGTACGCATAGTGGTTCTACCAGGACATGTCGCGGACGAAGTTCCGGCACCGGAATCTCGTCCAGACGAAAATCACCGAATCCATAAAAACGCCATGCACGCATCAGTAAATCCTTGATTGAGTCTGCCGAACTTGTTCGCCACTATTCGATATAACCTGATTCAGACCTTAGAAGTTTGGCTCTCTGCGGACTCCGGACTCTGGCAGTAACAGGCATCGACGATTGTGCGTTCGGGTTCGTCGCCAGCATAAACCCAGATCATTGCCATTGGTTGGTTCGAATGGTTGAGAAAGCGATGTCGTCGGCCTTTCGGAATACAGGCAGTACCGCAACCGGATAACAGGTATTCCTTCCCGGCGACCTGACAGACGGCTTCACCCGTTACGATCGTGATTGATTCGTCGTAAGCATGGAAGTGACAGGGCAGGGAAGCACCGGGTTCAAACAGGCCGTAGCCTCCACACAGGCCGCGAGACCCGAATCGTCGAGCGAACAAGTCCCTAAAATAAGCCTTAGGTGCCAACTCATACACAGGAGCTTCGGCAAAACGGACCAGACTTTCGGGGGTCTGAGGAGTCGTCTCAGTGCAATCCACGAGTACAAAGCTGTTGGAACCGGATTCGCGAGCGGGAGTTTCCGAGGCAAATGTCGAATGCAGTACAGCCTCACATTCTGTCGACGGATTCCGGACGGCATGCGGTGTACCAGCTGGAATATGGACCGCATCGAACGGACGCAGCGTGTATCGCCGTCCTTCGACCATCACCAGAGCTTCTCCGGAGATAACAACGATCACTTCGCTGAAGGGATGCTGGTGATAGGGCAGTTCGGAACCAGTACCAAACGTCGCAAGGGATGTTGTGACGCCAACGGCTCCCATCGAACCAGTCGCCATGATTCGCACATCCACACCGGGAGCGAGTTCTGCGGTGGCGGGACCATCTGCGCGAGTAATGATTTCCATACGGTTCATTTTTGGCTTTCAAGACGTTTGAATTTCTGCAGACTATGACAATCCGGTGCGACAAGGCCACGATTGCCTCCGGCCGACATCACAACCTCGGAGACGTACAGGTCTCCATGCGAATCGACACAGATATCATGCGGAGCAAAGAAATCACCAGGAGCCGTTGGATTGCTGCCGCCTCCCCATTGCGAGATCAGCATCCCCGCAGGGTCAAATATGCTGACGCGGCCACCGGTTGCATCAGGTGACGGCGGAAAGGTGCCTGGCCACATACCGGAACGATAGCCAAGCTCCGCGACGAACAGGTTGCCAGCACTGTCGAACGCGACCTGGCACGGCCGTGCGATATCGGTCCGTTCGTCGATGAACTCACCGTCCGCGTCAAAAATCTGGATGCGACTGTTCTCGCGATCAGCAACGAAAACGGCACCATGCGAATCGATGGCGATTCCGTGAGGAACTCGAAACTGCCCCGGACCTGTTCCCGGCTCACCCCATGACATCAGGAGTTGTCCATCGGCCGAGAATTTGTGGACTCGGGCATTGCCATAGCCATCAGTGACGTAAATTTCGCCTGCGGAATTCAGTGCAACATTGGTCGGGAAGTAGAACGGTGGACCTGAGTGCTGAATTGTCCGAAAATCGATGCTGGTCGCGCCCGTGTTCGACGGCACACCGCTTGTGCCGAGGGTCATCAGCAAAGTCCCGTCGGGGGCAAACTTGCGGACGGTGTGATCGAGGTCGTCCGTGCAATACACCATGTCGTCCGGACCAATTGTAATTCCGTGCGGACGCGCGAATACACCTTCGCCCCATGAACGCAGAAATCGACCCTCGCGATCAAAAACAATCACCGGATGCTCACCACGATTGAAGACGAACACACGATCCTGTGAGTCAGTTGCGACCGCAGTCACTTCCTGCCAACTGAAACCATTCGGCAGCTGTGCCCAGCGATCGTTGGCTTCATAGCGGTGCAGACCGGCAGCACTGCTTGTGCTGTCAGGGACAATGATGGGAGCCAAGTCTTCTCTTCTCCTGTTAAAGTGGTGTCGAGGTTTATCTTTCGGACAGGTGAGGATGAAATCCTCTGGTCTTCACGCGAAGGCGATACAGGCTCTTGTCAATCGTGATGTAGAGCGAATGAGCATCATCGCCGATGCCGAATTCGACATTGCTGGGAATTCCCTTCCAGTCATCAAACAATCCAGTCTGATTCCGGGGGCCGGTCTCTACAAACACAAGTTCCTGACCTGAAGGGTCTACAACTTTGATACCAGGACGGCTCAGGCTTCTGCACGAGGCATAGACGTTGCCCTGCGAATCGACAGTCATTCCGTCGCACCCATTTTCAGTCCCGAAATCCACCAGCGTGCGACGAGGACCATCCACAAGTCCGTCCGCGTTCAGAGGAAACGCATAGATTTTCATGGCTCCTCGTTTGGGTTCCGGATCCGTTGGCTTCAGCCTGTTGCCACCGTTGTTGTGATCGCCGACATACAGCGTTTTCTGATCCGGACTCAGAACGATCCCGTTCGGTTTTTCAACATCCCGAGTCATTTCCAGGACCGTACCGTCGGGGTCGAGACGATACACGGCTTCATGTTCAAGTTCACGCGGCTCGGTTCCACCATATCGAGGATCCGTGAAGTAGATGCGGCCCTTCAGATCGACGGAGAGATCATTCGGCGAATTGAATCGCTTACCCTGAATGCGATCGACGAGAGTCGTGCCTTCACCTGTAGAGAGATTCCATCGCACCAGTCGTCGGCCACCACCATCCGCTCCGTCACAGGAAATTGCTGAGCCGTCCTTCAGGAAGGCGAGGCCGTTCGATTTCCCGGAATTGTCTGTGAACACGGTGGTCTGGCGTGTTTTTGGATCAAAGCGAAGAATCATGCCGTTGTCGGATCCGAACGGCATATCTGTGAAATAGATGCTGCCGTCAGGTGCGACTGCCGGGCCTTCTGTCAGCCCGCTGTTGAGCTTTGCCTGTCGCGTGTAGATCAGTTCGAGAACGCTGCCGTCCGGCAGAATCGGATTGTCGGAGCTGAGAGTGATTGCCGCTGGCTCGCCGGCCCTGAGAACCGAGCTCACGCTGATCCAGCTGAAAGCAACGATCGCAATTGCAGACATTCCTCGGAATACGAGACCATTTCTTACTCTGGTCGTCATTTCAGAATCTCCTTTACGATTCGAGCCTCTTCGACTCCGGTCAACTTCTCTTTGAGCCCGTTATCAAGAACGAATAGCTGACGATGATCGAGACCTAACAAGTGCAGCACAGTTGCATGCCAGTCCGGCACACTGACTCGATCTTCGACGGAGTGCAGTCCAAGTTCATCCGTAGCACCATGCGTGGTTCCTCCCTGAATTCCGGCCCCCGCCAGCCAGACACTAAACGCGTTCTTGTTGTGGTCGCGGCCTGCATTTCGATCGTCCCGGTCCGCTGCGAGTTGAGCAATGGGCAGCCGTCCGAATTCGCTGCCCCACGCAACAAGAGTCGAATCGAACAATCCACGTTGCTTCAGATCGCGAAGCAGTCCGGCGATGGGGAGGTCGGTTCGGTCGCAGCACGACTTCAATCCCGCGAGCAGGCCTGTGTGATGATCCCAGAGATTCCCGTTGACGAACAACTGCACAAAGCGAACGCCGCGTTCGATTAGTCGACGGGCCATCAGGCATCGACGACCGTAGGAATCTGTGGGTTCGCGACCAATACCATACATGTCGAGAGTGCTTTGTGTTTCCTGCGAAAGGTCCAATGCCTCACTCGCGGAAATCTGCATCCTGGCCGCCAGCTCATAGCTGGCGATTCTGGCTGCCAGAACGGATTGGCCCGGTCGTCGCGACTGGTGCAGAGCATCGAGTTCCGCAATCAGTTGACGTTCACTGGTGACGACGTCGACGGGGCGTTCGACATCCGCCCGAAGGTTGAGCACCGGAGTACCGGTGGAGCGGAACCGAGTTCCCTGAAACATGGGCGATAGAAAACCGGCCTCCCAGTTTTCCACTCCGTTGACGGGCAGGCCCAGTGGGTCATCCAGAACGACATAGGCGGGCAGGTTCCGGCACTCCGACCCCAGCCCATAAACAACCCACGATCCAAGAGTCGGCCGTCCGGGACTCATCTTGCCGGACTGAATAATGTAAATCGCAGGTTCATGCGTGATGTTTGTCGTATACATTGAGCGGATCATTGCGATGTCATCGACCTGCCGAGACAGATTTGGCAAAGCATCTGACATCCACATTCCGCATTGACCATGCTGAGCAAACTTGTATTGGCTTCGCATCAGCGCTCCGGCGGATTGCGGGCTCTCCACTTCGCCCGCGATCCTGTCGAAGTACTTTTCGCCGTGATGAGCATCCAGTACCGGCTTTGGGTCAAAGAGATCCATCTGACTTGGCCCGCCATTCATAAACAGATGAATGACTGACTTCGCCCGCGGCTCTGCGTGCGGCGGTCGAGGATTCATGTTTGTGGGCGGCACATTTCCGCCAGACAGTGCTGTCGTCTCTTCAGCAGCGCAGTTCATTCCCAGCAACTGTGCCAGCGCAGCTCCATACAGTCCACCGGACACGCTTCCGAGTAAGCTGCGGCGGCTGATGATATGACGCAGAGATTTGCATTGAGATTCATTCCGGTCTGACATCGCTTCCCCCTAATCCACGAAGATAAACGATGCGGAATTCATGATCGCATGGCAATACGCAGCCAGCGCTTTCGATTGAAGTGTTGCCTGATCCGGCGGCCCGTTCACACTTAGTTGATCCTTCCAGACTGTATGGAACCTGTTGAGCGTCTCCAGTCCGATCCGCATTTCTTCCTCATCAGGTACACGGCTGAGCGCGATCTGGTAAACCCATTCGATCTGCTTTGCTCTGTCGATCCCTGAATCTGTTTCACGGAAAGCACTTGTTTCACGGAGCACACGAGCTGCAAAGTGATCAGCGAGTTCATGGACCATGCCATTGTTCATCAAATGGAGTGCCTGTGGTGCGACGATTGAGTCGCGGCGTTCGATACAGTTGGGATTCATCTGTGGGAAGTCAAAACTCTCCAGATACGTAGGCAGCTTCTTGCGCATCTGTTGAACGTAGATTGAACGTCGCCAGCCTCGCTCGGTTGCGATGGGAGTCACCAGCCCATCAGCGCGTGACTCAACGTTGTCAGCCGGGCCGAATTGTGTTTCGTCTAAGCGACCGGCAACGAGGAGAAGCGAATCATAAAGTGATTCCGCGTCGAGACGGGTCATAGGCATTCGCGAAACGAGGGAATTCGATGGATCGGCCTGTTCATGGCGGTGTGTCACGGTTGAGCTCTGCCGGTATGCAGAACTGGTCATGATCAGTCGATGAACTTCCTTCAGGCTCCAGCCGCGATCGATGAATTCGCAGGCCAGCCAGTCGAGCAGTTCGGGATGGGTTGGTGGCGTTCCCGCTCTTCCAAAGTTCCCCGGCGTGACGACGATCCCTCGCCCAAAATGATGCTTCCAGATATGGTTGACCTGAACGCGCGCGGTCAGCGGATGGTCTGGCTGAATCAGCCATCGCGCAAACGCAAGTCGACGGCCTGTCTGTTTCGCACCCGGCCATGGAGGAGTCACTTCAAATGGTGTTCGGCCATCTGTCAGCACGGACGGTACGCCCGGACCGACCAATGTGCCAGGACTCAGCCAGTCACCGCGACGATAAATATACGTAGGTGTTGGATCACCACGATCCCAGAGCGCCTGGACTCTGGGTTCAGGCTGAAGTCGGGCTTCGATTGCTCGAATTTGTTCGGCAGACTCATTGCGTGTCTTCGCCGCAGCAATTTCCTGCCGAACACGATCCTGATGGCCTTCCCAGTCCTGTCGTTCGGCGGTTGTAACGAACGGCAAATGGCGTCCGCCCACGACATCCTGAGAGACGGGACCGATGCCCGGACGAATGTCGGGTCTTAACCATGCGTGCTCGTCGTACGCACCCTTGAAGACATCCAGCAGTCTGTAATAGTCCCGATGCGGAATGGGATCAAACTTGTGGGTGTGGCAACGAGCGCACTTCAGAGTCAATCCCATGACTGCTGAACCAAGTACATCGATTTCATCTGCAATGACATCGAGCCGATCCGGAACATAGCCCGTGATGTTGGCCCACGATGCGTCGGGGGTCATTCTTAAGAATCCGGTCGCCACGAGGTTATCATAGATCTCCGGAGTGATTTCAGCAGCATTTTCATAATCCGCCAGCTCGTCGCCGGCGATCTGCTCAAGCAGAAATCGATCAAACGGTTTGTCTGAGTTGAATGACCGAATCACATAGTCGCGATACCTCCATGCGTGAGGTCGCGGCAGGTCCTGTTCCCGTTTGCCCTCTGAATCCGCATAGCCTGCCAGGTCCAGCCAGTAGCGTCCCCAACGTTCACCGTAGCGAGGCGAATCGAGCAGCCGGTCAATGAGGAGTTCGTAGGCACGAGGATGATTGTCGGTCAGAAACGAGGCGACGTCTGCAGGATCGGGCGGCAGGCCCGTCAGATCAAAGGTTGCCCGTCGAATGAGAGTACTGCGATCTGCCTCTGCGTTCAGCGACAGCCCCGCAGCTTCAAGCTTGTGTATGATAAAGGCATCAATTTCGTTGCGAACACGATGTTTGTCCTGGACGACGGGAATCTGTGCCCGTTGAGGCGAGCGAAACGCCCAGAAGTCTCGGTCGTCATCGCTGACAAGCGGGTCTCCATTTGATGTGGCCACGTCCGGTTCGATGTGAATCTCAGGAGCACCAGCAGCGATCCACTTCACCAGTAACTCAATCTCAGCCGGTTCAATGGGTTTTACACTGGCTTCGACCAGTCGCTCAAGTGGTGGCATCTGACCGGAATGAATCATCTTGATGAGCAGGCTGTCATCTGGTTGCCCGGGCACGATCGCCGGCCCCGATTTCCCACCGATCAACATCGTCGACTTACTGCGAAGATCCAGATTCGCCAATTGCTGGTGACGTCCATGACAGGCGGTACATCGACGCAACAAAATCGGGATGACATCGTGCTGACTTGGTATTTCGGGTGTATCAGTCTGCGGTGGGGCCGTGCCGTCGGTTAAAGCGCCATTCAATATCCAAAGTTCAATTTGTTTGATTTCAGGCTCACTCAGTCGATCCTCTTCTTCCGGTGGCATCTCGCCGCTATGAATTCTCTCAAGCAGCAGGCTTTCATCCGGCTTACCGCGTACAATTGCTGGTCCGGATTCACCACCTTTGAAGATCCCTGAAATCGTCTGCAAATCGAGGTCAGCTTTTCTTGTCTCTGCGCCATGGCAACGAGCGCACTTCAACTCAAGCAGCGGTTTAATGCTCATCTCATATGACAATTCGCCCGAACTCTCAGGTTTCGTCTCATCTGCGCAGACAACGAACGACCCGGCGCTGACAAGTGCCAGAACGGTCGAGAGAATTCGATACGACAGCATTGCAATGATCTTCATGCTGATGAGAGTACGTATTGGAGTCCGTTCGCAAAAGGCACAGTCGGACCAGTTTCTGTCCCTTTTGGACAAAACATGGATCAGGAAAAACGCTGGACTGCAGATCCGAGTGAATTGTTTATGATGCTGCCGACGGGATTTCTGCGAATTGCCGAAAACGGTGTACTGAATGTGTTACGATGAACGCAAGAAAAGAACACGCCGAACAACTCCAGACAACGGTAGTCCGAAAATCGGACGCGGCGCCGCTGCTTGAAGATCGCAGTTACCTCGCGTATATGCGTCCGACCCCGCGGCCGTTTCTGAATTTTGCATCGGGCCATTTTCCCGCGGCAACAGTGACAGCGCCGCACTCTCACCCCTGTATTGCAATTCATGGATGCCTTCACGGTCCCCTGACGTTCTGCACAACCGAAGGTGAGATGATCCTGGATGCGGGCGTGTTTTACGTGATTGGAGCGGGTGTACGTCATTTCTGGCGGAACGAAGGTCGCCACACCGCTGCCACGGTGAGCATGCTGCTGGACACAGCAAAGCCCGGTCGCTGGCCCGTCGCCGCCAGTGTGGAATCCTGTTGTCTGGAACTTCAGTCGGCAGTGCAGCAGCTGCACCGCTTTACGACATCCGGTGATCGGGAGCTGCATCAGGCCTTCTGGCAGGTCGCGGATCACCTGACCGCAGAGAAAACTCTGGAGCCAATTTCACTCACCGGTGCCTTGTTGTTGTTTTTAGGGCTCATCAAGGAACGCCTGTCAGGGACTGCGGTCAATGAGTCCGGCGAGCAGGATGCGGCTCAACAGATTCGGCGACTGCTGCTTGCTCGTGTCGAAGATCGGCTGAGTATCGCAGAGATCGCCAGGGAGCTTGCGACCAGTCCAACTCGTGCCAAGGAGTGTTTTCGCAATGCGTTTGGCTGCGGAATCATGACTTACTTCAATCAGTTGAAAATCTGGCAGGCCAAACGATTGCTGAATGACCCGTCACTAACGGTTGAACAGGTCAGTCAGCAACTTGGATTTTCCAGTCCCTCCTACTTCAGCCGAGTTTTCCTCAAACAGACCGGAGAGACTCCCACCGCCTTCCGTCACAACGTCTAGCTGGACGGCGCCGTATTTGTCACAATGTTCGGCCCGCCCGGCAATGGAGTTCATTTCCTGCTTTTGAATGTGCAAGGGATCGACTCCCGGCGATCCTGGTAGTATGCTCCTGACAGGAGGTCAATTCCTGATGCCGAATAACAAGCCGCAAGCGAGAATAAATCGACGCGGGATACTTCATGCCGGGACGCTGGCTCTGGGCGGACTTAGCCTGCCGTCACTGCTTCAGATGCGGGCGGTTGCAGAAGCTGACGCGACTCGGTCAGATACGTCGGTGATCTTTCTGTTTCTGCATGGAGGGCCGAGTCAGCTTGAAACGTATGATCTCAAGCCGGATGCCCCCTCAGATGTTCGCGGCCCATTCGGACCGATTTCGACGAATGTCCCCGGAACCGGTTGGCAGCTGCACGGACCTCGTGGCGACCGTGATTCGACCGCTCACGGAAGTCTATGGCGTTCCTTTGGACATTGCTCCGTATGGAGTTATCCTGAAGCCAAGTGATGGTCTGAGGATTCTGCGTGGCGAAGCGACCAGTGGATTCTCACCGAAAGCGAACTACATCTTCCGCAAGCAGATTGAAGAAGCGGATTTCGTCGTCATCAACCGCGTGGATGAGTTGTCCCCAGCCGATGTCTCTGAACTGCAGTCGCTGATTGAAAAAGAATACCCGGGCCGTCCCGTGTTGCGATGCTCAGCAAAGTCAGGCGAAGGTTTTGGTGCTCTGGTCGAAACTCTGGCACTGCGTGGGCAATTTGGAAAACGAGTCATGGAGGTCGATTATGACATCTACGCGGAAGGCGAAGCGGAACTTGGCTGGCTCAACAGTCAGGTTGTTGTTGAGTCAAAGCAGGAATTCGAACTGGATCAACTGCTGGTGGATTTAATTCGCCGCCTGCACGCGCGACTGTTGTCCGCCAGTGCTGAGGCTGCTCATCTAAAAGTGATTGGCCTGTGTGACACAAGCTATGCGGTTGCCAATGTTGTGAGCAATCAGACCGGCCCGGAACTTTCCCTCGCATCCGGGACGAAAACGATGACGGCCAATGTGGTGGTCAATGCCCGTGTCGCGATCGATCCGGCCGATCTTGAAGTAATGGAGCCCAAAACTGGGGCCATCCACCTGTCGCTTTTGTCGTAAGTGCATTTCTGTCAATGCTTTGCGTACCGACGTGTGTTTTGAGGACGCGTGGGGGCTATCAATGGGTCTACGACGGACTGGCCTCGGCCTGCGGAGCCATTGGCG
>CAIQIE010000015.1 GCA_903871805.1 uncultured Planctomycetaceae bacterium | reverse complement strand
TGCAAAAGCTGCAGGGCGAAACGCTGGAGACTGAAAAACGCAATCTGGCGCGGGCAACCTACTTGCGCCGTCGTTTGAATCTGACATCCCTCGGATAACGAATCTGCCCGCGTTCTGCGCCCGTTGTTGGCCTGTCACTGCGGCACCGACACTGAGCGTTGAATCCCTGTTCATTGATCGTTTTATTCCGCTGAACGGGCGATGTCGTGTGTTGTCATCGCTTCTGGCTGCTGCTGTCTGAAACACCAGCAGATTCTTTTCCTAATCCATACGGATCCTCTTTTACCATGTGGACGCTTGCAGAATATCGCTGGCCTGCCGAGTGGGAACGTCACGCTGCTACGTGGACAGCCTGGCCGGTGAATCCCAATACCTGGCCCGGCATTTTTGAACGGATTCCGCAGGCGTTTGCGGAATTTGTTGCTGTGATGGCCGCGTTTGAACCTGTCAGGATTCTTGCGGGTGGTGAGGGTGTGAAAGAGTCGGCACTGCCGTTGATCGATGCTGCCTGCTCGAGACATGGATCTCGTTTTGTTCCTGAGCTGCTGGATATTCCAGTGAATGATTCATGGGTTCGTGATCATGGCCCAATTTTTCTCAACGGCCTTCAAGGCAGCGAGGCTGCGGGATCTCAGCTGATCCTTGACTGGGACTACAATGCCTGGGGAGGGAAGTATCCGCCGTGGGATCATGATGTCCTGACCGCCCGACGGATTGCTGCAAAGTTAGGAATCCGCGCGCTTCGACCTCGATTGGTGCTCGAAGGTGGGGCCATTGAAGGCAATGGGCAAGGCACAGTCATGACGACCGCCAGTTGCCTGTTGAATCCCAATCGAAATCCTGGACTGAACCGCCAGGCGATGGAGGAGACGCTGTCCGTCTGGCTGCAGGCACAGAACGTGGTTTGGCTGCCCGGTCATGGAATTGTGGGTGACGATACGGACGGGCACATCGATCAGGTGGCTCGATTTGTGGATTCCCGTCGCGTCCTTGTGGCGGCGCCATGGATGGAAGACGCACCGGAGGCTGAGGACTTGCGGGCAAACTGGAGGGCTGTGGAAAAGGGATGCAACAGTCGCGGTGAAACGCTGATTCCCCTGCCCCTTCCGATGCCGTCACCAAAGTTTCAGGATGACTCTCGAATGCCGGCCTGTTACTGCAACTACATTCTGGTGAATGGCGGTGTAGTTGTGCCGACATTTCAGGATGCTGCGGACGACCGCGCGCTTCAGATTCTGAAGGATTGCTACCCGGACCGTCGAGTCGTGGGTGTCGATGCGCTGGATCTTGTCTGGGGGCTGGGAGCATTTCACTGCATGACCCAGCAGCAGCCCGCTGCCTGAATACACACACGAGTTGTACCCAGCGGGCGTAAATGGCAGCGGTGCGTTAAAAACTCGACCACGCAGACCCTTCCAGCGGTAGAGCGCGCCCCGGAGCAATCTGCCAGATGCTGTGTCGCCCTGTGTGGTGCATCGGGCAGGAGCAGGAGTACGAGCACGAGCACGAGTACGAGTACGAGCGGGAGTACGAGCACGAGCGGGAGCACGAGCGGGAGCACGAGCACGAGCACGAGTACGAGCACGAGCACGAGCACGATTTTGTGGGAATGATGGCGGACGTAGCATTGTGCGACATAGAGGGCGTCGCGATGTCCCGGAAGAAAGCGTTCGGGGAATCTTGACTCGCTGCGACGACGGTCTGCTCTAATTCCGGGACATGTTTTTGGTTATCCCGAGGAAGCACCGTGCCATGGGGAATGGCGCATACCAATTGATTCTGCTGCGGTCTGCATCAACGCCCGCCGCATCGCAGCATTTGGCAGTTGTCAGCCTTCAGAATCGCGGCAACTCAATTGACTCACGCCGGACGTCCTCTCGTTCCCCCCACAAGCCGCCTTGCCGGAAAAAGCCGTGCACCAGCACTATAGCGAGTTCCTGACCACCGACTCTGGCAGGAATGATTTCGCGGGACGCGACCTTGTAATCGCACAATTCGCGCACTGCAGGTTGGCATGACTTTGGGGGCTGGGAGGATTCATCGCAGCGACAACGGCAGGATGGTGTGTCTGGGGTGAACGCGTCGAACGGGGGGGTATTTTCATTGAGTGTTTTGCCTGATTTACAGGGAGTTTTCAGAAAAATTTGCTTCGGGAAAAAACTACTGGCATTTTTTGGTATTAAGTTGGCCTTTTCAGTCAGGTCATGAATTATTCGGATGGGTAGAAGTGCGCGTGACTGCATCGCTTCTGTTTGCGTTGTGGGGAATACGGGAAGCAGGGAGAGAAGATGGTTTGGGGGACGATTTGCGTCGGGCTGTAGTTTGTGTAAATCGCGGATGGAGTCCGGGGGGCTGCCTGACTGGCTTTGGCAGCGTGCATGGCATGAAATGCGCGGGCAGGTTTGCCTGAAGATTGTGGTCTCGTGGCAAAACTCCCAGTTTGGGGATCTTAACAACTAGAGGGAATCTGCTGTGATAGGATATCGAGGAAACAAACGAGTTCGAGCTGGTCGTCGGGGTTCCGTGGGAGCAATGGAGAGTCTGGAGGTGCGGTCATTGTTGTCAGCGACAACTCTGCCGGCCAATCCTGCACTCGTCACTGGTCAACCGGAGATTGTACCGAACGAATTGTTGATTCAGTTCAAGCCCGGGGCAACTGGAGCGGCCATGGCGGCCGCTCACGCGGGAGTGAATCTGCATGTGGAAGAGACGATTCACACGTCAGTGATGCAGGCGACAGGATCAGGACCGTTGCAGCGCGTTACGCTGGGCAACGGAGTCTCGATGAAGCAGGCTGCGGATGCGTTAAGTCGCAATCCCATGGTGAGTTTTGTTGAGCCCAATTATGTCTACAGGGCAGCATTGACTCCTAATGATACCTACTATACCAATGGTGGTCTCTGGGGGATGTATGGCAGTGATTCGCCGATTGCCGCGGGCCCTGCCGGAACGACAAATGCCTGGGGGTCAAATGCGGAGCAGGCATGGAATAATAACGTCACGGGATCTCGCAGTATTGTTGTCGGGATTATCGATGAGGGCATTCAGACTACGCATCCGGATTTGAATGACAATATCTGGGTAAATCCCTACGAAGTGGCCGGAGATGGGATCGACAATGACGGCAACGGATACGTCGATGACATCAATGGCTGGGACTTTTTCCACAATGACAATACGGTGTATGACGTCGGTGAGGATTCGCACGGGACTCATGTAGCAGGGACGATTGGCGGTGAAGGAAATAACGGCACGGGCGTGGTGGGCGTAAACTGGGCCGTGACGATGATCTCGACCAAGTTTCTGGGCCCCACCGGCGGCAGCACTGCGGGTGCGATGAAAGCTCTTGATTATCTGACCGACCTGAAAAATCGGCATGGCATCAATATTGTTGCCTCGAATAATTCGTGGGGCGGTGGCGGGTATTCGCAGACATTGCATGATGCCATTATTCGTGCAGCGAATAAGGACATTCTGTTTGTCGCGGCAGCGGGAAATTCCACGACGAATAATGATACGACGGCGTCCTATCCATCCAACTACGATACCTCGGTGGGAACGTCCACACAGGCCGCCGCCAGTTATGATTCCGTGATTGCCGTGGCATCAATCACCAACACGGGGGCCATCTCCAGCTTTTCAAGCTACGGAGCCACAACGGTGGATATTGGTGCTCCTGGTTCATCGATTACCTCCAGCGTACCGGATAGCACTTATGCGACCTACAACGGCACGTCGATGGCAACGCCCCATGTGACAGGAGCGGTTGCTCTGTATGCCTCGGCCCAGGGAACCACGATTTCTGCGGCAACGATTCGCACCGCGATTCTGAGCAGTGCAGCCCCTACGGCTTCCCTGACAGGCAAGACTGTCACGGGCGGACGTCTTGACGTCTACGAAGCGATACGAAAACTCTCGTTTATGGAATTGGATAAGACTGTTTACGGACCATCGCAGGTGGCGGGGATTTCGCTGAGCAATGCGGCTGCCAACGTGAACACCGGCGTAGCGGACACCGTGGTGGTTTCTATCCGCAGTACGACGGAAGCGACGCCGATTAGTGTGACACTGACGGAAACAGGAGTCAGCACCGGCCAGTTCACTGGAGCGATTCAGCTTGGCTCAGGAACTCCGATTGCAGATTCCGTCCTTCAGGTTTCTCACAATGATACCATCACGGTGCTGTACGCTGCTCTGAATCTGAGCGATACGGCGACTGTGGATGGGCTCGCTCCTGCGATTTCCGGAATCAATGCCAATGCCGCCGCGACGACGGCGACGATTACGTGGACGACCAGCGAGTTGTCTGCGGCTCAGGTTCAGTACGGGCTTAGTCCGGGAGCCTTGAATCAGACCTGGAACGGGTCATTGACTGCAACCAGTCATTCTGCCGGTCTGAGTGGTCTCGCAGCTGCGACGACCTATTACTATCAAATTGGTTCGCTGGACGCCGCTGGAAATGCCGGCAGTTCTGCCATCCTTTCCTTTACAACGCAGAATCCGGCTCCGATTTTGTTTGTGGATGATGACCAGGGCGCTACGTTTGAGCGATACTTCACAGCCGCGCTGGCTTCCAACTCGCTGACATTCGACACATGGAACGTCTTTAGCGGAGGAATTCTGCCAACGGCACAGGATCTTCTGCGTTATCGGTTGGTGATCTGGAATACCGGGAGTGACTACAGCAGTGTGGGGGCCGGGCTTTCGGCGGCTGAGCAGTCAGCAATCAGCGGCTACCTCAGTGCCGGCGGCAGAATTTTTATCTCGGGTCAGGACGTGCTTTATAACGGCGTCGCAGCCGACTTTCAGACGAATTTTCTGAAAGTGGCGTCCTACACGAACGATGTTTCCACGGCCGCACATACTGAGGCAGGAGTCACTGAAAGTCCGATCTCGAGTGGGATGAGTCTGTCGGTGGCGGCACCAGCCGACTTTGGATCTTTGTACGTGGATTCTGTCGCGCCTGCTGCGGGCGCCGTTGGGCTTCTGCAGCATGGAGTCACGACGGCAGCAGCGCCTTTTTCCGGGGTCAGTTATCGCGGAGATTACGCGACCGGTGGTTTCGGAATTGTTTTTTCCACGGTTCCATTTGAAAGTCTCAGCACAACAGTCGCGGCGCCGAACAACCAGACTGCCTTCCTGAAGCGAACAATCGATTTTCTAACAGCGACAGCGACCGTTGGCATAAACGTCTCGTCACCAACTTCGTCAGCTGCAACCACCGAATCCGGTGGGCTGGTGTCCTTCACTGTAGTTCTGGCTTCAAAACCAGCAGCAGACGTCACAATCCCGATTCAAAGTTCTGACCTGACAGAGGGCACGGTTTCTGCGGCATCCCTTGTCTTCACACCTCTTAACTGGTCCACGCCTCAGACAGTCACTGTCACTGGTGTGAATGATTCCGTAGACGATGGCAATATCGGATACACAATAGTGCTGGGAGCAGCCGTATCCAGTGATGTGGCCTATAATGGGTTGAATGCTGCTGATGTGGCATTGAGCAATACAGACGACGACACCGCTGGTGTCACCGTCAGTGCGCCCTCGGGGATCTCGACAACAGAAAGCGGAAGCACAGTGACGTTTACTGTGCGTCTCAATTCCGAGCCGCTGGCAAATGTCACTATTCCAATCAGTTCAACGGACACGACTGAAGGTGTCGTCAGCACTGCCTCGCTGGTCTTTACCTCTGCAAACTGGAACGTAGCCCAGACGGTGACTGTCACTGGTGTTGATGACACGATTTTTGATGGAAACATTGCCTATACGATCACTATTGCAGCGGCCTCGTCGTCCGACACGTTGTACAACGGGATCAATCCGGCGGATGTTGGCCTGACCAACATTGATAACGAGGTCACTCCGGCAACGAAGTTTTACGTTGTCGATGATGCCACTGCGAATCGCACATTCGAATACGATGCGAATGGCGCTCCAATTGAAAACTACCTGACGAACGCAGGCAATGCCGCGCCCCGCGGAATTGCCACTGTAATCGCTGGTGACAAGCTCTGGGTCGTTGACGCGAATCGCAATGTGTACATCTACAACAACAGTGGTGTGCTGCTTGGATCGTGGCTCGCCGGAAGTCTGGCCAACAATGCAACGGTGGAAGGAATCGCCACCGACGGCTTGAACATCTGGATCGTCGATGCTCGATCCGACAAAGTATTTTATTACGCAGCGGCTGCTTCGCGTCTTTCCGGGACCCAGACCGCCACAACCAGTTTTGCACTGGCGGCTGGTAATGTTTCGTCCAAAGACATTGTGTTTGGTTCGCAGGGCGGAGTGAATTATCTGTGGACCGTCGATAATACGGCCTCGCTGGATCGAGTGTTCCGATATTCACTGAACACATCCGGAATTGCCACTGCGGTCACGTCGTGGACCATCAATACTCAGAATGCAAGCCCCACTGGGATCGCTCTGGATCCGTCGAATACGGCAATGGACATCTGGATTTCTGACAGCGGCACGGATCGTGTTTACCGATACGCAAATGCTCGATCACTGACGACACCAGTACTGACAAGTTCGTTTGCTCTGTCGGCGACCAACGCGAATCCACAGGGGCTTGCGGATCCGCCAACGGAAGAAGCGGAACCGCTGATGTTGGGCTATCGCCGTGCGACCGCAGCAACGCCCGCTATCGCTTCTGTGCCAGCACGGACGTCGGCCGGGTCTGATGTGTTCGCAACGGGTCTGCAGCCCGCGACCGGAAATTCTGCTGCGTCTTTCAAGACAGAAACCGCGTCGAATTCCGGAACGTCTGTGAACAGAGCGGGGAAGGCACCGGAAGCCGTGGCTCGTCGGAATCGACTGGGACTTACGCTTTCCAGAGTGGCACAACAAACCGCTGCGAAGACGCCTGACAAGGCCGTGACCTCCGATGCAGAAAGCCTTGATGGTTTGTTTTCGCAACTCACCGACAACCAACTCTTCTGGCTTGATCATCGCAACTGAGACAGATCTTTGTTTCTGAGAGATGGGGGAGGCAGGCAGAAATGCCTGTCTCCTCTTTTTTTGCATGTAGCTGGAAACTCATGCGGGAAAACGATGGCTGATTTTCCAGCTACCAATTTTTGTCGCATGGGACGCGGGACTCGGTCGCCGGGCTGGTGGTGGGCGAACGGAAAAAATTTCAGGTCGTCAAGACGCGGAACAATGAGATGTCTCAGAGATGTCTCAGAACAAGAGTGTTCGGGACTTACGGCTTCGGCAACAGGGTTTGAAGTTGCAGATGCTCGCCTTGCGGATCCACGTTGGAAAGTTCCAGAGTGCGAGTGTGAAGCAATGTTTCTTCCGCTGTTAAACGGCGATATGGCGCTGTCTGGCCCTCCGTGAAGTGAACGCCATCCTCACTCGTGAGGTCTTCGGGATGGTCCAGATAAACCACCGAAACCGTTCCTGCTGCCGTGTCCGGACTGTCGCTCGCTGACGACACCAGAATCTGTCCCTGCTGATTCAAGTGAATACGAACGGCGGACTCCGGAATTTCCGGTGAGCCTTCCACAGCTAAGGGGCCGCTGGGTGTGTTCAGTCCAATTTTACGATTGGCCAGCAATTCAAAATCACCACGTCGGGTCAGGATGTTTCCTTCCAACAGAAACATCAGCATGGAATCGTCTGGCAAACTGACATGGAGTGGCACCGGAGAATTGATACGACGTCCCGGATCGAAGCATCGAAACCGACGACCCGATGGTGTGTTTCCGGAGACATTGAGTGGGTTGTCTGAAGATGTGACGGCTTCCGGAAGAATGACCAGTCGGCGATAGCCAACCGACCATGCATTACGTAGGTTTGCCCTGATAACTGCGTCGTTTGTGACGGCCGCCGCAGGAAACCTGGCAGAAGCAGCAAACGTGGACGTAGCGGACGACTTCAGGGAGGGAGTCAGGAGCGAGTCCAGTGAGCCGGAAAATGCCTTCTTTTGCTGCAGGATTTCCGTAATCTCTTTGGCGGACATTCCCTGCAGTGTTTCGGTCCATGCATCAACGGTGGTTTGATCGGCGTCTGGAAAGACTTCGACGATAAGACTGCGTATTTTTCTCAAGTCTTCGTCAGAGTTGATGCCAGACTCCGAACTACCTGAGTTTTGAGAAGTCAGGTTTACCTGAGTCATCTGATGTGGCGTAGGCGATTCGGTCGTCGACAACAACGAAAATGTGTGGGCCGCCGGATCCGCAGTTTGAAAGACGGAATTTTCTGAGTCCGCATCGGAAATGTCCTGATGCCGCACGGTTTCTGTGGGGTTCTGATCGGACGCAGAATCGGTGCCCCGAACGTTTGGATTGATTCTGGTTGAGGCAGGTACGATCAGCCGTTGTTCCAGTCCCGAAGAAATGCTGCGGGCGGAAAAAAAGCCGAGCAGGCACAGGACCCCTGTCAGGCCTGTGATCAGCAGGATCCTTTGCATGTATCACATCCGTGTCGGCGAGTTCATCCGTGAAAACGATTTGCTGAAATTGAAGTGATTCGCCGCGCGACATTCCCGTGACCCTGGATCAGCCGATGCGTGGTGTTCCGGGTATGTGAGCACCGCATGCCAGGATGCATCGCGAATCACAACCCTTGATGTTATGGGATTGGCCTGGGAGCGTCGAGGTGAGAATCGGCCAAAGCTGCCGGTCGATTTGTTAATAAATCATGAAGATGGCTTTGTGGCAAGGTATCCAGATTTGTCAGAGACCGTAAATTGCCTTGTTTTGGGTTTCCCTGATCTTTTTTCTGTCTGCCGCAAAGTGAGTGGCAGGGGAGGCAAGTCTATGGCCTGATCGGCGTTGACGGATTTCTTTGAGTCGTGTCGGGGGGAATGCAGGTGTCAAGGCATTGGGGGCGAGGATTTGAGGTTGCGGACTTGCGTTTACTGCGAAATAGTCCAAACTTCCACTTTTCAGTTTCCCAGCAATTGCGAGAAGGGTTCATGAGCAAGAATCGTCAGGCCGAAGTCAACGCTGCAGTGAAGGATGTTGACTTTGATAAGAATGATTACCAGATCGAGTTGAAGACCAATCAAGGGACAATTCTGCTGCAACTGCTTCCGGATGTGGCCCCTGGTCACTGTACCAATATGATTGGTTTAACGAAAATTGGCTACTACAACGGCGTCGTGTTTCACCGTATCATCAGCGGATTCATGATTCAGGGTGGATGTCCGCAGGGGACGGGCACCGGCGGGCCAGGTTATACAATTCGTGCTGAGTTCAACAAGACTCCTCACGTGGCTGGCGTACTTTCGATGGCGCGCACCAATGACCCCAACTCAGGCGGGTCGCAGTTCTTCATCTGTCTTGGTACGCATGCCTATCTCGATAATCAGTACACCGCATTCGGTAAGGCTGCAAATGCGGCCAGCATGGAGGTCGTCAAAAAGATTGGTAATGTGCAGACCGATCGAGGTGACAAGCCACTGCAGGCAGTAACGATTGAGACCGCGACCGTGATTGTCACGCCAAAGTCCTGATTTTTCGTGCGGTCGGAATGAGGGTTTGCTGACGTAAAGATCAGCAGGCCCTCTTTGCTTATTACGCTGTGATTTTGCCTTCGCGGCAAAGTCAGTTTGCGCCAAGTTACACTGTTTCTGGAAAGGCCTCCGGAGTGGCCCGTTACTGGCTGTTCAAATCTGAGCCGGATGTGTTTTCCATTCTGGACCTGAAGCAGGCCCCCGGAAAGCGAACGTCATGGGAAGGCGTCAGAAACTACCAGGCACGCAACTTCATGCGGGACGATATGCAGGTGGGAGACGGAGTACTGTTCTATCACAGTAACGCGGATCCAATGGTGATCGCCGGGAGCGCCGAAATCGTGAAGGCTGGCTACCCGGACCATTTTGCATGGGAATCCGGGCATAAGTACTTCGACGAAGCGTCAACTGCTGAAAAGCCCGTTTGGTATATGGTGGATATTCGTCTAACGAAGATTTTTTCTCAGCCGATTACTCGGCAGACACTGGCGGCGGATCCGGTTTGTGCTGGTATGATGCTGCTGAAAAAAGGCAGTCGACTTTCGGTTCAGCCAGTGACTGAACAGGAGTGGCGGAGTGTTCATCAGATCGCGGATGCGATCTCAGTTTCCGGCTGATACAAATTCGATATGGGTTGCTGGAATTACCGCACTGTCGGTACGAGCGTCTCGCTGCACGCCTCCTCAGCGGATGCTCAGAGGCAGAGTATTCGGCGTAACCATTCTGGAAATCTGACAGACGTCAAATCAAAACATCGTCATTGGGTGTCAGTTGCTGGATTGGCTGGACCTCTGCTGGTTGTGGCGGTTGATTCTCGCGTGGTGATACTGAGATTGGATTTGGGGTAAACCCAATGATCAGGAACCCCAGAGTCATCCAGCCAATCAGGTGTCGCGTCAGGCCCAGCGGCTCATTATCGTTGGCCGTGGGCGGATGTCGGATCCCGGTCAGCATCATCAGGATCAGCAGCAATGTGAAGGAGTAGTTTTCCATGAAGTACATAGCGGCAAAAGCGATAGCCACGACTCCGTAGGCGACGGCGTGGGCTCTGCGGCCGATCAGCGTGTACAGGATGTGACCGCCATCAAGTTGTCCCACGGGGATGAGATTCATCGATGTAATCAGGACACCAACCCAGCCGGCGAAGGCTGTGTGGTTCAGTGCGAAAATAGTTCCTGTCGGGGCGGGGCCATGAAGAAGTTCTACCAACCAGGTAATGATAAGTGGTTCGCCAAATTCGATTCCGCTAAGTACGGAAATGCTTTCATAGCGGGAATTTTTCAGGCCATACCAGAGCACAGGGAATGTGATCAGCAGGCCCGCCAGCGGACCTGAGACGGCAATGTCAAACATCTGAGTGCGTGTCGCCCTGCCCTGCCCCTGGAAAATCACAGCACCCATCGTCCCCATGGGAGGGATCGGCATGGGGATAAAATACGGCAGTGATGCCGGAACTTTATACCGAATTGACTGCAGATAGTGTCCCATTTCGTGACACAGAAGGATCAGCATCAGCGGTACAGAATACATCAGGCCGGCTTCAACAGCACTGTAAAACTGTTCTACCAGTTTTCCGTTGGACAGTATCTGCAGAAATTTCCAGTAGCGGGGAATAATCGATGCCACCAGATATTCGAGGGGAAAATACCCGGAGCCAACCAGAAAAGTGCTGGCAAACGTCAGCAGAAACAACGTGACCGCCGTTCTTAGGTGGCGACGTTTTTCCAGCAGGTAGTCTTCGTATTCCAGTTGCCGCATGCGTCGCTGCAGGCGTTCCAGTGTTGGCTCTACGGCACCCCTCGCCGAATCCTGAAACACCGTGCTCTGAACGAACGTGATTTGAGGCACATTAGCAGCCTGTATGATCTGCACGGCATCAACGGATGCCAGATCCGGCTGAGAGTCCCTCTGGGGCGACTGGCCTGCGTCTTTGGGCGACAAACTGCCGTCCTGCGGTTCTTGTTCTTCTGACAACGACATCCCTCGACGCCAGCGTAGGAAAAGAAAGTTGATGGAATCCGGCGGCGACGCCGTTCCAGCAATAATCCTAACACTCAAAAGCCGGTCTGGCTATCAATGCCCAGTGGAAAAGATGGGAGCGGCCATTTTGTGGCGATCCTGTTCGAGGCGAATATTGTGCCGGCAGCAGAGATTACTCTGAGACGATCGACGGCAGGAGAATGCTCTTCATGTGGAACCATTTCGTCCCGCGGCCAAATCAATCTCCGGGCAGGAACACCGTACTCATCAGGGAACCCAGTGTTCCACCTTCCATACGCCGTCTTCCATTCCGGGGATAATCCGGATGGATTTACCACTCTCCGTTTGAAACAGAAACTCACGTTTCTCCAGGCCGTTGGCTTCCACGCTCTGCATCGAAACAAAGCGAACCGGCTCTTTGACATGCCTGATGGTGTTCAGCGATCGCAGAAAGGATTCGCGGCCTTCGGCGCTCTTGAACTCGGCAGTGGTGGAATCCCATGCTGCCGAGGGATTCCCCTGCCGAATCAGATCCAGAAACGCTTCCGCGGTTTGCTGTCCTTCGTCCGCTGAGATGCTTTTGGTGGGGCCAATGAAATACCAGCCAACCACGGCTATCACTGCCAGGCTGACCGCTGCCAGCAGAACATTTTGAATCGAGCCGTGACGCCGGTGGTACTGTGGTGCCATCGAATCCTCCCGTGAAAACCAGCCCTGATGGAGATCATTGATTATTCAAGAGTCTGCGTTTCGCCCCCGGAGCGACTTCCGATGGCACGCCAGACAGCAAAGTCAATGTTCTCGCTGATTCCCCGGACGGAACCATCCATCATAAGAGCATTCACAATTCCTGTGTGGAAGCTGCGAGCCGTGATGGCCGCAAATGTAGGAACCGTTGTGGACTCACCATCTCTCATGGAGGTAATGTCAATGCTGTATGTTACCCCACTCACCTGGTAAGGCACTTTTGAGTTTGGAGGAAACGTTGTGGTCACGCCGGACTCATGAACATCTCCTTCGACCCATTCGGTATGTCCGTTCGAATCGAATGTGCCACCGTAAAATGCAGAAGCGGCTGCCGGGTTTACTGGCGGAAGTGTTCCCAGCGTCGTGGGTTTGCCTGTATCCCACAGGTTCGGCTGAAAGGCCTTCACTTCAGTGACGCCAAGTGTATTGCTCAGTCCATCCGTGAAATCCGCAGCTCGAAAAGCACGATTCGGATGGAATGCTCCGTCGCCGACATTTCCTGTGACCGGGTCGTAAATGAACCATGAGCCTTCGTTGAAACCATAATTCAACGGGTAGTGAATCAATGTGGGTGTGATTCGTTCGCGGTCATTGACTTCGCTCGGACACATGTAGACTGAAACACGAGTTTTCGCCGCCAGTGGATTGGTCGTGAATTCGGAACTCACATTCCAGTCGATCAGATTGGCAAGATTCGTCTGTTCAAGGTAAGGCAGCAGCCGTACGTGACCCGAGTAAGGTTCAAAAGTACGCCCTGCCGGAAGCACTGAGACCGGAGCAAAACGGCCGAAGGAATCGAGATAGTTGTGAAGAGCCAGTCCAATCTGTTTGAGATTGTTTTTGCACTGGGTTCTTCGAGCAGCTTCGCGAGCCTGCTGGACAGCCGGCAGCAGTAAGGCCACAAGGACAGCGATAATCGCGATAACAACCAGCAGCTCAATCAACGTAAAACCGCGCACTTTTCTGCGGCGTATCTGTTCTGTTTGGAAAGCCATTTGACCACTCCTTTGATTGTTCCGGGTTGCCACGACTGACAGTCAGTGCGGGGGGATCCTGCAGGCCTGACTTCATTGTCGAGCGACCAGAGTCAGGGGTCAATGGGCACGTTCGTCTGTCTGCTTTTCGAGATTCAACGCCATTCTGAGTGAAAATCCCTGATCTTCTCAGTGATATCTTAAATACCAGCCGCCGCCATGCTTCCATTGAGTGTGAATTCGGCTTTAGATTCAAGCTCATCAAGTACCGGGAGCAGCACAAGGACAGCGGTGCCGACGCCCGGTTTGCTGGTAATGGAAATTTCTCCGAAGCATGACTGCACGTGGGCTCGGGCAATCGGCAGTCCCAGACCCGCGCCGCCCGTGTTCTGGCTGCGCGACTCATCGACGCGGTAAAATCGCTCAAACAGCCTGGGGATATGCTCTGGGTAAATGCCAATGCCAGTGTCTCGAAATTCAATTCGGATTTGCTTCTGCTGAACTTTGCAGCACACCGAGACACTGCCGCCCGAGGCGGTGTATTTGATGGCGTTCTCAAGAACATTGCAAAATGCCTGCCGCAGTCGAATCTCGTCTCCCAAAGCAACAGGGATGCCTTCGCAATCAAGCGTGAGCTTTACTCCCTTTGATTTGGAGATGCCCGTCAGCTTTTCGACTGTTTCGTGCAGGACATGCGACACATTTATACGTGCGGTGCATTTTTGTCGCAGACCGGCATCATGCCTTGAAAGGTCCAGCAACTGATCGGCAAGACGTCCGAGGCGAGTGACTTCCTCAACAACAACGCTCAGGGCCAGACGGTACTCGTTGTCGCTGCGGATGCGGCTCAGTGCCAGTTCCGCCTCCATGCGAATGGCGGCGAGCGGAGTGCGAATCTCGTGCGAGGCGTCTGCAGTGAATCGTCGGATTTCTGTGACAGCAGTCTCCAGCCTGGAGATGAGAGAATTCAGGGTTGTCGCGAGCTGCCCGATTTCATCATGAGGATTGGTGACTGGTACGCGTTTATCAAGGCAGTTGATCGACATGCTGCCAGCGGCAAGGGCCAACTCCCGGACAGGATTCAACGCGCGGCCGGATAACCAGTACCCGCCAGTCAGTGCGATCAGAGTTGCCAGGGGGAACACCACTCCGATCATTGATTCAAGGCGTCGAACTTCATCGGTAACGGGGTTCAGAGAGGTGGCTGACAGAACAGTGAGAGGTCCAAAGCTGCTTGCTTTTGTCCATGTTGCGACAAGCAGCTGTGCTCCCCATGGCAGAACGGTACCTGACGTCTGAATGTCAGCCTTCGCTGTATCCACCGGGAAATTCGATGACTCCAGATTCTGCAGACCGGCACTCAGAAAGACAACCTGACCATCTGCGGTGAACACAGCAAACTCATAGATGTCGTGATGAAAAAATCTCGCATTTGCTGCGTTCTGAAACTCAGCCAGGCCGACAGACATTTCCAGTTCCAGCGAGATCTCGCGCAGTTCTTCTCGCAGAGCATGATCCATCCGATCAGCCAGTACATGCCGCGCCAAAATCACGAGGGCAATCCCGGTGATCAGCAGGCTTGCAGCCACTGCCGCACCATACCAAAGCGTCATTCTCCATCGCAGTGACAACCGCTTCATCGAATGCCTCCAATCTGGTATCCCTTGCCTCGCACGGTATGAAGCACTGCCGGCAAGCCCTGAATGTGCAGCTTTCGACGAAGCTGATTGATCTGAACTTCGATAACATTTGTCCAGGTCGCCGACGAGTCTTTCCAGACGGTTTCTGCAATCGCCTGGCGACTGATTATCTCTTGCGGCTGCTTCATCAGGCAGGCCAGTAAATCAAATTGCTTCTGCGGAAGATCGATCCGTGCAGAACCACGATGTACGGTACGGTTCAGCAGATCCATGCGAACGTCTTCCACCAGCAAAATGGCAGACGACGTGACCGCGTCACGCCGAAGCAGAGCCCTGATCCGAGCCAGAAGTTCACTCAGGGCGAATGGTTTCACAACGTAGTCATCTGCCCCGCAGTCCAGACCTGCGATTCGGTCCTCAACTGAGTCCTTTGCTGTTAAAATCAGCACCAGCGCAGAATGCCCCTGACTGCGAAACTGCTGCAGCCATGTGAGCCCACTACCATCGGACAGCATCAGGTCAAGAATGATCAGGTCCACAGGAGATTTGCAGAGTTCAGTGGCCTGCTGGAGACTATCCGTACCCGTTGCCTCCATTCCAGCTTCCTTGATCGCCTGAGCAAGGCTCCGCAACAGATTAGGCTGGTCTTCGATAATCAGAACGTTGGTCATCTGCCCGGATTCTTCCTGAATCTTTGCCTCGAGGTCTCTTCCAAAACACTGCGCACCCGCTTCAGATGCCATCTTTCTCCCAGCCCCCCCTGATTCGCAACACATGGGGAATGTTGGCAGGCGAAGGGGCGACAACAAGTGCTGGTTAACCACAGACTGTAGTGGATCAGGGGGACTGAACGCGCAGACAACTCTGAGAAAATAAAGCAAATTTCACGTAGCTGACCTGTCAGGGATTTCCCGTTGTGCCTAATCTGCGAAACCGAAGAAGTCGATAACATGGATGTGATGCAGCGTCTCGCTGCGACTTCGACAAATTAAAACACAGGCAAAACGTCACGATGACTCTGGAACGACGACTACCGGCCGAGGGAAACTGGCTTTTTCGATGGCGGAGTTTTCTACCGCTGGTGATGGTTGGCGGCGCCTTGTTGGCCCAACTTCCGATACCGCACCCTGACCATGATTCGCTGGCGGCGGATTCATTTAAAATTGCTGGGCTTTTCGTAAGTTTTCTGGGTCTTTTGGTCAGAGCCTTCACCGTCGGGCATACCCCTGCCAGAACTTCCGGACGCAATACTGTCACGCAGATTGCCGATTCGCTGAATACGACAGGAGTTTATTCTCTTGTTCGGCATCCCCTGTACTTTGCGAATTTTCTGATCGGGCTAGGCCTGGCAGTGTTCACTCTTAATCCCTGGTTCGTGGGTATTTATACCCTGACGTTCTGGTTGTACTACGAGCGAATCATGTTGGCCGAAGAGGCGTTTCTCAAGGCGCAATTCAGCTATCAGTTTGATGCCTGGGCCGCAAGAACTCCACCTTTCTGCCCGCGACTCAGCGGTTACGTAAAGCCGTCGTTACAGTTCTCGCTGAGAAATGTTCTAAAACGCGAGTACAATACGGTCCTGCAGATTGTGGTTGTGGCATTTATTCTGGAGGTAACAGGTGACGCATTGCAGTCTCACCAGTTGCGTTTCTCTACAGGTTGGATCGTGTTTCTGGGCGCGGGATCTGCGACCTGGTTTGTTCTTCGGATGCTGAAGCGCCACACCAGAGTTCTGCACGTGGAAGGTCGCTGATCTGTGAAGTTCTGCTGCAGGGGTTGAGCCCGGATGCAGGCGCTCTGCCCCTCGCTGGCTAAGACCGTTTGTATGAATTAGTTCTTTCCGGTGAGTTGACGCACAACGTGTGATGCGGCCGCCATTGCAAATGCGGCTGTCATGAACGTGGCGGTACCGTAGATCTTTCGGCGTTTCTCGCAGGCATGAGGTGAATCCTCCCTGTGAGGACAAATGCACTGAAAGCCAGTTTCGCGGTCCCACTCTGGTATTTCTGGTTCCAGAATTTCTTCTTCGGAATACACCACCGGGATCCCCGTTGCGGATTCAGTACCGACTCCCCGTTTGGATAGTTCCTTTCGCAACACTCGAGCCAGTGGATCTACCTTCGTGCGACTCAGATCGTCCACTCGGATTCGCGTTGGGTCCAGACGTGCACCAGCCCCGGTAATGCTTATGACCGGAATGTTCAGGCGGAGACAGGTCTCCAGAAGCTGGATCTTGGATGTCACATTGTCAATCGCATCAATCACAAAGTCCGGCCGCGGTGTCAAAAGAGCGTCCGAGGTGGATTGATCGTAAAATGCCTGCACCGGATCAACCCACATCTCCGGGTGGATGGCCTTAACGCGTTCTGCAAGCAACAAAGCCTTGGATTGTCCCACGGTTCCTGGAAATGCCTGCAGTTGCCGGTTGATGTTTGTCAGACAGACATCATCAAAATCCACCAGAGTCATTCGCCCCACTGCTGATCTTGCGAGGGCTTCTGCAGCGTAACTTCCCACGCCGCCGAGTCCAAAAATTGTCACATGCGACCTTAACAGGGTCAGCACCCCCTGGTCCCCCACGAGACGCACAAAGCGGTCCCAGCGACGATGGATCTTCTGGATTGGCTCTGGAAGGCTTTCGCGGACCGGACGCTTGTCAGGCGATGGAACGGTTTCCCAGGTGCGCACCCGTGTTTGCCGCGGCAGCCCCGCCTGTAGTTCCGGAGATGCCGAATGGCAAGCAGGCTCGTCAGAGCAGACGGATGATTCAGACGCACAACAATCTGATTCGATTCCCGACGGAGATTTTACGGAAGTCTGCTGGGTCGTCTGTCCGGAATCGCAATCGGATGCGGTCTGCGGGGATTCAAAAAACGGGGAATCTGCCATTGGGAAGAGTTCGCTGTGAGCGTCCGGGGGCCGTGAATAGTTGAAACTCGATTATGGCAGTCTACCACAGCCCACCGATTCGCCGTACTCTCCGCACGTCGAATACAGCGGAATCTGACAACACAAATGATTCAGATTCGGCCCCCCGCAAATTTTCCCCGACAATCCCGTTCGGTGCCACCCACCCGCCGAAGCAGGTGCCAATCCCGTTCGTTGGGTGCCACCCACCCGCTGAAACACGACGGTCGCAGCCCCATCAACAGGTGCCATGCACCGGGCGTGCATAAGTACATGGAAATGTTGGGTTTGCGTGAACGCTTGCGTGTGAAATGTGTCCGAAGATCGGCCTCAAAATGATGATGATGACGGCTGGGTACCTGGCTGAACCACTGAATCCCCTTCGGTGCCACCCACCTGCTGAAACACGACGTTCGCAGCCCCATCAAAAGGTGCCATGCACCGTGAGTGCATACACATCGGAAGGTGCCATGCACCGGGAGTGCATAAGTACATTGATATGTTGGGTTTACGTGGACGCCTGCGCGTGAAATGTGTCCGAAGATCGGTCTCGAAATGATGGTGATGACGACGGCCGGTTTACTCGGCTGAAACGCTGTCTTTTGCAGGGGGAGCGAGGAATCGCACAGGAGTGTTTGTTCGAATTGAGCGAGAATTCCAGTTAGCATGGCTGTATCAGTAGGGAAGACAGGTGCCATCCAGCCGTACTAAGCTGATCTACCTTGAAGAACTGGAATTTGTCCGACAGGCGGATGTCTTTGCGGGGACATCCAACTACTGACACAAGTCTGTGAGCTATCCACCTGCATTTTCGTTGATGTGTGGCAGGTTACTGCGTTCAGCCATAACGGCGCGGCAGGCGCGCGGTACCATCCACCCCGTTTCGTAATTTGACGGTCAGGTACCATCCACCCCGAGTGATCGACTTTGGGCAGAATTGCTGCCCGTTGTGATAGCCACGTGCCTGTGATAGCCGTGTTACAACCACCTTGAGTGATAGAGTAGCACCGGCCTTACGATAAAAAGACGGGCACGATTGACCGAGTGATTCCAAAGACGAATTTTGGGTCTACTGAGGGTAAGGGACGAAGTGGAGCCGGTGCCTGGGAAGTGGCCGCACGATTTTCGTGGCTGGATCTGACAGACAACGGGGTGAAGGGCGGACAAATTCAGGATTACACTGGCGGTATCAACTGGTACTGGAACCCGTACACCAAAATGGTCTTTAACTACGTGCATGCGACGGCTCAGGCATCCGGTGCTGCGCAGACCCAGACGGACATGTTTGGGATTCGCGCGCAGCTGGATTTCTGAACGGTGCTCGTCGTGACAGCCCGGCGTTGCATGGGCTGCATCAACGACCGACGCTTTGGCCGGAAGGTTTTCGTGTTTTCGCGGCCTTCAGGTCAAAGTTGGATTCACCGACGACTTCTGCGAGTGCCGTAAGAAACTCGGGTCCCACACTGACTCGACAGTCATTTCCGGTGGTGAGTACGTAACGCAGGCGGCTTCCGAGTGCGGCTTCTGCGGGGGCAGTTTCCGGTTCCTGAGCTTTGTCGGATTGGCGTGCTGTGGGCTCTGCTGCGGAATCTACAAGAAGAATGACATCTGTGGGGCCTGGGTATCTGGACAACAGCATCCGGACACGGTGAATGTCTTCGACAGAATGGAGTCCATTTTCGAACTTGATGGCGACCTGCGCAGTGAACTCTTTATCGGCCTGATCCAGTGTCAGAATGCGATTGACAACGAGGTTTGGTTCACGTCCGCGGCGGTCGACTTTCCCGGCGACGATGACCACGTTTTCGGTACGAATAACTTCTTCGTAGCGTGCGTAGTCTTCGGGCCATGCGATACAGCGAATAATCCCTGTTGGGTCTTCGAGGTCGAAGTTGGCATATCTGGTATGTCCATTTCGGCTGGTTTTTTTTGCCGTGGCGAGTTTGATGGCGGAGATCATGCCTCCTACGGTGACCTGCGCTCCGTCCTCCATGTCCGCCAGTTCCTGGTTGCGATTGCTGGCATAGCGTTCGACTCGCCGTGCGTGCTGCGTGAGCGGATGTGAGGTGAGGTAAAAGCCGATGGTATCTTTTTCGAACTGAAGTTGCTGAGAATGTGTCCAGTCGGGAACATCGGGAAGTGATCCAACAACGGGAGTTCCTTCGGAATCTGTTTCCTCTTCATCCCCTCCGAAGAGGCTTTTTTGTCCGCGAGCCTTATCTTTCTGCTTTGAGGTCGCGGCCTGAACGGCACGTTCGACAATCGCCAGTTGCTGGGCCCTGGTGCCCGGGATACTATCCAGGGCGCCGGCTTTGATGAGTGTTTCCAGTACGTTTTTCGTAAGGTTTCTTGGGTCTACTCGTTCTGTCAGATTGAAAATGTCGCGGAATGGCCCGCGGAGAGTTCGTTCTTCGACGATTGCCCGAACGGCGTTTTCTCCAACACCCTTGATCGCTCCGAGTCCGAATGTGATTTTTTCATCAATGAAACCGAATTCGACTTCTGAGCGGTTGACATCCGGCGGAAGGATTTCGATTTTCATTCGCCGGGCGTCATCCACATGCTCACTGATACGTTCCGTACTTTCCATTTCGCAACTGAGCAGCGCCGCCACGAATTCAACGGGATAATGGGCTTTCAGATAAGCGGTTTCGTAGGCGATCAGTCCGTAGGCTGTGGAGTGGGATTTGTTGAACCCGTATCCGGCGAAGGCCACGATGAGATTCCAGAGTTCCTGTGCGATCTGCTCTGAAATACCGTTGCTGACAGCTCCGGAGATGTAGTCGGAGTGAAACCCGGTAATGACTTTTTCCTGTTTCTTGCTGATCGCTTTGATGCACTTGTAGGCTTTGCTCAGTTCGATGTTGCCGACGCGGTTAAGAATGCGCATTACCTGTTCCTGATAGACCATCACACCGTAGGTCTCTTCAAGAACAGCATCCACCGTGGGGTGAACTTTGCGTGGCGGCTTCCGGCCGTGTTTCACGTCGACGTATTCCATGACCATTCCGCCTTCCAGCGGACCGGGTCGATAGAGTGCAGAGGTCGCGATGATGTCGGCAAAGCAGTCTGGACGCATCTTTGTCAGCAGGTCCCGCATGCCACCGGATTCCAGCTGGAAAACGCCCTTCGTTTCTCCACGCTGCAGCAGCGCAAATGTCCGTGCATCAGTCAGATTGTTTTTGACAATTTCGAGGTCAAAATCCGGGAACCGCCGTTTTACGTTTTGAACGGTTTTGTCCAGAATCGTCAGGTTGCGAAGTCCCAGAAAGTCCATTTTCAGCAGACCGACTTTTTCGACTGTCGGACCATCCCACTGCGTGATAATGTCTTCCTTTCCTGTGATTGTCTGCAGCGGCAGGACTGTGTCCAGAGGAACATCCGCAATTACAACTCCGGCAGCGTGGGTTCCGGCGCTGCGAGCCAGCCCTTCGACGGCGATGGCAAAGTCAAGAAGCTTTTTAGCGACGGGATCGGTGTCGTAGGCCGCTTTCAGGTCCGCACTTTCGGTGAGAGCATCCTTCAGGCGGATGTTAAGTGTCTCCGGGACCATTTTAGCGAGTTCATTCACGCGGCTTAGCGGGACGTTGAGTGCACGCCCCACGTCCCTAATGGCATTCTTTGCCTTGAGCGTGCCGTATGTGCCGATCTGGGCAACATTGCGTTCCCCATATTTCTGCTTGGTGTAATCGATAACCATCTGCCGACGGTCGCGGCAGAAGTCGATATCAATATCAGGCGGTTCGTTTCGGCTGGGGTCCAGAAAGCGTTCGAACAGGAGGTCGTATTTGAGTGGGCAGACATCGCCCAGACGCAGCAAATAGGCGACGATTGCACCACAGGCCGAACCTCTGGCACCGCAGGGAATGCCGTTTCGTCTGGCAAACTCAACAAAGTCCCAGACGATCAGAAAGTAACTGGCATAGCCCTTGGATTCAATGACGCTCAGTTCGTAATCAAGTCGCTTCCAGTGGGCTTCAGAAAGTTCATCCCCATAGCGTTCATGCATTCGATCCCGACACAGGTCCCTCAGGTACTGAGTGTCAGTTTTCTGATCTGGCGGACGAAACACTGGATACAGCTTTCGTTCGCCAAGCTGCATGTCGATCCGGTCTGCAATTTCCTGAGATCTGGAGACCGATTCTTCAAGGCCGGGAAACCGGGCGTACATTTCTTCCGGCGAACACACATGCAGACCGTCATGCTCCATCTTCATACGTTTTTCGTCGTCAACCGTTGTTCGGGTGTTGACGCACAGCATGACATCCTGAACTTTGGCGTCTGCCTGAGTCAGATAATGGGCGTCGTTGGTGGCGACCAGTGGCAATCCCATTTTGTTTGCCAGATCCACGGTCAATTCCAGACACTGACGCTGAATCTCAAACCCGGAATTCTGAATCTCCATGTAGAAACGGTCGCCGAAGACTCGCGCATACCATTCGGCAAGTTTTCTGGCTTCGTCCCTGTTATCGGCGAGTAGCAGTCGTGACAGTTCGGAGGAGGCACAGCCGGAGAGGCAGATGATGCCTTCGTTGCACTCTTCAAGGAGAGTTCTGTCAATTCGTGGTTTGTAGTAGAAGCCTTCCAGATAGGCTGAAGAAGACATGCGAATCAGATTGTCAAAGCCCTTCCGATTCATCGCCAGCAGCGTTAGGTGGGTAGCCGCTTCCCTTTGACGGCTGGCACTGCGATCGGAACGCATGCCGGGCGCAACATAGGCTTCGTAACCAAGAATTGGTTTAACCCCGCCCGCCTTGCAAGTATTGTAGAATTCAATCGCACCGTACAGGTTTCCGTGGTCGGTGATGGCGATGGAATTCATGCCATGTGCCTTCACATGCGATACCAGGTCCGGAATGCGATTCACGCCGTCCAGAAGACTGTAATGTGTATGGCAGTGCAGGTGGCAAAAAGGGCGTGCAGAGACTTTCGGTGCGTCCGGTGCCGGGGCTGATTCCGCCATAGCCTTGAATCCTTGTCAGGTCAGATTGATTTGAACTCACATGATAACCACCCGGCGATACTGGGAACAGGCACCGCCAGACGCGGCTGCGAAGTTGAAAACTGGACGAGTTCCCGAGATTGAGATGACCTGTTACACCAGGAGAATCTCGCGGGGCCGGTTGTGACATTTCCTTTTGGAAAAGGAATTTCGTGGCAATCGACTGATTTTTCGCCGTGCGGCTTGAAGGCAGCCTCTGAGTCACCGTCCAGTAAGACGCACAGGAGGCCATCCAAAAACACGGGTAGCGGACAAATCGCTGTTGGTCTGGAAGTGGACGCAAAATCGCGGAATTGATTGTCACTAACAAATGCCTGTATACTGCCCAGATGAACCCCAGCGACGTTGTTATCGAGTCAGTGTTGAACCGCATCTACAATGACGGACGAGGTCACGATGCGCGGCAGACGGAACAAAGTCAGAAATTTCTGAATATCACCCCTTCTACGGGGCGTTTCCTTGAGTTGCTGATTGAAGAACAGCGCCCGAGACGAATTCTGGAAATCGGAACGTCAAACGGCTACTCCACATTGTGGCTGGCTCGGGCGGGCCTGGCTTGTAATGCCCAGGTTGATTCCGTGGATCACAATGCCCGGAAGCACGAACTGGCTGCGGAGAATTTGCTGTCATGTCAGCTTTCGGGTGATGTACGGTTGCACACAATGGAAGCCGGCGAATTTCTGAAACAGGCGCCCCCAGGTCATTGGGATTTCATCTTTCTGGACTCCGATCGATCCCAATACGCCGCATGGTGGACAGATATTCAGAAATTATGGGGCGGTGGGGTTATTGTCTGCAATAATGCAGTTTCCGATGCGTCGGAGCTGCAGCCTTTTCTGACAAAAATCGATGCTGACCCCTCTCTGGAACGCACAGTTCTGACCATAGGCAATGGGCAGTTGCTGATTCGTCGTCGACCACAGACGGATTTCAGTCAGAACATGGTTAACGGGCTGCCATTAATTACACCGGGAATGCCGTAGCCGGCGATTTTTAGTGGGCGAGTCTGCAGGTGTTCAGGTAAGCGAGCGCCACCGCATCGTTTGTGTGCAAAGTCCGATGCAATTTCGTGGCTTGTCCGCCTTTCTCTCGGGAATGCGACCCACGCGAGCGGTGGGACCGGTGGTCTGTCCGTGGATCGGGTTAAATCCAAGGCTGTGTGGCGAAAACGCATCGATTGATGTGTTCCCCTCGCAGCATGTGTTGCCGTCATGCACCAGCGTCGCAAGACGTTTTTCTGCAAAAAACAGGTTGCCGGTCAACGGTTGTTAGGCTCGCCCTGAAAGTCATATTCCGGGATTTGCGGACCCTGCTTGATCCTGGAAATTCGGGTTTGGATTTGTCCGCTGGTGGCGTGATGGAATTGCGATCCGAGAGTTCCCGTTCGCCTCAGGGACTGTGGCCGAAAAACTGCGCGGTGGCTGCCCCCTGAGATTCACAATTGCTTTAATTTCAATCACTTACAACGCGAGGCAAGCGTCCAGGTGGGTGGCACTCTTTGGTCTGGAGTCCATCGCGGTGCCAGGCACCTTGGGTGCAAGTACATTGTTAGGTGGATGGCACCTTTGAGTGAGGAACCCATTGCCAATGCTGAGCAAAGGTGGATGGCCCTTGCCTGCTGCCGGCCGGCCTATCCGCCCGGCCTCACCAAGTGGGTCGTCCCTCTCTGGACGTTCCTAACCTGAATAGTTCCCGGAATTGGGTGGGCTGGACTACATGGGAGGGAACCGTATTTGGTGTCGTGGTCGCCTGTGGGGCAACTCCGGTGCTCCTTTTGTTGCCAGACGGACAAATTGCCGTAAGCCCAGTATACATAACTGCTTTTATTTCAATCACTTACAATGCAATGCAAGAGTCGAGGTGGGTGGCACCGTTTGAGTGCTCCTTCGAGCAGCACAGGTGCGTGGCACCGTTTGAGCCCGTTAGGTGGGTGGCACCGTTTGAGCACCGTTTGAGCAGTTGCCAGACGGAGAAATGGCCGTAAGCCCAGGATGCATAACTGCTTTCATTTCCACCACTTACATTGTAAGGCAAGCATCAAGGTGCAAGCGTCAAGGTGGGTGGCACCCTCCGATTTCAACCACTTACATCGTGAGGCAGGCGTCAAGGTGGGTGGCACCCTCCGAGCATTGAGGCAAGCGTCAAGGTGGGTGGCACCCTCCGAGCAGCACATCGCACAGGTGGGTGGCACCGATTGAGCATTCACAGGTGGGTGGCACCGTTTGAGCAGCATCGCACAGGTGGGTGGCACCGTTTGAGCATTTGCTGGGTAGGCCCTGGCGACGCTGTTTGAGGAATCTTCGAATGAAAAAACAACAGGAACGCCGCTTGTCTGGTAGTCACGGTGATCTTTAATAAACGGGCGTTCACGTAGGGCCATGCCTGGGTGCGTGCCAGGTTCCTCGCACTGGACAGGATATTCACTCTGCCTGTTTTGTGTGCAATGATTTGGTTTTTGATCTTTTTTTGTGCGGCGATACTTTTCCCGGTTACGATAACATGTAAATTGCTGTTGTTTTGAACACTATTGAGTTCGGGGATTACGCGATACAGTTGGCACAGGATATGCTTCCAGTTGTCTATGCGTACGTTTCTTTGTCACTTCGAGTGAAGGATCGTGTTTACCGATGTCAGAGGGAGTTTCCAAATCGTCCGTGGAATTGCGACGGCACCTGCTGCAGCACAACGCGGAGGAAATCGTTTCTGCAATGCGTACCTCGGGCCTTCAGGACCCTGTGGGGCTCATCGTCGAAATGAGTGACGGATTTGGTAAGGAGTTGGCCTACGGGATTATGGAAGCCAGAGGGATGAGCCATGGAGAGGTGTCTGAACGTGTTGCGACGCTTGCCAGGACTGCGATTCCCACGTTTACGGCTGTGATTTCCTTTGAGCAGGCAAAAAGAACACTGGCGTTATCTTCAGACACGGCGGTTCTCAACCTGTCTGCCGCACGCCCCGCCGGAGTATACTGGATTGTCGTCATCGGCGGCGGGGGAAACAGCTATTCTCAGGTGCCCATTCCAGGGATCAACGCGGATCTGAATTGATTCCGTTACTTTGTGTGCACTCAACCGGAGTTATTGTCTCTGGAGGGTCTGGCGGACGGCTGGAAGAATCTGTTCCAGTCTGACATCTGTGGAGACAACTTTTCCGGACGCGTCGACCAGCCAGATCGATGGGCAGGTCGCGATGCCCCAGAAGCGTACCAGCGGGCTATTCCAGGAACGCTGCTCAACATTGGGGAAGAAGATCTGCTGCCCCGGGACGGCATTTGTTTCCATCCAGGAGTTGAGCGTTGCTTCTTCCTCATCCATGGCGACGCCGATCATTCGCAGACGGTCGGCTGGAAGCTGAGAACGGATTTTTTCCAGTTCCGGCAGGATTTCCTTCGTGAATTCGTCGCTGCCTGATTCCCAGAAGTAGATCAGCGTGGGTTTCCCGGTGAACTCTTCGGAGGAAACATATCCACCATCGACGGTTGGTCCTGAGAACTGTGTCAGTGACTTCCCTGGTACTGCCAGTCGTCGAAGTGAGGCAGTGGCTTCCTGTCCCTGTTCGGAGGTCGGGAATTTTTCGGCCAGTGTTGTGTAGCACAACTGACTTTCTGTCATCAGGCGTTTGGCAAGTTCCTGATCTTTGGTGGCAGCTGCGTGTAATTCACAACTGCGTCCGGCGCCGAAAAGCAGTGTCGAGGCTCGCTTTTGCTGCTCGGGAAATCGGTCCGCAAACTCTCTTGCCCATCGTGACAGGGTTTCAAACCAGACTGGCTGCGTATTTCCGGCAAGACTGGCTTTGGTATGCGCAAAGCGGGCGATGTAGTAAACGCCTTCAGCCGCGGCGAGGGATTTGGGGTCGCGATCGTTGAGAGCCTGAACGTCGGAGTAGAGCGTTTCAATGTCTTCCTCGGTACCGGTGAGGGCTGTCTGAAAGCGGGCTTCCAGAAGATGGCCGATGGCGGTGTGAAACTGTGGCTTACGCGTTTCTTCGCTCATAGTCAGCCGAATGACGCGAGTGGCCATCTCCACAATGCGTTCATTTCGCTCACGCCTTGCCTCTTTGGCTTTTTGAACGTCGTTGGGTAGCGGAGAAATCCGAAGCTGCTGGATTTCGCGAAGAGTTTTTGTGGCTTCATCGTCGGGGAACTGAGACTTTGCGGGTAGCTGCGTGGCCTTCTTTTCCTGTCCTTCGAGCGGTTCCGTGGATGGTTTTTCGATGGCAGCTGTCATGCCGGCTGGTCGAATGACGTTTTCTTCACTTGTGACGGGTGCGGATTCCGTGTTGGCTGTTGCGGCCGCAGTTGTATTTGAAGGGGTTGCGGTGGATTCTGAGTCGGCCCCTCCACCGCATCCTATGACGATGGTGGTGACGACAGTTGCCAGACCTGTACGAATAAACTGTGTCCGCGACATTCGCTTCATCCTTGAAACAAGGGGCGAGGCCCCCTGGCCTGTTTCGGGTTGTGGCCCGAATTTTCATGACCCGCTGCGAAAAACGACACTTCCCGGTCGACAGATTTCTCTGCAGAGGAAGTCCTTTTCCTGACCGCGCGGGAGGATAATGGAAACGGAATTTTTGGGGAATATGAGTCTTTGAATTCAGAAAAATCGCGACTTCGGGCTCAATTCTACTTTGCGGATCAGTGGGACACGGAGTCCGAGCGTCGGACCATGGGCCATTCGGGCGAAGAGGCTATCTTCTGCATCGTAGGCTGCACGGAATTTCAGGGGGTGAGTCCATTGGCTGATGACCGACGTCTGGCGATTGCGGCAAGCAGAATGAGGGACAGTGTGGTTGCAAGACTAATCAGGGCCCCATATCGCAGTGATGCGGGTTGATAGTGCCAGGTGACAGTCGTCTTCCCTGCGGGAATCCGGACTGTGCGGCGGAAGTCATCGGGAGACTCAGACGGTGGAATTTGCCTGGGTTGTTCAGCGTCGGATGGTCGGTCATTCTGTGCGGGGGTGGCCGTCGCGGTGGGCTGCGTGGTTTCGGCATCAGTTGGTGCTACGGTGGCGGTCCATCCCGGATAGTTCAGGTCTCGGCAGACGAGGACACAGGGGTTTGGGGAAAAGACCTGAACGACCAGTTTGCCTGGGGTACGTTCGAGTATCTGCACAGATGCTGCCGAAGACGGAGGTTCGATGAAGATGCGAGCTGGTGGATTTTGAAATCTGTAGAGGAAGCATGGCGCAGCACCGCGTCCCCAGACACGATTCAGGAATTCATCTGGTCCGGAAGCGACGAGTTCAAGGCTGGCTGCAGGCAGGGGAATGGGGTCGGTTGCGAGGATGTGGGTAACGCCCAGTAGACGCAGACGAGCTTCCTGCTGTTCAGAAGGAAAACTCTGATCGGGATTGCTGCCTGGGCCTTCGAGTCGGAACTTTTCCTGGAAGTAGGCTGCAGGGCCCAGTCCAAGGTAGTGCGGTACGCAGCTGATGCCAAAAAGATTGGCTATGTTGGGACCAGGTGCCAGAAGGCGGACGGGACTTTCGTGATCGGCTTTTTGCAGTTCCCGGGCCAGCCAGCTTTCGGGGAGCGATTTCCATGGCGGATTATCGACGATTACGGCATCTGAGACTGCCTGGGAAGACCATTGAAGATCGACAAATGTGACAGCGGCAATGCTGGAGACAACAAGTGATCTGAAAAGGGCGGATTGTCTGCGCAGGAGGACATCGAGCGAGGCGCCAGCGAGGATTGCTAATCCGAGAGTGGCGACGATGGTGTAACGTCCGGGCCCCATAAAAAATCCGAATCCTGGGAGGTGGCGGAACAGCGGGACAAGCCAGCCGAGCGCGTAGAGTGTGGCCAGTGCTGTGAGTAGAGGCCATGGGTATCGGATTGCTGGCGGTATTCGTTGTCGCAGTGATCGATTTAACAGACAGAGGCACAGGGCGAGGGGCAGCAGTCCTGCGTAGAAATGGGCTTCCACGGCGTTTGTATCGGCCGGGCTGCGGAATGGAGTCTGCATCATCGCTCGGGTCTGTATCAGTTCCGGCGTATGCCAATACCACCAGGATGCAAACAGTTGTGACAGGTAAACGGGAGGAAGGTGTCCGTAGGCCGGATTGAAGACATTTTCCTGCCCATCCCGCTGACTGGCCTGTCGCAGTTCCAGAGTGGGAAGCAACTGAACCGCGGCAAGCAGCAGCGCGATGGCGATGGCGGCGATTGTCCAGCTGGCTGTCTTGATTCTGCTGGTGCTGGCTGATGCCCCCGGAGAAGCTTGAGGGGTTTGTTCATCTGCCATTTTGCGGGGCTGGGTAAGCAGGGCCAGTGCCACGCAGGTCAGTTGGGTGATGAAGGCCAGCGTGTAGTGTCCTGCCAGCAGATGGGTGGCCATCGCGAGGGACAGTGCGGACAGGCGTAGTATCGACGGGGACTTTATCAGTCGATCGGTGAGCCAGAGGCACAGCGGGAACCAGACTCCTCCGACGATGCTCCATTCAAGCGAGGCTCTGGCGGGAAACCAGCCGTAGACAAAGATTAGAGCGACGAGGAGGGCGGTCGGTTGCCGGAGCCCCTGCGAGCGGGCGTAGCGCCATGTGAACAGTGTGGCGAACAGATAATGCAGCAGGAGGCTGTTGTGGTAGGCCGAGTGGGCATCACAGAGGCGGTAGAGGACCTGAGTGACGGGGTAGAAAATGGCTCCCTGACTTTCGGCCAGCAAGGGGTATCCGAGAGCCGTACGATCATGCCAGAGAGGGATTCTCCCTGCCGCAAATTCCTCTGCAATCAGCTGTTTCTGGGGAAAAAAGTAGGGATAGGTGTCGCCACCGACAAGTCCACCACCGAACAGGAGTCCCTTCCAGAAGAAGGCGGTCAGTGCAGCGGAAAGGATCAGGGCCGTAAGCCAATCACTGATGCGGGGACATTCGTGGAAGGCAGCGCCGGAAGATCGCATACGTAGACTCCCGGCGCTTCCTTAGTTGGCACTCAGGTGACATCTGCATCAAAGACACGTACCTGCGCCCATGCGTCGCGGTTGTCTTCGATGAACTTTACATGATCCGGAGCCGTCTGATAGATATCGTGGGAGGCCCGCGAATCAAAGACGACGTTCAGGCAGATATGAAAGGCGCGGTCATTAACTGGTCGGGCGTACTCGGGAGCCAGTTCACCGGCGAAGAAGGCCACGACACCCGGGTGGTTTTTCAGGTATCGATGGCAGTCTTCGACCATCTTTGCGATGGCTTGCGGAGACCCATCTTTCAGGGTAAAGAAAACAACGTGTGACAACTTTTTACCGGACATGATGAAACTCGCGCTGGGAAAATCTCAAAGAGACGAGATGGTTTGATTGGCGGCCTGTTTTGATGGACGCGGGGCAGAGCCGTGGGTCAAGCCGGCACTGGACTACTCTGCCGTTTCTTCTGCCCTGCGATTGGCGTCGAACAGAGAGTTCTGAACAGGGATGAGGCAGTCGAGAATAGAATGCAGAACCTCAGCCGGCGAGCCATTGGCGTCTACTTCATGGATGATGGAACTGTCATACTGTTCAAGAACGAGTGCCGTGACTTCCCGATAGACGCGAAAACGATGCCGCATGATATCTTCGTTGGCGTCATCGATCCGGTTTTCCCGGATCGCTCGTCTGCGAATCCGGTGAATCATATCCTCTTCGTCTGTACACTTCAGATAGATAACTTTGCGGATGTCCAGGTAGGCTTTGACCATTTCGACCTGATGCACATTGCGTGGCATTCCGTCCAGGATGAGCAGGTCTTCGCGGGGTTTGAACCAGGAGAGAGCGACATAGGCTTCGACCGCTTTGCGCCAGATTTTGATGGTTAGCTCATCCGGAACCAGTTCACCACGGGAGATGTGTTTGTAGATTTCCCGCCCGTTGTCCGACCCGATGTCGATGGAGCGAAAGACGTCTCCGACTGAGAGGTGAAAAAAGCCCGGGATATGCGCCAGAATCCCGCCCTGAGTCCCTTTTCCGACTCCTGGAGGTCCAAAGAGAGGCACACACACATAACGAGGATTCATTCTGGCGTTCCGTGGAATGGTGCAGGTACGGCTGCGACGTGAAGCACGATGGGTCACTATCGGCAGTTTCGGGCCGGAGTATGACACCAATGGGGACCGGGAGCCAGTAGTTCCGCGGGAATCGTGGTGTTCCGGGCAGAGTTCTCAGCTTCGCAAATCGGCAGATTGTGCTGCTAATCTGTGCGGCTGCACTTGTTTTGGGCAATCGGGTGTGGTGGCCGCCGATTGATTGAGAGGGCCGGACGGGAACCCATCTGCCGCAAATTCCGGGGAAGGAATTGAGGGCGTCTGGTCCATGGGGGCGCTTGAAAATACGGGGTAAAAGGCCTGCTTGCCGGTGGTGGGTGAGGGACGTCCGGCAGCTGATTTCCGTCAGTCGTGCAGAAAACTGCAAGTCCGGTTGTTTCCGTTCCGGGCTGTGCGGGATATGCTTGAGATTGACTCGTAGTGTGCCGGACGCTGCGTTCAATCAGTTTTTTCCGCGGTTGTTAGACCTGGTATGCGGCTGTTGTCGTGGCGGCAATTTTCCAACTGCCAAATTCAGGGGACGCACAATGATCAAACTGATGGAGACTCATAGATTGAAGAGTTTGGTGGGAAGCGGCTGGAACGCAGGCCTTTGTCTTCTGATGCGTTATGGCCGTTCAGCGGCTGTTCGGTGTTGTATCATTCTGGCTTTATTGCCGGGCGATATGAATGTGTCTGCCATGGGGCAGCCGCCAGTGAAGGCCAGGTCGGCTCGCGATGGCGTGATGGATCAGCTTCGGCTGCAGGACGGGACGGTGCTTCTGGGGCTGGCTGTTGCGGAGACGCCCCCGCAGCTGCTGGTTCGTACGGCATGGCTGCAGGCGAAGCACGCGGAGCTTGTGACAGTTCGAATTCAGCCTGAGCTGAAGCGGCATTCAGAATTACAGTTTCGTGAGTTGCGTGAGCTTCTGGAACGCGAGGCGGATGCTGTGAGGGCTGCCGTGCCAGGGGGGCCAGAGGCGATACAGCGGGCGTCGTTGCTGCAGGAGGTACTGGAGCGATTGGATCCGGAAGCCCCGCCGCTGCCGCGATGGGTTATTTTTCAGGCTGCCCGACCTCGGTTTCGCACCGGAGAGTTGCAGACCGTGCAGCGTCGCGACGTCTGCCGCATGGCTTTTATGCATGCCATAGCGGATGTGGAAGAGCGGG
>CAIQIE010000014.1 GCA_903871805.1 uncultured Planctomycetaceae bacterium | reverse complement strand
TGCGGTGATGAGCAATCATCTGCACGTGGTGGTCAGAACCCGGCCGGATGTTGGGACTTCCTGGTCGGATGAAGATTTGGCTCGTCGGTGGTGGAATCTGTTTCCGAAGCGAAAAAACAAAGACAAATCGCCTGCGGAACCTACCGAAGAGGAGTTGGCAAAGATCAACAACAGCCCCAATGGAATGAAGGAAAAACGTCGCCGGCTGTCGAATCTATCCTGGTTTATGAAGTGTCTGTGTGAGCCGATTGCGAAGGAAGCAAATCGGGAAGACAAAGTACGGGGGCACTTCTGGGAATCCCGCTACAAGGCTCAACCGCTGCTGGATGAAATGGCCATTGCGGCCTGCATGGCGTACGTGGACCTGAATCCTATTCGAGCCGGTATCGCGGAGTCCCCTGAATCCAGTGATTTCACGAGTGCTCAGGAACGCATCAAGGATCGTCAGGAGGCCCAGTCCAATCGCACGGCCGAAATGCAGGCGGTGAAGACAGAGCACGGTTCGCGTGCCGGTTGGCTGGCTCCGGTTGAACTGGAGCCGAAGCAAAAGAAGGCTCGTGAAAAGAGGACTACCCGACGAGCCAGCAATAAGGGCTGTCTGTTCATGTCATTGGATCAGTACCTGCAGTTGCTGGACTGGACAGGGCGACAATTGCGACGGGATAAGCCGGGAGCGATTTCCGGCGATCTGAAGCCAATCATGGAGCGGCTGGATTGTACCGTAGATTCCTGGCTGGATCTGGTGCGGAACTTCCGTCGCCGATTCCGCACGGAAGCAGGGCGTCCAGAGGCTCTTGCAGGGGTCAGTACGCTGAGGAGAAACTGCCGTACGGCAGCCAACAAAAGCTGAGTGCCGGATAAGTCACAAGTCTCTCTGTATGTTTCGTTTACGACCAGAGGTGCCTGGCACCTGCGATTTGAATTCGGACGATATCGTGGGGGCTTTTTGCGATATTCGGTCAAACTCGCTGGTTTCCTGCCTGCGGGGGAATGACGGGCATACTGACGAACAGCCCGGGGAATCCTGCGGGGTACTTCACTCTGTTCTGCCTTGAACGCATTGCAGCATTTGATCGTCAATGGGTCAGAGCGGGTGATCCCTATGCGCGGGAATCAGCACAGTCTGTGCCATCGTCCGGCGTGACATTCTCGGGAGGCATATACCCATTTCTATTCTGACTTGCCCTGCAGTTCCTCGGGTTGCGCTGATGCCAGCGAATCCGGCACATGGAATGCATGAACGTTTTTCCGTGCGTTTCCGACATGTGGCAACGGGAGAGGTGGTGAGTTGTGGCGAAGGATATCAAGGCAGATTTGAATTCCCCCTGGATGCTTGCAGTCTGGCCGGGGATGGGGCATGTTGCTGTAGCGGCTGGGTATTATCTGATTGCCCGGATGCGGATGTCGCTGCTGACGGAAATCAACACGAAAACTTTTTTTGACGTGGACCATGTTGACGTTAAGTCCGGCGTCATTCAGCCGGTGTGCGCACCGCGTAGTCGTCTGTTTGTCTGGAAAGCCCCCAAAGGTCAGCATGACCTGCTTGTGCTGCTCAGCGAAGGACAGCCTCAGACGGACAAGGCCAAATTTAGCAATCACGTGATGGACCTTGCAGTTAGCCTTGGCGTTACCCGGATTTTCACACTGGCTGCCATGGCTACTGAGATGGCCCCGGAGAGCAACCCAAGGGTGTTTGGGATGACCACAGAATCTTCCGGGATCACAGAGTTTGAGCAGTTGGAGGTTCCGGTGCTGGAGGACGGCCAGGTTTCCGGATTGAACGGGATTCTGCTGGCTGCGGCAATGGAACGCGGCATAGAAGGCACCGGACTCCTTGGTGAAATTCCGACGCTGTTTGCACACTTTCCTTTCCCCGCAGCATCAATCGCCGTGCTAAGGATTTTCACGACGATCGCCAATTTCCCACTGGATTTTACGGAGCTTCAGCAACAGGCTGATGCAATCAAATCTCAGCTTGGAAAGCTGCTGCAGCGATTGCAGCAGCAGATGGAAAAGGAGTCGTCAGACGATGAAGAACCAGAAGACTCGCCTGAGGCCGAGGCACGAAAAAATCCCGAGAGGGCAGCCTTGAGTGCGAGTGACGCGCGCCGAATTGAGCAACTGTTTGCAGAGGCCGTATCAGACAGATCAAATGCTTTTGAGCTGAAAAACGAATTGGATCGTTTGGGAGTCTTCGCCGAATTCGAAGACCGTTTTCTGGATTTATTCCGAGCGGACCCAGGGGTTTCATAGCAGGGCATACTGGCTATAGCACATGACCACGTTGATTCCGATGACGTCAGCAGGCTGTCTGAGCGGAACTGTCGTGAATTATCTTGTGACGCCTCTCAGGCGTTTCCCGTCCAGCCGCGTACGATTGTGCATGCGAAACACGTGCTGCAGATCAAGTTCCGGGAGCAGGGATTCATGTTTCGCAATCGGGATGATGCCGGACAGCAATTGTTTACCCTGCTTCAGCAGCGGTTGAGCCGAAGGCCCGACATCATTCTGGGAATACCGCGTGGTGGAATGCCTGTTGCGGCAGTGATTGCCAGTGGATTTCATGTGCCACTGGACGTGCTGTTAGTCCGCAAGCTGGGGCATCCGGGAAATCCAGAGTTCGCTGTTGGCGCTATTGCAGGAGACCATATTCGGGTATTGAACGAGACGGACATGATCTCGCCGGAAGAACTGGAAGAGGTCACACGCCGTGAGAGAGCGGAGTTGTGCAGGCGCGAGCAGCGCTACCGTGGCCATCGGGCACCGCCGGTAGTCGGCGGGAAGTACGTGCTGATCACGGACGACGGCCTGGCAACCGGGGCCACGATGCAGGCAGCGATCGCATCAATTCGGGAACAGCATCCAGCCGGGATTGTGGTCGCGGTACCGGTTGCACCGAAGGACGTCTGTGCGGCACTACGGAAAAGGGCTGACGAATTTTTCTGCCTGAAGACTCCAACGCAGTTTTCGGCGGTGGGTGAATTCTATCGGGAGTTTGGTCAAACCAGTGACACCGAAGTCAGTGAACTGCTCCGGCAGAACGCAGAAGCCTGCGTGGGCGATTGACAGAAGCGGGGGCAGAGCTTTCGTAGCAGAGGGTTGAAAAGTTCGGAAGTGACGCTGACAAACAGAGCCATTGGGGCAAGCACCGGCAGCACTCGGTGGTGTCCTGGTGTTGTTCAGTTATTGCCCCGGGACCATCCGGCGTCTGCTGAACGATAAGGCGGGGAGCGGACTGGCAGACCATGAGAAACCATGACCTGCGGGAGCATTTTATCGGATCAGTGGCGATGGCCCATAAAGGCGGATCAGGCGGTACGCGGACCTTTTCCCTGGTCACGACTTTCGTTTCGTTCTGTACTCAGGCCGATTCGCAGTGGACCGCGGCCCATGCTCTAGGGTAAACTCAAGGATTATGAATTTGGCGACGGGCTGGTAAATTGCCCACTGCGCGACAGATCAGAACAGTATCGATTTCGGTAACAGCTTTGGCGGCACGTGCAGAAACCATAATTCTCCCACCCTCAGTACACTCCTTGCCGGTGCATGGTGATTTTCATGAGCCGCATACTCTGGAACAGCCGATTCGCAACCCTCGCGACTCTTTGGCTGCTCACATTTTCCGCTCAGCTAAAAGCTGCCGAATCCTCGTCAGTGAGTTTCGTGAACGACGTCCTGCCGATGCTAACACGGCATGGCTGCAATGCCGGCGTCTGCCATGCGAAGGCCGGCAACGGCCAGAACGGGTTTCAGCTTTCGCTGCTGGGTTTTGAGGCGGAAGAGGATTACGAACACCTTGTCAAAGAAGCGCGAGGTCGTCGGCTGTTTCCGGCAGCACCGGAAAAAAGTCTGTTGGTGCTGAAAGCCACAGGAGCAACGCCGCATGGTGGAGGCCGCAGGATTACCGAGCAGTCAGAAGCCTGGCAGATACTGGTGAAGTGGATCGGTGACGGGGCACCATGGGACGGCAAACAAGCTCCTGCATTGACCTCGCTGACGGTAGAACCAGGAAAAGGTCAGGTGGAGCGAAATGGCACTCAGCAGTTGCGTACGATCGCCCATTATGCAGACGGGCAGCAGCGGGATGTGACGGGGCGAGCGTTGTACGAATCCAATGATCGGGCCATGGCCGAGGTCTCTGAATCTGGTACTGTCACGGCATTTGATATTCCCGGAAAAGTGGCCATTATGGTTCGATATCAGGGCAGAGTGTCGGTCTTTAACGCATCGATTCCACTGGGTGCTCCGGTGCCGGCTGTGCCTGAAATCCGAAATTTTGTCGATGAACTTGTCTTTGCGAACCTGCGAGATCTTGGTGTTCCTCCATCAGCCCGCACTGATGATGCGACATTCCTGCGGCGGGTCACACTGGACATTGCCGGCCGACTTCCCACGGCAGCAGAGTCGCGTGCCTTTCTGGAAGACGCAACCCCTGGAAAACGGGACACGCTGATCGACTCTCTGCTGGCCAGTCCCGAGTATGCTGATTTCTTTGCTGGAAAATGGACGGCACTGTTGAAGAACCGGCGAGATGACGCCAGCGACATTACATCCAACTTTGCCTTTCATGCGTGGGTGCGCGACAGCCTGCTAAGCAACAAACCCTACGATCAGTTTGTGCGTGAACTGCTGGCTGCAACAGGAACAGTGATCGCCAATCCCCCGGTCGCATGGTACAAGCGAGTGCGTGAGCCAAAGCAGCAGCAGGAAGACGTCGCGCAGCTCTTCCTTGGCGTTCGCATGCAGTGTGCTCAGTGTCACCATCATCCTTTTGAGCGATGGAGTCAGGATGACTATTACGGGCTGACCGCATTTTTCTCGCAGGTGGGTCGCAAACCGACAGCCACGCGCGGTGAGGACATGATCTTTCACAAGCGTGGGATTGCCGGAGCCACCAATATTCGCAGTGGTACTGTCCTGAAGCCATCGGCGCTGGGGACTGAGATTGCATCGATCGGGCCGGATGAGGATCCGAGACTGAAGCTTGCGGACTGGATGAGCTCTCCGCAGAACCCGTTCTTTGCAAAAGCGCTGGTCAACAGGTATTGGAAGCACTTTTTCCGTCGCGGGCTGATTGAGCCGGAGGACGACATTCGTGACAGCAATCCGCCCACGAATCCGGAACTTCTTGCAGCGTTAGAGAAGCACTTCGTGGACAGTGGCTTTGATCTGAAGGCGCTGGTACGTCTGATGACGCAATCGTCTGCATATCAACTGAGCTCTGCCCCCAATGAGTCAAACATTGTCGACCAGCAGAACTATTCCAGGTATTACCCGCGGCGACTGCAGGCGGAAGTCCTTCTGGACGCAATCGATGATCTCAGCGGGTCAAAAACTGATTTTCCGAATCTGCCTCAGGGAACCCGAGCGATCGCGTTGCCGGATAACAGCTACAACACAGCATCCCCGTTTCTTCGGGTATTTGGGCGTCCGGAGAATGAAAGTGTGTGTGAGTGTGAGCGAGGCCAGTCCTCCAGTCTTTCCCAGAGTCTGCATCTGATGAATGCCGGTGATATTCGTGGCAAACTTGCCTCAGGTGGTGGAAAGGCAGACCAGCTCTCTAAATCGTCTCAACCGGTGGAAAACCGCGTCACGGAATTGTACCTTCAGGCGTTTTCAAGGTATCCGAGGGCCAGCGAAATGCAGACCGCCGTGGAATACCTGACAGCCGCACAGACGGATGCGGCCGGAGCTCCCATCGATTCGCCGCAGCCCTCGCCAGAATCTCTTCAGGACCTGATCTGGGCACTGATGAATACCCGCGAATTCATGTTCAATCACTGAAAATCAGATCAAGACTCGGAACACTCAACGTGCTGGACAGTTTCAATGATCGCTGGGCACTGATCACGGGCGCCTCGTCGGGCATCGGTGCAGAGTTTGCGTCCCAGCTGGCAGGACGCGGCATGCACCTGATTCTCGCCGCCAGACGCAAGGAACGCATGACCCAGCTGGCAACAGAACTGAACACTCGCCATGGCACTCGCTGCCATGTTGTCACCATCGACCTCGCGGAACCAGAATCCGGGCAACTGCTGTATGAAGAAGTCTGCCGCCTTGGCGTTGACGTCGAACTGCTTGTCAATAACGCCGGTGTTGGAATGATCGGACAGATTGAGACGACACTGCCGGAAGACGTTCGAAAAATGCTGAATGTCAATCTGCTGACACTGACAGACCTGACGTACCGAATCCTTCCGGACATGCTGAATCGTGGCCACGGAGCGATTATCAATGTCTCCTCGCAGGCAGCATTTCAGCCAGTGGCATTCATGGGGGCCTACGCGGCCAGCAAATCCTACATCCTGCACTTCAGCGAAGCCTTATGGGCTGAAGCACGAAGTCGGGGCGTCACGGTAATGGCCCTTTGTCCGGGAGTGACCCGCACCGACTTTTTCGATACTGCCGGAGCGGCAGGCTGGTTGGAAAAACACACGTCTCAGACGCCAACCCGAGTCGTCAAGGTGGCCTTGAGAGCGCTCGAGAAACGTCGTCAGTATGTCGTTCCCGGCTGGGGCAATTATCTCATGACGCTGCTCGTCCGAATGACCACTCGGCGGACTGCCGTCAATGAGTCGAAGCGGTACTTTCGCCCTCCACGCGAAAAGAATCGTGGGCAGGCTGCAAGGTAGCACTGTTCAACGTCCAACAGACTACTCGCCTAAAAAGCAGCCTTTATCAGTTGAAGTCACACTGGCGGCATTCGGCGGGTCTTCAATAACCGTGACTCACACTCGGTATCTCACAGTCGTGAATCTTTTCGACCGCCTCTGGTTAGTACCGGTTTCAGATAGGCGGGAAGAGAGGTGGGGCCGATCTGCCCTGGTTTTTCGGGGGCAGTCTCAGACTGTTCCTGCACATCCGACGTGTCGTTCGCTTCGGCTTCCGCTTCCGCTTCCATGACCTCAGGCTCCGGATAAACTGCATCTGCAGAAGATGCATTCTCAGGTTTCTTTGGAGCAACAGGCGATTTTTTCCCGGAGCGCGACGGATCCCCTGTCTTGCGGAACCACAGCGGTGGTTCCACGAAATCGGGTTTCTCCCCAGGTGGCTTTGGCTCGTTATCGCCACGTTGCGGCGGTACGGATTCTGGTTGTGGAATGACGGGCAGTTCCGGAGGCGTCACGTTTTCTGACGGTTCGGGCATGCCATCCTCGCCCGGCATCATTTCAGGTGGCCCGGTTTTCTCGGGAAGATTTCCCGGCGGGAAGCTTTCACCCGGAATCTTCGGTTCCTGAGGCGTGGGAGGAACTTCACCGGCGTTCCGGCGTTCCGGTGTTGAGTGGATAGGCCGTGGTGCGTAAATGTCAGGATAGAACGATGGGGCTGGGGTGGGAACCAGTTGCGGACTGTGAATCCGACGACCTGCCAGTGTCTCCTCAAAGGTCATCGTTCCGCAAAACGCATACGGATCGGGCTCACAGCAATCCCCCGACTCTCGAAACAGTAATCTCAGGCGGTGGCAGAGGGACGTACCGGCAGGTTGCCCATGGCATCCTTCTTCGACAGCGCAGTCAGAAGAATCCGTACCTGCAGATTGCCAGCGTACCATGCCAGCCTCTCGCACCGGCGCACCGGACTCCTGCTGTTCGTACCATCGAGAGTCGGAAAGGGCTGAGTGATCCGAAACCCGAGTTTCGCTGCCGGCAGATTTGCTGACACTCTTGACGCGACGACGCAGAGACTCGGGCAACTGCCGAGGTGGTGCTGGTTCCGAATCTGAACCAGAGGCAGATCCGGAATTCCCGTACGGGGACGGATACTCGGGAGCATACTGAGATCGGTGTGTGGAAGGAATATCCATATCCTCAACCATGTTCACCGACGCGCGTCGTCCGGCAGAGCATCCGGAAACGAAAAACACAGTGGCGATTGCCAGGCCAATCTGTTGGAATCGCATGAGACATCCCTTCTGCGAAGGCGTTGATTTTCCGTCACAACGCAAAGTGACACCGTTCCTGGACGGAACAACTCTTACCAAACAATGTTCGCTAAAAAGCGGTCTCTTCGCTGCACCGCTGAACTGCAGAGCAAGCCATCAGCCATTCTTCAGCAAACAGCACTGGAGCCACGCGACCGACCAGAGAAGCACACCTCGAACGTCGGCGCTGCCGGCCTTTGCCAGGACAATCCGACGATTGAACCACTTTCATCCTGTCTGAAAGTCTGCCATACCTTCAATACGACACGACAACCGATGGAACCTGCCCGAAGACGAATGCCGCACGCATATCAACGGACACCATAGCGTGATCTCTAACTGAGTCATCGACAGGAGTTTTTGAAGCTGCCCCGAAATTCCACCAGCCGTCCAGCGAATTCTGCTGCATTTCGCGCAATGTGATCGACCTGCCAGATTCACCGGCAATGCCGTGTCGCGCGATCATACGATCTCTGACGATGAGTATCGCAGAGTCGTTTTATGAATGCAGCATACAGGCAGAGCGTGCCCCATGGGAGAAGTCTGCAAACTGACCGGACGAGTGCGTCAGTGTTGCATCCCGAAGAATCCGCACTGTCTGCGTGCCAGCCCCTGGCCATGCAATCGGAAAGGAACGTAACACCAATGTCCGGGTTTTTCATTCCGCAGCGAATCGATTCAGGGGTTTGTGCAATAGTTACACAGTCCAGGTTGCGTACGGAACGCACGAGCAGTTTCAGCAATGTTCAGGTGGGCAGTGGAATCTTCAGGAAACCACGCCCTACTGACTGTTGCAAAGCACTGTCCCGGATTACCGATGCAGATTTCCAGCCCCTTCAGACACTCCGATCCAATGCTCACGTCAATGGAATCTGATGCCACGGTGGGCGCAGTGGCGGCAATTCATCTCCTGTTCTGACAGGTCGGGAAGGCAGGACTGCCATGGGAAAAGCTCCAGCAGGTACAAAGAAAACACCAAAGTCCGTGGCCGTGAGCATACCGCCCGCTCGCCCGCTGCGGCGCCGTCTGTTCCGTCCGGGGACATTATGTTTTCTGGCATTTATCGTGACTGGCTTTGTCCTTTACCCGGTGTATCGCAGGTGGATACCCGACCTCGACTCGCGTCCGGAATACCTGATTTCGGAAGCCCGTATTGCACTGACACCTCCGCCGCGGTGGATTCCCGCAGATATCATCCAACAGGTTTTTGAACAGGCTGGACTGCCCAGGCCATTGTTCCTTCAGGACCCGACTTTATGTGAGCGTATTGCAGCAGCCTTTCATACGCATCCATGGATCGAAAAGGTTGTCAGCGTCCGCAAGGCCTGGCCGGCTCGTATCCATGTGGAAGTTCTCTACCGACGGCCTGTGGCGATGGTCCGAGGAGTCGACGGTTTCTATCCGATCGACAGCCAGGGAACACTGCTGCCCGGGCGTGACTTTGCCGCTGCTGATGTCGACCGTTACCCGATCATCGATAACGTGACCAGCGTTCCACTGGGACGTCTTGGAGAGGCGTGGGGAGATCCGGCCGTTGCAGAAGCAGCCTTTCTGGCATCCGTACTGCTGCAGCAGGAACAGTCGCAGCAACCGTGGTGGGAACGGCTTCAGCTCGCCGGAATCGAAGTCCCTTCCACCGTCAGCCCTGCTGAGTCCGCCGAGAATATGCAGTTTTCGCTGCGAACACGGGGTGGTTCACGAATCCTGTGGGGCAGAGGACCGAGCTGCCAGCATCCCGGAGAACTTGAGGTTGCTCGCAAGCTGGAGCGTCTGGCAGAATTTCAGTTGCGTTATGGAAGGATCGATGATGAACATGGCCCGTGGCTGATTGATATTCGCCAATGGGACGGAATCCACAAGGGTCTTCTTTCCGCGGCATCCCCCGGCTCCGCACCGTCGCGGCGCTAACCATCGCAGAACTGGCAGTCCGACAGACCGATACCGAAATGTCCGGTACCCACTGCCAGCAGTCTTCGATCCCCCGATCGCGTTCTGATGAGTAACGCTCTGTCTGGCGGGCACCTCCCAGTACCCAAGGCGGGCTGAAGAACAGCGAAATCCCTCCCAGGGCAGCATTCTGCGACCAGACATTCTCTGCCGCGATCGGCGGTATCAAAGTCCGCCAACTCGGGATCCTGGCAGCCTGGAAACTGTGCCCGCCTGCCAGCAGAATGGTTCCGAGTCATAGAATTGAGTCAGACCGGTCAGTTAATGAACTTTTTCTCAACAGGGACCTGCAGCCCGGCAGCCGGATCCAGCAGGCAAAGACACCGCAAATACAGGCAGAGCCATCGCCGTCACCCCCGGTGATTCCCCCCGTCTCAGTTCATGCGTTTTCGGATTCCGTCGGTCTGATGCAAACTGGCAACACGGCCCCTCTGCCGTTTCCACTCGAAGTGCTTGAGTTTGATATTTTCTATGCCAGGATTTGGTAACTTCAGGACCTGAAACGCCGGACATCGGACACCTGCTATCAGACCACGATCGGTCACTGACTGGAAAACTACCATCCACCAGTCCAGAAATCCGGTAAACGCATTTCAGGTCCACTTATTGACGCACTGACCACTGTCGTGGTCGTTCTGGACGACTGTTGCCATGGACACACCCATAGAAAACCACGTAGACGGTAACTTAACCTACGTGACTCTTCGAGCAGCGTTTCTGCTGACTCTGGACAGCCTGATGCGGTATTCTTTGTCGCCGGGACGATTGGAACCGATTGGCTCTGACTTTCTGCACTTTTACCCTCCACTAAGTGGGATGGCGCCGCAGATCCAGATGGAGTGTGTGCTGAAAACATGGCGTCGCTGGAGTACGCGTCAGGCTGATTTCCCGTCACCACTTGAAGCTCGGATTCTGTATGCAGCCACAGAGTTACTGGCCAGCCTTGCAGCCGATCGCAACAGCCCGCTGCTGCGACTGGTTTTCGAGGGGCCGCAAAATCTGCACCATCTGAATGATCACTGGCTCCCGGCCAAAGCCAGATGTCTTCAATTAACACGAGAGTCAACGTTTTCCCGAGGAATTTTACATGAGCTGACCCTGTCCTCAGATCCGCAGGAACAGGTTCTGGGAAGCGACAGCCCCGCTTTCGAGGGGGAGTTAATGGAAGTCCTGGGAAGATGGAGAGCAAATACGGAAATGTTAACCTGGGGAAAAGGGCTTTTAACTACACAAGAGCTGGAGCTCGTTCGAGACTTTTTTGAGGAACATGCGGGACTGACAGAGTAATCCTGATACAGATGTCAGTATAGTGGACTGCCGCAAAACTCGTGAAAAAGTGTTTTCTGTCAAGTGTCCAGAGGGCCAATTGCCGTCCGGATTCTCTGGTAGCTAAACAGTTTTTTCCCACCATACCCTGTTCCCACGACTGAACTTCTGGCGAAGAATTTCTCCAGCCATTTCAACAGTTTGTGGCACAGTGGCGTGGATTTGGGTCACGGGATTTCGGAAAGATCTTTGCAGTCGGTTCGCAACACTCGGTCAGTGATCAACAACCAGCAGACTCTCAGCAGCGAAAACTGGTATTCACCGACACATTTCAGGTGTTCTCCGACTCTCTCACGGCCTCTTATAAGAAAGTTGGACGAACACATGGCTAAGAAGGCAATCAAAAAGGCTGCCCGGCCACAAAAGCCAAATCCCCGCACGACAACCGCAAAAGCCGCCCCAAAGGCCGCCAAAAAAGTTGTGCGGAAGAAGCCGGCTCCCAAACCCGCTCGCGCTGCTGTCCCGGTCCCGAGGAAGCCCTCCAGGCCAACTCGAAGCCCAGAGCCTGAGCCTCAGGCACCGGCCCGCAAAAAGGGTGTGCGAAAGGCGACGATCACCACCGGTATTCGAGACACCTCACCAACCCGAAAACTCGGTCGTTCCAGAATCCCGGTTGACGCTCCCCTTGACGTCGTCTTCCAGAATGACACTCAGGCTCGCGAGGCTTTCTCCTTTCTCGGGATCCACTCCATCAGAGAACTGGAACAATTCACTCCGGATGATCTTGTCCTGCGTCTGACCGGCCCGGCTAAACTGACGGTTGGGCGTATCCGCAAGATTCTGGCCATGAACAATCGTTGCCTGACCGGAGACGACCAGTTTGCTCTGGAATTCCAGGAACTGCTGACCCGTCCACGACCAGAGTAGTTCAGCGGAACCTGAAGTGGTGTCTTTCGCAAATCCAGATAGCCTGAAGTTTTCTTCAGGGCTCGTTTCAAAAAAACGCTGTGACAAACTTGCGCAAAGGGCATCTTCAGCCTCTCTGTCTGTAAACATTTCAGACTGCAAATAAAAAAAGCTCGCCTGAATTGTATGTTCAGGCGAGCTTTTTTCTGAGAGCGTCGACAAACGCGGCGGCAGATCCATCTAAGCGGGATGGCGGAAACCTGAAGCAGACGAACGACAAGAGACAGTGGGACAATCCTGAGTTCCGGGTATAATTTTGTCCGTCGAAAGATCGGCACAAAACTTCACTGAATCAGACAACATCCAACTGCCCGTATCCCGCCTGCTGTACCAGTTCCAGTGGCAGAATTCCTGTGCAATTATTTCGAATCCAGAGGAAAGTCGAGTTCATTTGACCCCGCCTTGATTGTGACGGGAAGACCTTCTTTCATGTATCGGGCAGGAATCGACACATTGCTCTCAACACCCGGCGACCACTCAAAGGTGACATTTGCCGGTCCAACTTTGCAACCAGAGTAACCATCAAGATAAACCAACTCGTAGTAGCCTTCTTCGTCAGTAACGCCTCCTGCCGCCCGCCCTGTCTCAGGAGTAAACAGGATATTGATACCGACCACAGGCTTTCCGCCGAGTGTCACTTTGCCACTGACGTCTCCCAGTTCCGGCATGTCGCCTCGGCCGCAACCGCAGGTCAGTAACAATCCGAGAGCCAGCATTGCTGTACCCAGCAGTTGCCCGTGTTGAAAATTGACAAAACTTTTCATGACTAAGGGCCTTTGGATTTCAGATTTCTGAAGCACGTGAACCAATTGCTCGGGCAACATCCGCGGCGAACGTCGCCTGGACGCCCCGGCGACAAATGTCCAGATTTGCCAGGCCGGGGGGCACTGAAACAGGGACCATCAGAATTCGCCAACGATCTGGCCGTCTTCTCGAACAAGCAGACGGGCAAACGTCGACGAGGCATGCAGCGACATATCCGTCAAAGCGGCATTATCCGTCGACTTGTAGTCAATGTTTTCGCTGATGAGCCGCACAGAACCGTCACAAAGCACGAATTGTGCACCACCGGTATGAGCACTGCTGAATCCACGAGTCTGATGGACCTGGTTGTTGGCACTCCAGTTGATACCATTATAACCCAGGCCGATTGCGGCCATAGCAGCCGATTTGATATTCGCGCTGGATGACGGATCGTTGATGGATGCACTGAATCCCAGTGCCACGCCGGCCCCGACGGTAATCTGACTGTACTTCCAGGCGCGTTCCCCCACAAGCAGTGTATTGCTTGTGCCGTCCGTGATATCGCGCATATTGATTTTTGAGTTTCGGAAACCGATGCCTAAAGGTCCACAAGCGGACGCCGCGCGATTGGAGGGATTGGCTGCGGGCGTTGTGCTGACACCCGTTCCGCTGACCAGAATGTAGTTGGACGTTGCAATCGGGACAGCAGCAGACCCGTTGGTAATGTTCATGTTATACCAGTTAGAGGCCGGCGCGGGGCTGATGTAGTTGTTCAGCACAGGCCCAATATCCGAAGGACAACGATACATGGGCAAAGCCGTTTGCAGCAGAGCTAAACCTGTGGGCGTGGCGGCATTCACATGCAGCGGCACCTGCCCGACATTCAGCGTCTGAAACAGATTCGTCTGTTCCAGTTGCGGCAGAATCAGTGCTCCCCACGAATAGCAACTCACCTCTGACGTCGTGTTTCCGTTGGCAATTGGGGAAATGTAACCCGGAGGGAAGGCATTGAAGATGTCGTGATAGTTGTGAAAAGCTAACCCGATCTGCTTCAGGTTGTTCTTGCACTGAGTCCGCCGGGCGGCTTCGCGAGCCTGCTGAACGGCGGGCAACAGCAAGGCGACAAGAATGGCAATAATTGCAATCACCACCAGCAATTCAATAAGCGTAAATCCCTGAACTCTGCCGCGTCTGCGAGTAGTCGTAACCATAAAAAAACTCCCAATACAAAAACAGAAACAACCAAAAAAGAACACTTTAGGTAAGTGCAGCACTATGGGAAATTCAACGTCTCAGGAAACAATATCATCCACAATTCAATCGACGTCCCTTCCCCGTCTTTGAATCAGAAACGGACTTTGAACCGAATTTCTTTTAACATTTCTCCCGCAAAATTAAAGGGCCAGACACATTGAAATTCCGATGGCATTGCAGCCATTTATTTCGGTGATCAGCCCTCAGCATCACCTCAGCGGCTGCACGCAGGAAGCATCGCCAATCGTACTGCAGCAGCGAACTGGCGTTCCTGAAGCACAGCCGCATCGAGGGCCATTTCCTGCGACACCTTCCTGAGCGTAAATCGATCCCCCGGCTTCAACTGTGCGGCCAGGGAGAGATCTGCGGAAATAATATGTCCGATGCGCGGATATCCCCCGGTAGGAGCACAGTCGGCCATTAACATCAGCAACTGCCCGTCCGGCGGAAGCTGCAGGGTTCCCGAAACGACAGCCTCCGAACGAATCTGACATGGTTCCCGGAAGCACAACGGCGGTCCCGAGAGCCGATACCCCATGCGATCCGACTCAGAACGCACGACAAAGCCGGCTTGCTCCGTCACACGCTGCGATTCCACATTCAGCAAACCGAAGTGTGTGCCCGGCAAGAAACGCAACTGAGTTCCCGCCGCCGAAGGCAAATCCTGCAGACGAACAAACCAGCCAGTCGCAGCCTCTGCGCTCTTTCTGGCCAATTCCACTTCGTGCGGTCCACCGCGCAACTCATCCCCAGCGTGCAGAGCCCGCCCGTTAAAACCACCCAGCTCTGATCGCAGCAGTGTTGATCGGCTGCCTATCACTACCGGCACATCCCAGCCTCCTGCAATTGACAGATAGGTCCGACAGCCTCGTCGGGCTACCCCAAACTTTAACACGCTCCCCGCGGTTACAGAAACCGGCCGTCCCTGCGGGCACGCTTCACGTCGCTCGCCTGGCCCCTGAATCTCCGCCGCCATGTCTGCCCCTGTCACGGCAATTACGGAATCCTGAAACCACTGCAGCACTTCTCCTGCCAGTGTCATTTCCAGTGTCGCAGCGGTATCCGGATTGCCCACAAGACGGTTAGCAAGGCGATGAGAAAGTCGATCCATCGCCCCCCCGCAGGGAATGCCCAGATGTCGAGTCCCGGGACGCCCAAGGTCCTGAACTGTCGTCATCAGCCCCGAACGAATCACTCGGGCGACCACACTCATAAGTGGTTTCCACATTCAGGCGTCAGGGTTGCGATTTCAAAAAGCTGTACCTCATCCCCTGGCTCCAGCAGACAGGGAACGTCGCGTTTGACATCGAACAGCTTGACATTGGTTCTGCCAATGAGATGCCAGCCACCGGGTGACTCTTCCGGATAAATCCCCGCCTGCCCCCCTCCTACGGCCAACGAACCCGCCGGAACTTTCACACGCGGCGTCGATCGACGCGGAATTGCAAGGCATTCCGGAAGCCCGGTGAGATACGGAAACCCCGGTGAGAATCCAATCATGCGAACGGAAAACACAGTGCGGCACAATAAATCAACGCACTGTCGTACTGAACGCCCGGCAAATTGGCTGACTTCCCCCAGATCCGGAGATACAGATGCGTCAAAACAGACGGGGATTCGTATTCGACGGACCGGAACAGGTATCACGGAAGAAGTGCCCCCCAATTGCTCTGATATAACCCGCTGCATCTGACTGACAGAGACGCGTACCAGATCAAAGTGAACAGCAAGTGACGCAAAACCCGGGACGATCCCCGTGACACCCGGTATCCCGGCAGCACGAAGACACTGCATGCCCCGACACACAAGCGCTGCCAGTTCACGATCATCGTCTGCGGTCCACGACAGCAACAGCGAAGAATCCCCGAGGGCACTGATCTCCGGTTGGCTCGTCGGTGTCCCGAAACTTCCGGTTGCATGCATTTGCCAACGGACTCCATCAGCGTCGCCTGCTGTCAGGACGCCCCCGAATACTGCTTCTTTTCCAAAATACTTAGACAGCCCCACGCGAAGCCCGCAGCCTGCCAACGAACATGTAGTACACAATTCCGGCACCAATCAGTCCCAGCACCGCGATCGTCTGAGCGGGTTGTTCAATCAGCAGACTGACGAAGGCGCCAACGTAGGCGAGCAGTAGAAGTGCGGGAGTCACCGGGTATCCCCAGGTTCGATACGGTCTGGCAATGTCCGGACGTGTTTTTCGCAACACATACACAGAGGCGACTGCCAGCCCATAAAAAATCAGCCCCGCACAGATCACGGAATCTGTCAGAATATCGAAGGCTGCTTTCGTTCGTCGTGAATGCGGGATCGCTTCTGCCTGCTGAACCGTTGCGTCCGCCGTCACCGCTGTCGCAGGCTGGTCTGGCGTTAAGGTCCCCATTGCCATTGCAGACTCGTTCACGGGGGCAACGCTGCTGGCTGCACCGGGGGTCCAGACGGAAAACAGCACTACGAGGAAGATCGTCCAGACCGCCTGCAGCACGATGGTGTTGGCAGGAGTCATGTAAATGGGGTGGATACGCTGCAGCCATTGCGGAACGAATCCGTCACGAGCAATTGCCAGATAGATTCTGGGGCCGGTAATCATGTTGGAATTGGTCGCTCCGAACGTTGAAATCATCACACCAATCGCCGCAATTTTTGCTCCGGTTGTTCCGAACATTACCTGAAACACATCAGCCGCAACCGTTTCACTCTGCGAAAGATGACTCATAGGCAGCACTGCGTGATAGCTGAGGTTCGCCCCCATGTAAACCACAATCACAATTCCCAGCCCGATGGCCATCGCCCGTGGAACATTTTTCATGGGATTCTGAATATCTTCCGCCACAGGGCCGAGATTGATCCAGCCGTCATAGGGCCACAAAACCGCGACCATGGCAAGTCCCAATGCCCGAAACATGGCCCCCCAGGCATCGCCACTTTGCGGCAGATTCAGAGCAGGCTTCATATTTTCGGCGTCGACGGTCTGCAGACAGAACGGCAGAACCACAAGCCCTACAAGAAAGGCCACCTTGCTAACTGTTGCCAGACTTTGAATTCCGGCACCAACGCGAGTGCTGCGGTAATTGGCCCCCGAAAGCCCCACGACAATGGCGATCGCCAACAGCGTTTGCCCGGCTGCCGACAGTGGCAGCAATTCATTGAAGTACACCACAGTGGCACAGGCAAGGGCTCCTACTGACCCGGTTCGAACAACCCAGAACTCCGTCCAGCCCCAGAGAAATGCCGGAAGTTTTCCGAAGGCTTCCCGGATATAGAGGTAAGGACCTCCGGCCTGCGGAAACATGGCTCCCAGTTCCGCCAGCGCCAGAGAACCGCACAGTGTGATGATCCCGACAAATAGCCATGTTCCCATGATCGCAAGAAATCCATAGGGTGCCAGCTTTTCGTCAACAGCGCTGACCTTCAGGAAAATCCCCGACCCAATGATCGATCCCACAACAATCATGGTGGCATCAAACAGCCCCAGAATTCGCGGAAGCTGCTGCGGATCCCCGCTGCCGGGAACTGACTGATCCACAGATCCAATGATTTGCCGCTCCGACATGTTTCCGCCTTCCAGATCAGGAACCATCTCAGTCCCCGGATTCCATTCGAATATCAGGTACCCGATCATCACCAGGGTGAGAAACCTGGATTGTCTCGGATTCCACACGAAAACCATTTCCCCAGGCAGCTGTCTGGATCTGAAGACGCTGCCGCTGTACCCACCAGCTCACTACAATTCTTCGCCACCAGAGACAGTGATCACTTCCCCGGTAACAAAGTCAGAATCCAGCAGAAACTCAATCGCGTTGGTCAGTTCCTTCGGCGTCCCTGTACGGCGAAGCGGAATCGAGCTGATTGCCCGCTGCTCGTGCCAGTTCAGTCGATCATCCGGAGGCAGAATCGCGCCGGGTGCAATTCCATTGACCTGAACAAGTGGCGCTAACTGCAGCGCCAGCGACCGCGTCACGCTGCTTAAAGCGGCCTTGGTCGCTGTGTAAACCAGATGATCCGCTCCGGGCCTTTGAGCACGCCAGTCGAGGATATTGATTATGTGGCCTCGATGTCCTTCTCCCAGCTGACGAATAAACTGCTGCGACAGAAATATCGGAGCCAGCAGATTCACCGACAGGTGGGCGTTGCAGTGATAAAGATCAATCCACGGAAGTGCGCGATTCTGAAAGACAGACGCACTGTTGATCAGCGTTGTGACCTCGCCCAGTTCTGCAGCCGCTTCGAAAACTTCTGCCGCCGCAGCACGCGGATCGCGAAGATCTGCCGCCACAGCAATCGCCCTTCCACCATCAGCACAAATCCGTTGGACCAGGACTTCAGCTTCGACGGCTGATGTTCCATGATGCACCACGACCGCAAGTCCGCGTTTTGCCATCGCCAGCGCAATTTCGCGGCCAACACGTCGAGCCGCCCCAGTCACGATCGCCACAGGTGCATCGCCGCGTCTCTCAGGAACCACCCGCCTGATCGCAACAGGTGACGCATCCGCAGCCAGGCGTCCTGCCTCGTCAGGCCGTAACGACAAAGCCCCGGAATCCTGCATTCCAGCGTTCTTCTGCACTTCGGAACCCGTCTCAACTGCAACTGGGGAATCTCCAGCTGCGGACTGAACAGAGGGCGTTGCGTCCGCTCCGCCTGCTGACTGATTCTGCGCAAAACACTTAGGGTCAGAGGTCGTCTGATGAAGCAGGGACGGGGGAGGGTTGTCAGATTCTTTCATGGAAGGATTCCGGCAAATGCCGAACGACAAATCGGGGTGTGTGAAAGCATACCGTTTGAAACGTCCGGAAACACACTCAAACGTATTCTCGTACCGGAAAATTCGGGGCATTTCATGCAGTTCACACGACAAACGGTTTGCGAATGCCGAAGAAACGCACAAAATCGCCGCAAAGGCGAAGATTCGTGCCATCCGCCTGGTGCGATGAACGTCCATGTCGCAGGGATCCTCTCAATCCCGCTGCCTGAAAACTCCTCAAATTCCCGGACGGACGAACCGCCTGAAGGCTGCTCGCAGATTTTATCGTACATCCCAATAGTCCAATAGCGTGGTCTTCGACCACAGAGGTGCCTGATGGTTTCTGAACAACTCACTGCCGCTTTGACTCCTGTTCTCGGCCGTATTCCCAGTGGCGTCTTCATTCTGATTGCCCGTTCGGACGACGGTAAGACCACGGGACTTCTGGCAAGTTTCATCCAGCAGGCCTCCTTCGATCCGCCGCAGGTCACTGTCGCCGTCAATAAAACACGTTACCTCAATGGCTGGCTGAAGGACGGCAGCCCTGTTTCGCTCAATCAGGTCCAGAAGGGCGACAATCTGCTGTTTCGGCACTTCGGGAAAGGATTTGAGCCGGATGCCAATGCGTTTGAAGGAATTGAATGCTCGCCTGGACTCTCCGGACTGCCACTTCTGAAAAATGCCATGGCCTGCATGGAAGGGGTGATCTCCGGACAGATGGAAGCCGGCGACCACATCGTTTACCTCGTCTCCCTCACCAATGCCGTGGCAAATCGCGATGCCGCGGAATTTGACCCCTACGTCCACATTCGAAAAAACGGTTTTTCCTATTAAAACCTCTTGAAATCCGATGCTACGCAGCCAGATTTCCCGCGAAAAACTGCTGTTCCTGCAGGGAGCGTATTTCTCTTAAACTACCGCAAATGCTCTTCTCCAGAGTACGCGCTCGCCCAAAATCCATTCCCATCAATCGGGATTGGCCCAGCGGCAGTGCCAGGGAGTTGCAGGCATTTCCAGGGACAGAAATACAAGGGAAAGGAGCCCGACATGCAGTTCCCAGATCGCCGGCACTTGCGTTACTGCCTCACAGCGATGCTATTTGCAGTAACACTGGCTACCAGTGTGCAAGCACAGTCTGTTCGCATCTCGCGAGCTGAGTCGGATATCCAGTCGAGGGGCTTACCTGCCGGTGGACTTGGCAGTACCAACGACCTGCGAAACCTCGGAGGCGCCTCCAAAAGTCGCAACGTGGATTATTCGCGAGTTGATCGACGTGCGCTCTCCACGCTTGTTCGGGATGCATGGGAAGAATCCGGACGTCTCTACACAGCCCTTGATACTGATTACCGCAGAAATCCGCAGTTACGTTCGCTGATGACCGACCTCAGTCGGCTGCGATCAGATACCAATCGCCTGAACCAGAATCTCGCAACGAACGCCGAACTCAATGTTATCGTGGAGGATTTTCGAGCGACTGACGCTGACTGGAGACTGTTTTCCACCCGCATGTCCCAGGCCCGCGGGCTAAGCACTACCACTCGACAAAGTCTGGAAAGGATCGACACCCTCGATCGTGAAATCGGAAAGCTCTTCCAGGTCGCACCGTCGCTGGATCGCCGATCACTTCTACAACAGTTGTCCAGCCTTGAAAACTCCTTGGATAACCTCAACGACGAACTCCAGCGCGATCCAAATATGTCCAGCCAGACAATTAACTCCAGTCGAAAGCTTCAGGTTCAGGCAGCCCGCATCACAACCATGGTGGTTGACGATTACTCATACGATCGAATCGTGAGTGAATACAATCGTTTTGATCAGTCATGGAATGCTCTGATGCCACAACTGCGCGGAAATCAGAATTCCTACATCGAACGCACAGTCACTCGTTTGTCGTCCGCCAATTACGCCGTTCACGAACTGTTGTGGATGGAGAACACCACAAGCCGGGCCGAACTGAAACAAACCGCGGATATTCTGATTCATGACGTGGATGAATTCTACAAACGCACGTCCCTGCTGCTGCTGCTGAACTTCCGAAATGCCGGACAGACAATGGAAGTCGCCTCGGAATTTTACGGCACGGTCCAGAATTTCCGCGACAACCTGGAACGCAGTGAATCAGACGCCCAGATCGTGGAAAGCTACCGCTATGTCGAGGAGTACGGAGCAAAATTTATCTCGACCTTCCGCCAGATGAAAAGTCAGGCGGCGATTGTCGTACTCCAGGAAATTGAGGAAGGGATTGCCGCCCTGCGCCGAGAACTCAACCTCGGCGGATCTTCGGCCGCGGTCGATCTGGTCAGACTGCGTCCCATCGCAGCCTCTCTGGAAGACCTTGCCGATCAAATGAACGTGGATGTCCGGCAGTGGCTGAATTCCGAACGGCCGACGTTCCGAAACGAGGCCTCCACGGTAACCCAGGCCTTCGTCAGACGAACACAGAATCTTCATAAGCTTGTCGATGCCGAGCAGCGCAGTCAGGATCTGCAAAGCGAAGTCGATTCGCTTTACAACGACTGGAAACAAGTCTACTCGTACCTTGAACGCTGTCGTACGGCGGACCGATCCAATCTGGCATGGAGAGCCCGCCTGATCAACGAGGCGCTTGTTGATCTCGATACACAGCTGCGTCCCTGAGAATTCTGCAGACAAACGAATTTCAACAGCGTTTCCTGCATGTCAATAACCGGAAACTGCGGAACTTTGCCGCACAATTTCACGTTGTTCTGATTCTGCACAAGGCGGACCTGCGACAATTTGCTGTGCGGAATTGGCACGTCAGTTCCAGTCGAAGTGGGCTCGGGTGCACACATCGTGTCCACTGCAAAGCTCGAATTACAGCGGCCTTATGTCTGATTCGGAAGGTGGTTCAGAACAAGTTCGCAGTCAGTGAGAACACGTTTTTCAAGGCAATCTGGCCGTCAGGTGAACCAAACTGAGTGAATGTCTTTGAAAGACGAGGGACTATAGCACCCGCCACCGCGCATTTTTTTCGCACAACCGCACACAAGGTCAGCATACATTTCAACAAAATCGTTGCTCCAGGATGCTCTGATTTTCATTTCCTGCATCAACTGACAAGTTTTTCGCAGCATTCCTGAAACACTGTTGATTTGATAAGCTGGGTTGGGCACTGTTTGTGCAGGGCGGACGGCGGCATGAAATGATTGGTCCTTCCAATACAGGGATAAGCCAACGAGTCTCCCAGCGGGTTCCAGTCAGCGAATCGGCCGGAAAATCGCTGGAACTGGTCAACCGGGCCCCGGTCCGGTCCATCAAGAACACAAGTCAGCGGCAGTTAGTCCAGATGACACACAGAAGTTTGCGGAACTCCAATCCCGCGGAATAAATTGTTCCGGAATTCGGTCGTACCGATCTGTGAGTCACATTGAATTATCAACGGAAACGGAAATCAGTTATGCGTCATGTGGTGTGCCTGATCCTTGGAGGGGGCAAGGGAACTCGATTGCTTCCATTAACGGAGTATCGCTCCAAGCCAGCAGTTCCGCTGGGAGGCAAATACCGGCTGATCGACGTTCCGATTTCCAATTGCATCAACAGCGACATCAGTCGCATGTATGTTCTGACGCAGTTCAATTCCGTAAGTCTGCATCGTCATATACGTCAAACCTACAACTTTGACCTGTTTCACAATGGCTTTGTGGAAATTCTTGCGGCTCAGCAGACGCTGGACGGTTCCAACTGGTATCAGGGAACTGCAGATGCTGTCAGAAAGCAGGTACGTTTTCTGAAAGAGTATGACATCAAGTATGTCCTGATTCTTTCGGGCGACCAGTTGTACCGCATGAACTTTCAGGAGATGCTGGCAACCCATCTGAACGCCAATGCGGATGTGACAATATCAACTGTGCCCGTCTCTGCCGAACAGGCACGCAGTTTTGGAATTATGCAGCTGGATGATTCCGGGCGAGTCACGGGATTTGTGGAAAAACCGAAGAACGAGGAAGCTCTGGCAAAGGTACGCACTCCGGCCGCATGGATCGACAGTCGCGGTATTGAATCCCGCGGACGCGAATACCTGGCGAGTATGGGGATTTACCTCTGGAATCGTGATCTCCTTGTGGACCTGCTGGAATCGACAACGCACGAGGACTTCGGGAAGGATATTTTCCCGATGGCCATTCGGCATCACCGTGTTCAGACGCATCTTTTTGATGGCTACTGGGAAGACATCGGAACCATCAAGGCGTTCTACGACGCCAACCTGGCACTGACAGATACCAATCCTCCGTTTCAGTTTGCCGACCGCCGAGCGCCGATTTTCACAAGACCGCGTTTTCTGCCATCCACCCGGATGGGGGCTTGCACAATCCGTGATAGTTTGATTGCCGACGGCTGCTTCATCGGTTCCTCCACCGTACTGGAAAAATGCGTTGTCGGCATGCGAACCCATGTCGGGAAAGATGTGACAATTCGGAACACCGTCATTATGGGTGCGGACTTTTACCCATCCAACGAAGACCGGGTGTGGACGGTCGGTGAAGACGGTAGCGTCTGGGGTATCGGGGACGGAGCCTACATCGACGGCGCATTGCTGGACAAGAACGTCAGCATTGGACGAAACGCCCGAATTGTTGCAGCGGAAGCTCCGGCCGGAGATGGCGATTTCGGCGATGTGATCGTGCGAGACGGTGTTGCCGTCGTCAGGAAAAACGCCCGAATTCCAGATGGATGGCGATTTCCTTCGCTCTGAAAACAAGGTCTGCAGAAACGCAAACGCCGGCTTTTCCCAGTGAAAATCCGGCGTTTATTCAAAATTGCTGCATCGAATCAGACTCCGAACCAGCCTCTGGAAGGCTCCGTTTTTCTTTTTTTTGATCCAAAGCATCTCAGGCAGCGTTCTCCGCAGTAGCCAAACAGATCAGGAAGCGTCCTATCACTCGCATCACGGGCGTGTTCCGGATAATTTATGGCCAGAGTTTAATGGGGGCTCTTCATTCCTGGCCTCATTCGGACCGATTCTGCGGATCCTCGAACTGTGAACGCCTTCTTTATTGCCTCAACACGGTCGCATCCGGTTCGACGAATTGCGTTTGAACCGGTCAAATCCTCACTTGCCGCGTGTCCATGGCGGTCACGCGTCGTACGGCTGTGGTCTGGATTTGCGGATCACTTCGGGCCGATGAAATTGACTATGGGGTCAGAAAACGGGTAACGTGCGTTTCATACAGTGGCTGAAGCAGCCATAGGCCCCGATCGTTGTAACTGTCATTTCCGTTCTCCATTCACCCGCAGGGATCAGCGATTATGAGCGAAGTTAGTCCATCTGGCTCTGGATCCAATAGTTCGTCGACGGCGCCTGTTGCCGAACCGGCGAAATCAGAGCCGCAGCCGAGCATCTTCCTGGTCTCCTACCCCAAGATTGTTTTCCTGTATCCCACGGTAGTAACCTCGCTGTTGTGTTCAATCTTCATGTGGGTCCAGGGCGGCTCCGGCAATCCTGCTGAAGCCCAGCCACCAGCCAGCGCTGCCGCGTCTGCACCACAGGATTCTTCCCGAATCCTTGCAGCATCCGTGTCAGCAATGGGCAGTGCTCAGGATGGGTTCCCCGCAGAAAAGGTCGAAGAGAAAAGTGCGGCCCCGCTCGCCGTTCGTACGTATAGACACTGGTGTGCCCGTATCTTTCTGGTCGTGCTTGGCCTTAACCTCGTCGTGATGTCCTTTGAATTCCCCCGAACAACATCGCTGACATGGTTCTTCGCCATCTCCACCCTTGCCATCGGGCTCTGGTTCCTCTTCACACTGTACGAAAGTCTGGCCCCGGCACTCCTCAGCGGCGTCCTTGCTATTCAGCCTGAAGCCAACGCTTCCTTCTACATGATCTTCACGATCATCATGCTGGCTCTTTATGTCGCAGTGCTCGCCAGTCGTCGGGTGGATTACTGGGAAGTTCGTGGCAACGAGCTGTTGCACCACCACGGATTTCTCAGCAACCTCGAACGCTTAAGTGCTCCTAACCTGAGGATTGACAAGGAAATCACGGACGTTTTTGAGTACCTGCTGCTGAGATCGGGACGTCTGATCATCCATTGCAATGACGAACGGCGTGCGATTGTCCTCGAAAATGTCCTCGGCATCGACAAAAAGGAACGTCAGATCACCCAGATGCTGGGGGCTCTTCAGGTGCGTGTTCGCACCGACAACGAATAGCCTGCCGGATTTTCCTTCGGTTCCATCTGATTGGAAACCATGACGTCAGGTGCTGTCTATCTGGACAATAACGCGACAACCGCCATCGATCCGCGTGTGCTTGCGGTAATGGAGGAGTGCTGGAGAACAGCGTTTGCCAACCCGGGAAGTGCGCACGCCTTCGGGCGTGCGTCTCGCAGGGTCCTGGAAGACAGTCGCGAATCGATCTGCGCAATTCTGGATGCCGAACCGGACGAATTGGTCTTCACCAGCGGCGGCACAGAATCTGTCAACACAGCCGTCTATGGGCTGACTCGTGGACGTCGCGGTATCATGGCGCTCACTGACGGTGAACATCCCGCGGTTCGAGAGTCCTGCCGGCATGCGGCCCTCGATGGCTGGAGTACCGTCTCGATCCCCGTGGACTCATCCGGCCGGATTGCTCAGGATCGCCTGTCCTCATTGCCCTGGCACGACATTCGACTGACCTGCCTGATTCTCGCACATAACGAAACCGGAGTCATCCAGGACACGGCGTCTCTTGCCAATCACTGCCGGTCTCTGGGGATCCCTCTCGTTCTGGATGCCGTCCAGGCGATCGGCAAAATCCCCTTCAGTTTTCGTGCCAGTCAGGCAACGGCGATGGCTTTTGCCGCCCACAAGTTTCATGGTCCCAGAGGAGTGGGTGGTTTGCTGGTCCGACGAGGCCTGCGGATGCCATCGCTGCTGCATGGCGGTCACCAGGAGCACGGGCGGCGCGCAGGAACGGAAGCCGTTCCCCTGATTGCCGGAATGGCGCGAGCACTTGAACTCTGGCACTCAGAAATGACGGAACGTCAGCAGCGTGTTCAGGCCCTGCGAGACTATCTTCAGCAGGGATTGCGAGCCCAGTGTGCCCCTGTGATGATTCACGGCGCACAGGCTCCTCGACTCCCGAATACACTCAGCATCGCCTTCCCGGGGGTTCCCGGAGAAGCGCTGCTGGTCAGCCTGCATCTTGCCGGAATCGCCTGCTCCCTTGGAAGCACTTGCGCCAGCGGTTCCGCTGAGCCCGCCCCATCGCTGCTGGCGATGGGGGTACCCGCGGAAATTTGCCGGTCCTCCGTCAGATTTTCTCTCAGTCACCTGAATACAATGCAGGAGCTGGACACCGCGATGGTTCAGATCAGTCAGATTGTAAAAAAGTTGCGCAAAGAGGATGCACCCTGATATGAGCCGGGCAACACTGTTTCGTCAACCTCAGGGCGAGCAACGTCTGAACAGACTTGCCGGGGTGATCCGTATCCTGTTCATCACCGTCTCACTGTGTTGTCTGTGCCCCAAAGTGCCCGCACAGAATCCGCAGAAAGCTCCCGACGACGTGGCTTTACGCGATTCCGTCAGGCGTGCGATGGAAAATGGCTGCGCCTATCTTCGTGGAATGCAAAGCAATGATGGCTCCTGGCAGGGAAACGGACGGCTGCTGGATTTCCGGGTGGGGGTCACTTCACTTGCCATTCTCGCACAGATCAATTGTGACATTCCGGTGGAGTCCCCGGAAATCCAGAGGGGGCTGAACTTCCTTCGCAGTCTGACGGTCGAGGGAGTTCAGGGGACAGCGGGGATCTATGAAACTTCGCTGGCCGTCATGGCCTTATGTGCTGCAGAACAATTCGACCGGGATCTGCCACGAATTCAGTTGCTTGCAAGTCTGATTGAAGCCAGCCAGGAAAAGCAGGGGCCCGCCGTCGGGTACTGGGGGTATTCCATCAACAGCGATGGCGGCAGCGGTGGTGGTGATGCCAGCAACGGCCAGTATGCAGTCCTGGCACTGCGGGAAGCGGCCTTTGCTGGTGCCAGGATCTCCCGCGATACGTGGCAGCGAGTTCAGGATCGCTGGCTGAAGGACCAGCTGCCGAATGGAGGGTGGTCCTATAACCTGAACGACCGGGGACCAAGAGGCAGCATGACGGTGGCTGGCCTTTCGACAATTGCCATCACTTCCCGAATGCTGCAGGACGATCGCGATGTGGACGCGCAGGGGAAACCGGACTGCTGCGCCATTCCTGTACCTAATGCTTCCATGCAGAATGGTCGTCGCTGGATGGCAGAAAACTTCTCGGTCGCCACCAATCCCGGACATGGTGACTGGTATTACTATTATCTCTATGGTCTGGAACGCGCCGGCAGACTCAGCAATATGCGGTTTTTCGGCCGTTATGACTGGTATCGACTCGGTGCGAACCAGCTGGTGAATATGCAGCTTCCGGGAGGCAACTGGTTGTCGCCCGGAGCGGCGGACCGCGATCCGGTCCTGAACACATCCATGGCACTGATGTTCCTGTCCAAGGGGCTGTCGCGGGTTGTGATCAACAAGCTGGACTTCACATCACCCAATGGCGAATCTATGGATTCCGGAGAATGGAATCGTCATCCATGGGACGTCGTTAGCCTTGTGGAAATGCTTGATACGCTGCCTCAATGGCCGCCAAGACTTACCAGCCAGGTCGTCACACTCAGCCGACTTCGGCCGGAAACTGCGGTGGAAGAACTGAATCAGGCTCCGATTCTGTTTCTTTCCGGCCGCGAAGCTCCATTGCTGAATGAACAGCAGATCGGCTGGCTGCGCGGATATGTGGATGCTGGCGGCTTTCTCTTTGCCTGCGGCAATTGCGACGGCAAGGGATTCGATCAGGGGTTCCGCGATATCTGCAAACGCATGTTTCCCGAAGGAGACGCTTCACTGCAGAAACTTCAGGCAGATCATCCGGTATTTCGCAGCGAGTATCTGCTGAATGCAGATGGGATTGATCTCTGGGGAGTCGATTTCGGCTGCCGCACTTCCATCATCTATTCACCAGATGACCTTGGGTGCCTGTGGCAGAAGTGGATGCGGCACGAGCCTCCCGGCCGCAATCAGGATCTGTCTCAGAGAATTCTCAGAGCCACACGAATCGGCGTCAACGTTGTGGCCTACGCAACCGGAAGAGAACCCCCGGAAAAACTCAGCGAAGCCAGTATTCAGCGTCCGGACAATACCGAACGCATCGAACGTGGTCTGCTGCAGATCGCCCGACTGCGTCACAATGGTGGCTGGGACACGGCTCCACGAGCGGCCCGCAACCTGCTTCTGGCCCTCAACGAGACTGTCGGTGTCACCGCCTCCACAAAAGTGGAAGCCATTCCCGCAACACTTGACGAAATGACCCGGTTTCCGCTGATCTGCATGCATGGTCGTTATCGATTCCAGATGCCTTCACAACAGCAGGAAGCTGTCAGAGAATATCTGAAACGCGGTGGCGTCCTGTTTGCCGACGCCTGCTGCGGGTCATCGCAGTTTGACCGCAGCTTCCGAGATCTCATCCGCCAGCTTTTCCCGGACCAGGAATTCAAACAAATCCCCGCAGACCATGAACTGTACTCGGCGACAACCGGGCATGAAATCCGTGAAGTGACCAGGCGCAGACTGGTGCCGGGCGAAAAAACGGCCGCGCTGAGCATGAAAATAGAAAAGGGACCGCCACTTCTTGAAGGAATTGAAGTTGATGGCCGTTTCGTCGTCATTTACAGCCGCTACGACATCAGCTGTGCTCTCGAACATCAGGCCTCGCTGTCGTGCGATGGGTACATCGAGGCCGACGCGGCGCGACTGGCCGTCAATGTGGTCCTGTACTCCATGCTGCAGAACATCAGCTGGTCGCTGCAACTGCAGCAGACTCCGGAGAAACCGTAAATGTCCCGTTCCCGTTCCGACAGAAATTGCAATGCTGCAGTTAGGCAGAAATCGTCATGACAGATCGATTGCTGATTGGAACCGATGAAGCCGGTTATGGACCCAACCTCGGGCCGCTGATCGTGGTCGCAACGTGCTGGACTTTCCCGGAGTCTGTCAGCCCCGCGAACCTTTGGCAGGAACTGGCTGATGTCCTGACTGACACATACAAATCCGGGGATCGGCGGTTGTATGTGGCAGACTCCAAATCGGTCTACTCATCCGGCGATGGTCTGGAATCCCTCGAGGTCCCGGTCCTCGCGTTTCTCAGGACACTGGGACTGGAGTGTTCAGACATTGAAGAGGTCGCCACCGCTCTCACTCCAGCAGACTTTCCGGCTCAGTATCAAAGCGAACCATGGAATTGCAACACGACACTGCCGCTGCCGACGGATTCGTGCCGCGATCATATAGCCGAGTGGACCGGCCTTCTGAAACATGCGATGGAAGACACCGGAGTGCGGCTGAAGGGTGTCCGTGCGCGGATTCTGTTTCCGGAGGAATTCAACGCGCAGGTGGCCAAAACGGACTCCAAGGGCAGCGTACTTTCGTCAGCCACACTCACTTTGGTTCGCGAACTCAGCGATCGATACCCTGCCAGCCATACCACCGTGTTCTGTGACAAACACGGGGGCCGTAACCGCTACGATGAAGTCATTGCCGCCCATTTCGACGATCAATTTGTCTTCCGACTTGAAGAATCCCGCGAACGGTCGCGTTATCGCATGGGCCCGATGGAATTCTGCTTTCGCACTAAAGCCGAAGCACTCCTGCCCGTCGCCCTCGCCTCCATGATCGCCAAATATCTTCGGGAAGTCCTGATGCGACAGTTCAACACATGGTGGCAAACGCATGTGCCCAACCTGAAGCCGACTCAGGGATATCCCGTTGATGCAAAACGATTTCGCAAAGATATCGCAACCGCCTTGACCCACCTTGGAATTCCGGATGACGTTCTGTGGCGCTCTCGCTGAGCCGTTCCGTCACTTCGTTCCATACCCGGCAGACCTGTCATTACTTCGCGGCGGCTTGAAGCACCTGACGATCGGCCGCCTCCAACAGGGGCCCCGGTACCGACAGCGCACGAAATTGAGATGGAAACGTCAGCGCCCCGATCGGCTCGGAGACAAACTCCACGCCAGGATGAACGGCAGCCAGGGCTTCGGCCTCGACGCGTTTTGCCTCCGGGCCCACCAAAACGACTGGGGTATTTCGCGTTCTGATGTCGGCCCTCAGATTGGCCAGTGTCACAGATGCCGGCCACCTTGACGGATACATCGACAGAAAGACGAGTTCGCAGTTCATCTGAGCGGCAGCGGCTTCAAATCCCGTGGGTCCCGTTTCTGCTGCCGCGACTTCATAATTCATGTCCTCCAGCAGATGTCGGATCAACAGTGCCAGCTGATCATCGGGCGCAATTACAACCGCCTCAGGTTTCAGCCCACCAGATTTTGCCGAAAGAAGAGATCTGAAAACCCCTGCGCGTGCCCAGCTAACTTCCAGACGATGGCGTCTAATCAGGATCGAAGACAAAATTCGAACCCGGGCATCAGGGCTTTCCGTGGCCTCTGCGAGAACCACTGCGGCATCCGGAGCCTCGGCACGGGTTAAAGTCAGTTTCGACAGCCCTCTGAGACACTCCACAGCTGCCGCTCCCTGTTCCAGTTCCAGGGACCTTTCCAATACGTTCAACAGCTCTTTTTCTGATTTTCCAGCCGCAACGGTTGGAGCCGCACTCAGTGATGGAACGGTTGCGGCTGCCGTGCTGACAAACTGCAGCAAAAGACCATCTTCGTTGCCTGGCGAAATCGCCAGCGCATCAGCGATCAACTGCTCCGCTCGCTGCAAAGACGAGGGATTCAGGCGAGGATCAACCGTGACACTGACGGCCGACTCCGCCACCGGCTTCTGACGTCGACCGGCATCTCGCAGGGACAATTCTGCCTGGAACAACAGAAAACTCGCGGCTTCCTCTGCTGAAGCAGGCATCGCATTCCCAACAAGCCGTTGAATCGCACGACCCGCTGCCTCCCTGACCTTCAAATCCTCACCCGAAAACTGCCAGCGCAGCAGCCGAATCGCGAGTTGAGGTCTGGCAGTGCGACCGAGCAAATCCAGAATCCGAACCTGCGTCCCGGCATTAACGGTCGATAGCAAGTCCAGCAAACCACCTCGAAAATCAACAGACCACTGTTCGAGAAGTTCGCCCGCCACTCGCCCAGCCGGAGTTGCCGGATCTACAGCCAGCAACACCGGCAGCGAAGCCTCACCCGCCATCAGCAGATCATGAATCGCATCGTCCGTGGTCCTCCCCGGTGTCCCAAGGCGCCCAACTCGATCCGCCAGTTCACCAGCTGACAGCTGGGGCAGGGCCTGCTGCATGTTTCTGAGCAGGTCTGCCGCCTCAGGCTGCAGCCGAGTGTCCCGCGCGAACGCAACAAAGTGCGACAGCCCGGACTCCCGCCGCAATGCCTGCATCTCCGGAGACGACGGGTCACGTTCTGACAACTGCTTCAGCCAGTCGCGTGCCTCCGACACTCGGTCGAGCTTCTGGGCAATCTGCACGGCCTGAAGTAACTCCGCAGGGGTTTCCGGAGGAAATTGAAACAACTGAAACCTTCCGCCCACACCGGGTTCGGACAGGTCCTGGCCAAAGGCGGAGCCGGGATTCCCGGCCAAAATAAACAGGGCGCTCGACACTCCGGTCTTCAGAAACCATTGTCCCACAAATCTGAATCCTGCCTGCCCCAGAAAGCTACCCATGCTCATCGCTCCCCCGTGCAACACTTCGAACCAATCGGATTACCTGCACCACTCTCACTGTACCGGGCGAATTCACCTCTGGACCGGCAAACGGCGATACAAGCTCCGTTGCCCGACTCTGCCCACCAACCCGTGGCACAACCTCTGCCAGTCCAGCGACCTTCAACAAGGCAAAAAGCCGGTCACTACCGCAATGCTGCCGCTTAACGAGGTGCCAAGCCTATCTTGAGCTGTGGACGGGCCAAATGCCACAACTGACTTGTTTTTTTGCAGCTCAATCCCGTGGCGTACCACCCCCAGTGAACAAAACTCCGGAAATGTTGGTTAGAGCGGAAAGTACAACCACGGAATTTGCCTGAGCAGGATCCGGCGTAACGCTCCACTCGGCATTCAGCCGGCCGAGTCACCATCAAATACACGCAAACTAAAAAGGCACAACCCAACCAGAATTGCCCACTAATCAGGCACTCTTGGGAATCTCGCCATCCGAAAACAGAAAAAGTTACCGTTTTTTTTTACGCAAACCGTTTCAAAAATTCACCTTACAGCCCCCAACCGAGACATTCCTGCATTACGGGCACGTTGTTTGCATTCTGGATTGTGAGTAGTTTTCCGCAGCATTTTCTACCTGGTCGCAGGAAGGGCCAGGAATCGGATTGGAACTCGAAGAGATTTCCGGTGGCGCTATTAGTGAGGTAGCAGCAGAAATCTCAGGCAGACTTTTCGATCCTGCACAATTCTTCAACAACTGATAAGAGCTGGCAGCATGCTGCGGTCAGGTAATTTGGTGACAAAAACAAGAGCTAGCGAGGAGATTCACGCGATGTTGTATGGTTTCAGGGCAAGCATTAAGGCCGCTGCGGCGGCACTTGTGCTTTTGATGAGTGCACTTTTAAGTCATTCGGCTGTGGCGGCTCTACAGGATGCCCCGGTAGCGGCAGAAGCAACTCCGGTAGCTGAGGCGACAGCAGCGCCCGCAGAAGCTCCCGCCGATCCGCCTCCTGCTCCTCCCACTGCAGAAGAAGTCATGGCGAAATTGTCCGTCGGTATTGACACCGTATGGGTTATGGTTTGCGGGATGCTCGTCTTCTTCATGAACCTTGGCTTCGGCTGTGTGGAATCCGGGTTCTGTCGGGCCAAGAACTGCGTCAACATTCTTTCGAAGAACTTTGTCGTTTTCGCAGTCTGCTCAATCGGTTTCTGGCTGATTGGCTGGGACTTGATGTTTGGGGCAGGCGACGGAGAATTCATCGGCAGCTCAGGGACGTTTATGGTGCAGGGGGCTGATAACAGTCCTGCCCAGGCGACCAAAGGCTACGAGGGAGCCTACCCATCAATTGCATGGGCCACATTGCCACTCTGGTGCAAGTTTTTCTTCCAGCTCGTCTTCGCAGGCACGGCAGCAACAATCGTCTCGGGTGCTGTTGCTGAAAGAATTAAGTACGGTTCATTCATCCTGTTCTGTTTTGTCATGGCTGTGGCTATCTATCCAGTCACGGGACACTGGATCTGGGGTTTCGGCTACCTTGCCGCAAAGTGGAACTTCTGGGACTTCGCGGGGTCAACAGTGGTTCACTCGGTCGGTGGCTGGTCTGCTCTGACCGGTGCTATTATTCTTGGCCCCAGAATTGGCAAGTTTACGAAGGATGGAAAGATCAATGGCATCCCGGGCCACAACATGACGGCGGCATTCATTGGATGTCTTGTGCTGTGGTTCGGCTGGTTCGGGTTTAACCCGGGCAGCACGATGGCGATTGCCGCTGACGGTGGAGCCGGAGCAGCTCTCTCTGCAGTAAACACTAACATGGCCGCAGCGTTTGCCACGATGACAGCGACTGCTGCGTCCTGGATTCTGCTCGGCAAACCCGATATTGGAATGACGCTGAACGGATGTCTTGCTGGTCTGGTCGCTATCACTGCTCCGGCCTACTTCACCAACCCGCTGTGCTCGGCAATCATCGGTGCAATCTCCGGTGTGACCGTTGTTCTTGCAGTACTGTTCTTTGACAGGCTGCGAATTGATGATCCGGTCGGTGCGATCTCCGTACACCTGGTTCACGGCGTGTTCGGCACAATCTGCGTCGGCCTCGTTTCCACCACTGACCTGAGCCAGACTCCGATCACAGGCGGCCCTTCAGCCGGACTGTTCTTTGGTGGCGGGACCACACAGTTGGTTGCTCAGTTGGTAGGCGTTGGCATGGTTGGTGTCTATGTTCTGCTGACCTCAGGGGTCACATGGCTGGTACTGAAATACACCATCGGAATCCGCGTCACTGAAGCTGAGGAGATCGAAGGTCTGGACCTTGGCGAGCATGGCAACGACGCTTACCATGGCTTCGTCATGCAGACGACAGGCCATGCCTGATCAGGGCGGTTGGCTGATTGTTGAACAAGCTCTGGCCCGAAGGCAATAAAATGCCTTCGGGTTTTTTGTTGCGCGAGAAATATGTCCGGAGCCGGCTTTTCCGTGCCCTCGAACATAAAAGCGTTACGGCCCAAGCCCAATGCCACCTGCATTCGGTAGCGATTTGAAGCGGTGCGGCGCGAGTTGCCCGGTAACGAACGGCAAACAACGGACTCACCGGACTTCTTGCGCCCTGCCGCTATCATGATTTCACCATGCCCACCCAATTCACAGAAAACAGGTGGATCGTATCGTGGCAGACCCCCGGAACATGGTATTGCATCACCAACAAAAAAACGGGGCTGAGATCATCCTGATCTCAGCCCCGTTCGGCGTGTTGTCACTGCGGTAAAGAGCCCTGCACGATTCAAAGGGGACCGCTCACATTGTGACCGAAGAATCCGCGAAGGTTCGCCATTCCATCAGAGAGGGATCCGCAACCTTGCGGTATCCCAGACTTAGCACCACTTCCAGAACCTCACTCCATGTAGGAAACGGGCGGCCGCTTTTTCGCTTGTAATCATCCATGGCTCGCATGAATTCAATCTCAGGGCTGCTGTAGTCGCGTTCGCATGTTGTTGGATCAATCTGACGACGACGATCCAGCCGTCGACGCTCGATGATTTCACGACCAACAGCACCGCTTTCTTCTCGAACCACGGTCTCCATGGTCGGCAATGCAACTGCCGGAATTACGGGCTCCGGGACTTTTTCAATCTTCACCGGAGACAACTCACCCTGGCCGGCTCTTCGTCGCATTGGGCGACGACGGGGCGCTGCCAGGACATCATATGTTGATGTCGACATCTCAGGACCTCTCAGCGTTTTGGGGAAAACGAGCCTGCCCCACGCCCCCGTTCCAGGGAGCCGATAAGGCAGATAACAAGGCAACACAACGCGGCTTCCGGAAATTTCCTGAAGCCTGCCTTCCTTGATACTGGAGTATTACTCCTGAAATCGCAGTCCGGCGAAATCTGACGACTGCACAGACATGTTCATGAAAGGAAACATTAACCATTACCGGAAAAAACCATCTGTAGCGATTGTTCCGGCCAAACCTTGTGCGGCGACGGAATCTCTGACAAAAGCGATATTGTGCATGGACATGACTCAAGTTGAACCAACCGCCTCACTGAGCAAAATCCGCCCCCTGCCAATCCAGCACATCCGGCATAAAAGTCACCCCAGGAATCCTTTCACAGCCCTGAAGTTCCGGGCCAAAAGTCCCATGGAGTAGGGGATGTTCCACTGATAGAGGTGGCAAATTGGCAGGCACCATCCTGGCCACCACACGCAGCTCAAAATCACCATAGAAACACAACCCCTTTTCTGAAAAGGACTTACAACACAAGCCAGCACCAGCGACAACAAAAAGTTTTCCCCAAAAAATGGAACAGAGAATGCAGCCTCGTCGTAAATCGTCGGGAAATGTCATTTTCGAATCGTCGCATCTGCCGCGATTCCGGCACACGCACGCCACGGAGATCAACGATGGCAGTTTTTCGGTGGGGTCAGTCATGGGACCCTTTTCGGGACCTTGAACGAGAAGTTGACCGTCTACTGCAGGGCGTTCACCTGACGCTTCATGGAGTTCGCCCTGGACGCCGGTTTCCGCACGTCAACCTGCTGGAATCGGATTACTGCTATGTTCTGACAGCCGAAATCCCAGGTGTGGATCCACGCCAGATTGAAGTCACAACCGCGTCCGGATACCTGACCATTAAAGGCAACCGAACACCTCCGGAAGAAGCCCGCGAAGATTCTTTCCGTCGTCAGGAACGTTTTCATGGCCCATGGCAGCGAACAATTCCGCTTCCTGAGCGTGTGGATGAAGACGGCATGAAAGCGGACTATTCGGCCGGAGTACTGAGGGTCACACTGCCTAAAGCTCCGTCCAGCCTGCCCAGACAAATTGCGGTCAATGATGGTCCCTAACCCAACCTGCACAATTTCTGAATTGCGGACTGTTCCGTTCTTCTTCGCTTTTTGCAGTCCCTGACAATCCCCGGAAGTGTTTCCATGAGCGATGCATCCGCTGCAGTCCCCAGTCCGTCAAATTCCGATCAACTTCTCCCGTCGCGTCCGGTTGTCCCCGCCCCTCCTGCCACTTCAGCCCCGGCAGAACCGCAGCGCATGCTGTTTAACCCTCCCACCGATATCTACGAAACCCCGGACGGTCTCGTGCTGTATGCCGATTTACCGGGAGTGTCAGCAGAGGGCCTGAACCTTCAGGTTCAGGACAACAAACTGACGCTGTTCGGTCGCGTTCAACTGACGGATTCTGATCCACGACGAGTAATCCACCAGGAGTACCCCACTGGAGACTTCCTCCGCTCGTTCATTCTCAGCGATGAGGTGGACCATGACCGAATTCAGGCGAAGCTCAGTAATGGTGTTTTGCGGGTCGAACTTCCCAGAGCCCCCCGCGCAAAACCTCGGCGAATTGAAGTGGCGCCAGGTTAGCCGGGCGTCCAGTCATCTCTCAGTTCCAGATCACGCTTCCGGAACAAAACAGAAAACCACCCTCAGCCAGCAACGGGCCTTTCCATGCCAACTCGTCGAGAAAAACTCGAAGCCATGCTTCAGTCCACTCCGGACGATCAAACTCTTCGCTACATGCTCGCCATGGAGTTTGATAAACAGGGTGATCCTGACGGTGCACTGCAGCAGTTCAGCCAACTGATGCAGTCTGAAAGCCCCTACGTTCCTGCCTTCCTGATGGCCGGACAACTGCTTACAAGGCTCGGCAAAACCGAAGCGGCACGCTCCGTATTCAACGACGGCATCCAGACCGCCCAAACCCAGAACAACGCACACGCCGCCGGAGAAATGGCCGGATTCCTCGCATCACTGGGCAACTAATCCCAAGGCAGGCAAAACGGTAGATCGCAATGAAGGCAGACCGCATCGTCGCAGATCACCGAAACATAAAAGCGGTGCAGCGCAAGCCGCCCGGTACCGAACTTCAAGCAAACTGGCCTGAAGGTTGCCGGCACCTCGGTTTCACCCAGTTGTAAGGCATTTAAAAATAAAGAGTGCACTGGGGAGCGATCGTCGGGGCGCCCGTCACTCATTCGTTCCATCACCTCCGCCGGAATTCTTCGATCCATCACAACGCTCCTTCGTTCTATGGCTGTTCAGCGGCACCAGGTGCTGCCGATTCGCAACATCGCTGCACAACTGCAACCTGAGGCATGGCTTCCTCCACCAAACCGCCTGATTTCACAGATCTGTATGGCTTCCATTTCTGACTTCCCATACTTGTCGAGCGGTCATGGTGAGTCGCGGGCGGCAGTTCGCCGATCGTTGCGCGGCATGGCGAACTGTCCCGTTCGCTTCTTCTGGACGTCCTGCATGGTTGCGTTTTCCCATATCTTCACGCGTCTGGCCTGGATGTCGCTGCTGTTTCTCAGCGGTGGCTCAGCCCTGTTCACGCTGCCGTCCGAAATGGCCGACATCATCGATCGACGTTTCAGCAAATGGGATCTCAATCGCGATCGACGGCTTTCAACCACTGAAATTGATCAGGCCGTTTCGGACCCATTGCTGCGGGATTCCGAAGCGGCCGCCATCGCTGCTCTGAAACGCGGACTGACCGGTGACCCGGCTGCTGCCACCGGACCAGGCAAAGATCAGCTGCAGCAACGAGTGGACGCTCGCACCGCAGACGGCCAGCATTTCCAGGAACTCTTTACGCTCGCCAACAAACGCATCCAGCAGGCGCAGCCACGCCTGTTTGCTTCCGGTCGACCGCAGTTGGCCACCATTCACCAGGGCCAGTTGGGCAACTGCTTCGTCCTGGCACCGCTGGGGGCTGTCCTCGCGGTCACTCCGGATCGCGTCTCGCAGATGTTCACCAGCGGCCCCGCCAATGGTTACTATGTACGCTTTGGCAAGTATCAGATCCCCGTGCCAAAACTGACCGATGCCGAACTGGCTCTGACGGCCGGCAACGAAGGTGACGGTGTCTGGGTCAACGTCTATGAAAAAGCGGCCGGGGCCGCACAGAAGGTGATCGGCCCGGCAGCGGCGGCCAAAGGGTCCGCCATTGATGCGATTTCCAGCGGTGGCTCCGTCACCCACTTTCTATCGTTGATCACCGGACGGCAGATCCAGCGTTTTTCATTTGAATTCACTCGCCGCAACGCCAACGAAACTCGCCAGTACCGTGACTGCCTGCTGCAGCTCAGAACATGGCTGGATGATGCCCGCCGTGAACGTCACGCCATGGTCTGTACCACTCGCGATTCCCGGACACCCGGGCTGGCTTCCAACCACGCCTGGGCCGTTATTGCCTGGGACAACACGTCCGATACCATCACACTGTGGAATCCTCACGGGGGCAACTTTCGCCCGGCAGGCAGCAGCGGTCCGGTCCACGGTTACCCCGCTTCCCAGGGGATCCTCAAAGTCCCGCTCGATGAATTCATCCGACTGTTTTCGGGCATGGCCCGCGAAACCGATACTCCAGCCTCCGGTTCCCGAGAACTGCCGGCACTGCCAGAGTGAGCAGAGCAGAGCAGAGCAGAGCAGAGCAGGGCAGCAGTAGCAGGGAAGCAGGGCCATCCATCCGTCGTTTGAGCTCAACGTATGCATATGGGTCCATCCACCTATCGATTAGCAGCGATTACCAGCCCATGTACTATTTTGCTGGAGTTTTGGGTTCTTTCAAAAACGTGGCGTTCGCGAGTGAAGTTCCTGCGATGGCACGAGCGAATCAGCGGGATGTTTTGGCGGATCAGGACGTTCAGGTTGTTCACTGCATCAATCGCTCAATCAATATCAATCGCTCAATCAATAAGGCGAACAAGCACGTTGTCGAAGGGATGGCCCCATTTTGGCGTTCCATTTTGGCAGATTGGTTGCCGTGCCCCGGGGCTGTTATGAACGTTGCCACAGATGGCTGGCATCTGCTGGGGCCGGATGAATGCGAAACGGCGCAAGCCGTCCGGTACCACATCTCAACCAACAAACGCACCCGCGGTCTTGCGCCCAATGCCGCGTACCTTGTCGCCTTTCGCTCCGCGAAAGTGAGTGCCATGGGTCTTGCGTCCTGCCGCTATGACGATTCACCACGGGCCCGCGACTGCCACGCCTCTGCTGCGGCTTTTACCAATTGCCCCATTTTCGGAGGACTGGCTTCCACGTGTACCGAGAATCCCTGATCCATCAGAGCCTCTGTGCAGGTCGGCCCAATAGATGCCACCAGAATGCCGTCCGCCAGACTCTCACGAAAACGGCCCGACAACCCTTCCTGCTCTGCGATCTGCAGCACGTTGCTGACCTGATTTGCACTGGTAAAAAGCAACGCCTGCACATGTCCCTCGGCGATGGAATGGATCGCATGAATCAGTGGACCAGGATCTTCCGGCAATCCCCATCGATAAACCGGTACTGGTGTCACCGTGGCACCGCGTTGCTCAAGCGCCGCGTAAAAGCGAAGATTGGGAAGCCCGTATTCCTGCACCGCAACAGAACGGCCCGACAAGGCCACTCCCGCCTCATCAATCACCGCCAGTAACTCTCGCCATGTATTCGGCTCCGGGGCCTTGTACGAATACCGCAGCCCGACTTTGGCGAGCACTGTCGCCGGCTTGGGACCACGAACAATCAGTGTTGTTCGCTGAAATGCCGCCAGCAGGGATTCATAAAGCCCCTGACACCTGGCAACATCAAACAGGGCTTCCGTCCCGACACCTGTCATCAGCACAACCAACGGAAATTCATCCTGAATCATCCGCCGAATCACCGACACGGCCGCCGGATTATCCTCGATCGGAAGTTCACGCATTGAGGGAGCTGCCAATGCCGTCAGGCCATGACGATTGATCAACGAACACATTTCCGTTGACCGGCGACTTTCAAAAGAACAGAACACAGGCGGCAAACTCATTCCGACAACTCATCTTTTTCGAAGATTACAGGATTCCCCCACACGTTAATATCGCCAATCTTCCGCGTCCAGGCCCCGAAAACAAGTCCGGAATCCCAATTTGCCGCAGGGAAAACACGTGGTTCCGCAGAGCAGGGCCCCCTCGGTTCTGAACTTCGGAATTCCCGTAATTTCCGCTCTGAATTTGTCAGGTTGCCATTTCGGTTTCAGAATCCTGCCTACAATCAACGCGGAGTCGGCGGCCAGTGCGCAACAAAATGGCCGACAGTTGCCACAAAAATCAGTCGTGGTACTGTCTGGCAAACACATTAGTGCAGGAAAATCTTCAGTGAATGTCAGCCAGAATACCGGAGATGAACGCCGAGGCGGCATTGTTCACGTCTACCAGCAGTATGACCCTCAGGCCATACCCTCCCCCTCAGCTCCTCCCCCGGACCTCGTGTCACCGGTGTTTGAGCATATGCTGACGTACGGCTCCATGCGGGAACTCAGCGAGGAAGAGCTTGCCAGAGCCATTCGACTCGACCCCGGACAGTTCCCCGGGCTCGGCCCCAGCCTGGACGCTTTAAAACGCATGCTGCAGGAACGAAAAGAAAAGATCCTCAGCACATGGGAAACCAATGACGTTCGTCGCAAAGCTGTCCGTCGGGTAGCCGATTCTGCTCGCGACGCAAAGCCACCCGGGCAATTCTCCAAAACGTTCTGGAATGCAGTCAAGCACGAGCAGATCTACCAGCTGGAAAACCTCTGGTATCGCGCCGAACGAATTGCTCCGGATTTTGCCGGCCGTCTCACAGGGCTGATGGAAACCATCGGAGAAAAATATCAGGTCGACATGCTGGCGGCGAAATATGAATTCACCGGCAGCAGGTCCATGAAAATAGATGACGCCCTGGAAATCTATGCCGAGCTGCAGAAAATTGATGAACTGCTGAAGCAGCTGGAAGAAGCAAAGCAGAATGCACAACTGGCCATCATCGATCTGCAGGAACTAAGCGAGTTCGCGGATCCCGAAACCATGGCCAGCCTGAATCAGTTTCAGGAACAGATTCAGAAGCATCTGAAAGAGATGATGGAAGGACAGGGGCTTTCGGGCCAGGACGGACAGATCCGCTTGTCGCCCAAAGCCTATCGCCTTTTTCAGGGGCGATTGCTTCAACGCATCTTCAGCGATCTGAAAGCGTCACGCTCGGGACGCCATCAGGGTCCCGTCACCGGCGAAGGTGTTGTGGAACTGCAGCGCACCAGACCATGGGAGTTTGGTGATTCCGCTTCTCAAATGGATATCCCGGCGACTCTGATCAACGCGATGGTGCGTCAGGGCTCCGAACGACCACTCCGCCTGCATCAGGGCGATATCGAAATCCACAAAACCCGAAACAATCCGAAATGTGCCACAGTGGTTCTGATGGACATGAGCGGATCCATGCGGTACGACGGACAATACGTCAACGTAAAACGCATGGCTCTGGCACTCAATGGTCTGATCACGTCCGAATTCCCCGGTGACTTCCTCCGCTTTATTGAACTGCATACGTTTGCAAAAGTCGTGGCTCCAGGAGACCTGCTTTCCCTGATGCCAAAGATTCCCACGATCACCAGCCCCGTTGTGCGCCTCCGGGCCGATATGAGTCGCGAGGATGTGTCGGAAGTACATATTCCCCCGCATTTCACAAACATCCAGCACGGGCTGCAGCTGGCACGTCAGTTTCTCTCTCTGCAGGATTCTCCAAACCGACAGGTCATCCTGATCACAGACGGACTTCCTACAGCACACTTCGACGGCAGTCTGCTGTACATGCTCTACCCTCCTGATCCGCAGACCGAAGAAGCCACACGACGTGAAGGGCTGCTGTGCCGTCGCGAGGGAATCACGATCAATATCTTCCTGCTGCCCAGCTGGTCCCAGTCTCACGAAGATGTTCAGTTCGCTCATCGGCTGGCTGAAAGTACCGGGGGACGGGTCTTCTTCACCGCAGGAAAGGATCTCGACAGGTATGTCGTCTGGGACTACGTCAGCCAACGCCGAGAAATCATCGGGTAGCCACAGCGCGCCCGATCCCAACAGTCTGCCCGATAACACAGCCCGAACATGTCCTGTCCAGTGGGTTCAGCCAGCCATCCATTCCGCAGGGGGATCTGGCTGCTGCCACGCACTCATGCCACCATCCACCAGAATCATCTGACCGTGGATATGTTCTGCTGCGTCACTCAACAAAAACACCGCAGTACCTCCGCACACCTCAGCCCCCGGAACAACGCCGTTTGGAGTGTGAAGTTCCATCCATCGCCGAACGCGATCATCTTTCAGTGCCGGCTCTGTCAAGGGCGTTCTAAACAGTCCCGGTGCCATTCCGTTCACTCGAATGCCCAGCGGAGCGAGCGAGACACACAGCGATCGCACCATCGCGTCGATCGCGCCCTTGGACGTATCGTAAGCCACATGCACCGGCTCGGAAAGTCGCCCATTGATCGAACCGGTCATCAAAATCCGGCCGCGAATCCCCCTTGAAACCCAGTGCCTTGCAAAATACTGCACCAGCACGTACTGCGAATACACATTCAGCTTAAGCGTTTTATCAAACGTCTCGTAAGACATCTCAAGAAACGGCGCATCAATAAAGGTCCCGGCATTGCAGACCAGGGTGTCAATCGCGGGATTCAACTTCAGCGCTGCCTCTGCAATCCCAATCGGTCCCGCTGGCATCGGATCCGCCAGATTGCCGGGAATCAACGGTGCACGGCAGCCCCCTCTGCCACAGCGTACCGTTGCAGCCACGGCCCGTGCGTCCATTTCCAGACCATGCAGAACCACACCCGCTCCGGCCTCGTTCAGAGCGGCCGCGATCTCCAGCCCGATACCCTGAGTACTTCCGGTCACAAACGCCTGGCGGCCGGTTAATTGCAGCATGAGTCTGTCACCTCCCAATTTCGCAATCGCATTTTCAACCTGCATCCAACGCGTTATGGCAACCGATCGAGATGTTCACTCAATCGATTTCCATACCATAGCTTCCAGACATCATGCCGCTGGCCGGACAAATCCTGCCCCATTTAGAACAACCGTTTCCTAGAATCCGGCCTTCAATGGTCTCAGATGACGACCAAAGTGGTCCGCCAGAACCTCAGTATAGGTCTCGGGATGCGTCGCCAGCACAGAACGGATCGCCGGACCAAATTCCGGGTGTGTCAGCGTCGAACCGAACGTGCAGTGCAGAATCTGTCGTCCCGGCTTCGTGAATCCCACGCCCTCCGGTACGTCTTCCCATAACTCCAGATATTCCCTTTCCAGGTCCCGCACGGATGACACGATGCCGGGAGCTGGAGCACTGGCGATCGTTGCTGACACATGGTATGTGGCCTTATCTGTGTCGTAACGCCCACGAGCAAAATCTATAATGGCGCGGAACAGCGATTCCTCATGACGTGCCACAACACGCAACGCTTCAAGGTAACTGGTCCCGGCCGTCTTGACGTGAAACAGACCTTTGGTACACCGACTGAGCAGACTGTACATGGACAACTTGTCCGAACCCGAGTGCAGACTCAGTTTATAGGGACCAACTAACTGCGCGACAGCCGCATGATCCGCCAGCGAAACCGCCAGTGCCTTCAGGTCACCCTTAAAATCCACTCCCTTTTCAAAGTCCCCGATAAACCGCGGAGCCAGACTGACCAGTTTCATCCCCGCCTTCAGACACTGCTCAGCAATAATAAAATGCTCAGCCAGAGTTGTGGGCTGGTCTGTCTCATCAACTGACAACTCGATTTCAAATGCCCGCCCATTGCTTTCATGCACACGACGAATGTGCTCTGAAAGGGAGACCGCATGCTGAATGGCTGCACCATACTTGACGGCCGCTCTCATGCAGGCATGCTCATCCAGAACAACCTCAGTTCCCGTTGCCAGCCGAAAGCTCTTCCCGGCATATTCCCCGAACCACGGCGCAGTTCCGGAAACGGCAGCAAACCGGGCACGCAGCGTGGCTTCATCATAATTGTCAGCCTTCTGGTCCACAGATCCTGAAGGGTCAATCGTGAAGAATGTAAACCCGGCTGCTGCTGTTACATTCACATCTTCCGGCGTTTTCAGATGATCCGCATCAGCACCTGTCACAGCAGTCCAGCCAGCCCCTGCTGCGCCCCGAAGTGCATCTTCCATGACCTGCACAGGGGTTCTCTGAGTCCGCTGCATTTCGCGAATTGACTGCTGCGGAAAAATCGGCTGAATGCCAGCGCCATCCTTCAGCATGGCTGCCACATGTCCTGGTGTTGCCAGCCCGGTACGATCACCAAATCCAAAACTCGGACTCAACCCCAGAGTTACGACTTCAGGATACTTCACGATTACTCATCCTCATGAAAGCAAACAGACAGTGGAACCCTGCGCCGGCAGACCGAACCTGCTCAGGCCCCAACGCTATGAACACAGACCTGCATCAGCAAAAAACAAAGTCCAGCCAGCCGCAGCCCACACTTCCCTGAATGAAAAAATATCCCCAGCCAGAGCCTTGCAAAGCCCCGGCACTCTGACAAGTCCGCACCAATCCCCGCGTAAAACGCTCAGCCCCTGCAGACTCGAATAATTTCCCGACAGAAATCCGGAAGATCATCAGGCTTGCGGCTGCTGACAAAATGTCGATCCACGACAACCGACTTGTCCTCAAATAACGCACCGGCATTCACCAGGTCATCCCGAATCCCCGGTGACCCGGTGACTTTCACCCCCCGATAAATCCCGGCGGAAATTGGTATCCAGCCACCATGACAAATGGCGGCAACCAGTTTGGAAGACTCCGAAAATTCCCGGGTAATCCTTAACACGTCCGAATCACGACGCAGCTTGTCAGGCATCCAGCCACCGGCGCAGATCAATCCGTCATAGTCCGCTGCCCGCAGCTCGCTGATCCCAATGTCCGAAACACACGGATACCCGTGCTTTCCAAGATACTTCCTACCGGCATCCTGACCCGCAACGTCGAACTCCGCCCCAGCTTCGATCAGCCGTAACTTCGGGTACCACAGTTCCAGATCCTCGTAGTCTTCGCCCACAAAACACAAAAACTTCTTTCCGCTTAACTCACTCATTTTTCAGCCTTCCAATTCGAAAATCATCAGGGATCCCGCGTTGCTCGTTAGCCAACGGCCCCAATCATCGGCGTCGTTTTTCCACAACGCAAGGGGCACAACCCCCCCCGAGTCAAGTGACTCTTCAGCCACCCGAAGTTCGGAATCATCTTACCACCGGAATGTCCTGGTCCCCCAGCATCCTGCAAACCACCAACGCCAGTGTTCACCGATCAACGACGCCATGTCATCTGCCCCCACTGCAGCCCCGAAAGGATCATTTCCCTCAGTCGGTGCTTCCGGAATCAATACACTCGTTCCAACACACAACCCATACCGGAAATCGCCGTGACTGCCGATGTCTCTTAACGCACTGGTGCGAGCCCCAGAAGTCGTCGCAGTAACCCGATCTGACCTGCATGAATCATTTCATGATGAGAACAGAAGAGCAGGCAACCCAGCTTGTTCGGATACACAGCAAACGGTGGATCAACACCTTCCGCAAGCAACGACTCAGAAAAACCGGCCAGTTCCAACAACGACTGCTCATGCACACGGTCCAGCACACTTCGGATTTCCGAAACTGTTGGATTTCGTGAGGGGTCCGCATCCGGCGTCGTTCCGCGACTGAACTTTTTTCGAAATGCAGAAGACATCAGATCAAGGTCCGTATCAGCGCGACCACGAATTCGAAACAGACATAAGCCATACTGCGCCATCGCAAGATGCCCCACCTGCCACGCAATATGGCTCACCACATTCTGCGGCTGGACGAACCAGCAGTCATCAGGAATCCCGGCCAGCAGCGACTGAGTGTAGTCGCGAGCAAATCGGATCTGAGAAATCGCCAGATTTAAATCAGTACCCATAGAGATCACGCATCCTTAATCCAGTGCTTACCTGATGCTCTGCACCGAAAGAACACTCCCGGCAGACTGCGGGAATCTCCAGCGTCACGGAACACTGTCATCTCTCTGGAACTCAGACACGCGGAATTCCTGCTGCTGTGATCGACCTTCAACCCGTATCCGCTGGCAGCGACCCATCCAAATCCCAACAACTTTTCAGCCAAAGCGTCTGCAATTTCCGTAGAAACCGCACACCCCACGACTTGCAACACATGGTCACGCCATGCTGCTCAAACACAACAAAGCCATACTGTCAGCAAACCTGATTTCATTCCCCTGAACACTACAATCTTACCCTGAAACAATGGAAGGAATCTCAGTCCTTTACCGATTTTTCGGCCCCTGAGAGATGTCCTTTTTTGGCAACATGCCCAGGGTCTGATTTTCAGGAAAGATATGTTGCCCGGGCAAAGCATCTTGCCAAAATCGTCAGCGTGCAATGAGCCTCACAGGGAGTGATGGTTCGATGACACTTTTGTTTCCCTTCACTCTGGATGCATCCCCATGCGAATCTTTCTTTTATCGGCACTCCTTGTTTCGGCAGTTTCAAATTCAATCGCATTTGCTGACTACATGACCGGATCGGTCGCCTTTGACTCTGCCAAAACACCGGGGACCGGTTCACTGAACCAGTCCATCACATTTTCCAACCTGACATCCAATGCCAGTCGCGGTGGATTCTTTACCAATCTGCCGGTAGGAACTGCCTGGGGAGACTTTTCCCTCTCCACAGCACCCAGCACCGGATCCACCATCTCTGTTTCAAATGCCGACTTCGGAACGTTTTCCGGAATCGTCACGACAGACAGTCCTGAATTCCAAATCTCCAATAGTTTTTTCAGATTTGTGACCATCGCTGGCACATGGACCCCCGGATCTAATTCCCTGTTTAATGGCTTCACCAGCAATCACAGCGCAGAACTTTCGATTGCGTTTACTCGGGGCAATACCTACAACCCGGCGTTGAACGGTTCCATCACGTTCCAATCCTATGGGGCAGCCCCCGTTCCGGAACCGTCAACATTCGCCTTTGCCGGAACGGCACTGGGCGCTCTTGTCTGGCTCCGCCGACGCCGCAACCGATCTGCTGATACTACGCCATGTCTTGAAAACAACTGAGCCATCTGCGCTCAGGCTTTACAACACATGCACAAGGACAAAAGGACGGCATCAGCCGTCCTTTTTTTGTTGCCTTTCATCACACCCCTTTGACACCAACTTGCAACACTTCTCCGGTGCGATGTCGTCTTCTGGCGACAGACCCTCCAAGCCCATGCGCCCGGTTGTAATCGCCACGACTACCATGGCCCGAAACAACAGCAACCGCTGGCAGGGTGCTCCGACAGCTGGCAAAACCGCTGAGAAAACAACCATATAGCATGCTGTTGTCATGTGGATACAGGTTCCGGCACTTCGGCAAGCAGAGTCTCTCCCGACCGCCAGTCTGCTCCACGCCCCCCTCAGTGAGTCCACCCAGCCATGATCAGGCAAACATGTCCGGTTGTAACGATTAGAGCGATTTCGCAATGTTGGTACTTTTTCCGTACGGAAAATTCCCCATCCTGTTGACGTTCTGATTGCCATTCCAAAATCACTGGAGATACTCCCAACCAGCATATGAGCAATAACTGGAATATTCGCTCAAATGCCTTTGGTATTCCCCGACTCCCCAAGACCTATAATCATGAAAAGCTTTCTTCTCTGCGCATTCGCTGTGCTGGTAACGACCGTTTCGTCCCAAGCCGCCTACATCACTGGTGTGGTCCAGTTTGACCCCCAAATTTCCCCCAACACAGGCTCGCTGAATCAGGCGGTCACTTTCGTGACCATGCAAAGTGCTGCCGGCGTGGGATTCTTTTCCGCATTTCCCAACACCCCCTGGGAGCCTCTTGCAATTCCCGCAGCCCCCGGTGCCGTTGGTAAGCCAATCGCCCTTTCCGGGCTGGATTTCGGCACCTTCTCCGGCGTTGTGGCAGCAGACACTACAGAATTCATGGTGCCCACAGGGTACTTCCGAGTCATGAGGCTTGCCGGAAACTGGTCTCCTGGAACGACCGGACTGTTCACAGGCTTTACAGATGCCGTACAAGCAGAGTTCTTCATCTCATTGAATCGTGACCTTGCTGCAGGCGCACTGATTAACTCCACGGTTGTTTTCTACGCGACCGGGCTTCCTGCAGCAGTGCCTGAGCCTGCTCTGGGTGTACTTTTGCCGATCGGGCTGGCTGCAGCCGGCATGATCTATCGCCGACGCCAGAAAACCGCGTTGAGCAAAGTGGTTGGCTGAATAGCCCGCCGTACCGACCGCCACGGTTCCTGATTTCTCTGCCGTAGTGGGTCAGACGCGTTGTTTTTCCACAACATCGGCGTCGGTTGAATGTGACGACTTTCTGTTGCACACCGGGGGCGCAACCCGGTGTGCAAGCCGAAACTCCCCACCGCTCCATCGTGTTTCAGGCAAAGGCATGTGTCATAAAGTCCACACGAAGACCGCCTCTTTCGCCTCACCATTCGGGCACGCCAAAGCCGGTCGGCTCTACAACAGATCTGCTACCGAACAAACCCCGACGGACTCGCGATTGACCAACGGCTCTCCATACGCCCTCCCAATCGCCCAACCCCAATACCGGGCTCTGTCACGAATATCATCGATGGGCGTCGGAAAGGCCTGGCTGCGTCCAGTGATCAGTTGACTCTCGAACGCCCGCACCGCATCCATCTTCGTTTCTATCACAGCAGAAATGTCCATCACAATGGACGGTGCAGGGTGAATGCGAAGATGAATACTGAAGTAGTGCAGCAGCATCGGCGCCCACCACGGTTCACCGGCCATATCACTGCGGCTTAGCTTGGCCCAGAATCTCGCGTCGTCACATAACGTCGACGCAGCAACGTGATCCGGATGCACATCCTGCCAGTAGGGCACCATCAGCACCCGAGGCCTCACTTCCCGAATTACCTCCGCCAGCATGCGGCGGTGTTCCAATGTCGCCTGAAGACTGCGATTCGGAAGTCCCAGATTCCGCCGCCACTTTAACCCCAGCAGCTCCGACGCACGCTGCGTTTCTCTTGCCCGAATTTCCAGGGTGCCCAGCGGAGTCGGTTCACCGCTGGTCAGATCCAGGACTCCAACCTGCAGATTCTGCCGTATTGAGGCGGCAATCGTACCGCCTAAGCTGATTTCCGCATCATCCGGATGTGGGGCCACCACAAGAATGTCCAGCGTTGCCATGATTTGCTCTCTCATTCCCCATCCGCACGATTACATTCCAGCGCTATTCAAATTCCAGCCACTCCCTATCACCAATCGGCATTTCCGCAGCAAACCCTGTTTCAAAGTCTGCCCCCACCGGAGAAAATCCATGCACACAAAAAAAGCAATGCTTCTGAATGCAGCGTTGCTGACTCTGCTGGCAACCGGCTGCCACCTGCTTGAACACCCCAAAAACGCGTCGCGTCGCTTTGGCCGCATGTTTACCCCGAAACCATTTGATGGGGAGGTTGCAGACGACGACAACGGAGAATGGAATTTCGTCGGCGACGAAGGCCGAGCTGACTACGCTCGCGAACAGGATCCGGATCCATGGTTTGGAAAGTATCTGATGTCTGATAAAGCACGCTCGATCGAAAGAAATCTGGGAATCGATTACTAAAGTCCTCGCGGCTGCAAACTCAACTGCACCCAAATTGTCCGCCGAAGCACATCTGTACGGCGGTGCTATTATGCCCCTTATTCAGCCGCCTCATGACCATCCGCTCTTCAATTTTCGGCGTAATCAACCTGAACAAGCCACAGGGGATCACTTCCCGAGATGCTGTGAATCAGATTCAACGCCTCGTACGGCCGCTGAAGGCCGGTCATGCAGGAACACTGGATCCCATGGCCACCGGCGTCCTGCTGGTCTGCATCGGCGATGCGACACGCCTGATGACGATGCTTCAGGAACGTACCAAAACCTATGTGACCGAATTTACTCTGGGACAAACCAGCGACACAGATGACAGTACAGGCAAAATCCTCCAGCATCCGGTGCCAACACAACTGCCGGATTATCAGGCGATTGCAGAGGCCCTGAAGCAACTCACTGGAGTTGTTGCTCAGGTCCCCCCGGCGTTTTCCGCGGTTCATGTGCAGGGTCAGCGTGCTTACGACCTCGCCCGCAAAGGTACCGAATTCTCCCTTTCGTCTCGCGAAGTGGTCGTGCACAGCATCGAAATACTCAGCTGGCAATGGCCTCTGCTTCACCTGCAGATTACCTGCGGCTCGGGAACCTACATTCGCTCAATCGCGCGCGATCTTGGCCAGTCGCTGGGCTGCGGGGCTCTAATGAGCCGCCTTGAAAGAACGGCAATCGGAGAATTTCGAATTCAGGATGCCATCAGCCCGGAATTACTGCACGGTACCAGCATTCACGACGCCATCATTCCTGCCACACAAATTGTCGCACACCTTCCACGCTATCAGTGTTCTGAGCAGGACTGTGTTGATCTTGTCTGCGGCAGACAACTTGTGGTCGATCAACAACGCCTTTCAGTGACAGAATCCCTTCCGGCAGGCACACAATTGGCCCTCGCCGACAACCTGTTCAAACAGCTGTACGCAGTCGCAGTGATGACTGAAACCGGTACGCTGCAGCCGAAAAATGTTTTTCTCCGTCAATCCGCGTCAGGTGCTGATCAGGCCTTATAAAAAGCCTCAACGCTTCAAATCCATCTCTCACAGGACGCCAAACGTTTCAAACGCTTTTGTGGCCGACATGCCCGCTCGAATTGCGTCACGCACCTGATTTTCTGCGTGCGCTTTGACCCATGCCGCCCGAACCACTTCAGCTTCCACAGCCCTCGGAACAACAACAATACCATCCTCGTCCGCTGCCACCAAATCCCCCGGACAAAAACGAATCCCGTCCAGTTCCACGGGGATGTCGATATCAATCACGCGCTGACGATCCTTGCTGTCATACGGATTGCCACCTCGGGCAAATACCGGGAAATGCATCTTGCGCATCCTTGCAATATCCCGAACAGCGCCATCCACTATCACTCCAACACACCCGGTATTGCGGGAAGCCGTCGTCAGTAACTCTCCCCAGATCCCGGATCGGTTGGAACCCGCGGCACCGCAGATCAGCACGTCGTCGGGCTGACAGCCATCGACCGCTTTCAACTCCAGTTCATAGGGTCTGGGATCAACATGCGCCATGTCGGCCCAGAGTGTTGTGCGACACCTGCCGATCAATGTCACATGTGCCATGGTCACCGGAACAATGGGCAGTCGCGGACTCTGACGCGGAAATCCGGCAGCATCCAGGGCATCGCACAGCAATGGCACCGACAAAACCTCGCGCATCATTGCAATCGTGATCACATCAGGCGTCTCAGAATTCATAACGAAACTTCCAGGCAGAGGAAATACAAAAGCCCGACTCAACCGAGCCGGGCTTCGAGAAATCAATTCAGCGTGGCAGCAACCCTGCAGCCAGACACATGAAATCCAGTCAGACACATCATCGCAGAACCAGAATCTGGCCGGCAGACTGCGGCACGATCAGCAGTCAGATGTAGCGATTGATCAGGTTTTCCAGCATTTCCTGGCGACCACTGGAGTTCGGGGCTGAATCTCCCTTCTCCAGCATGTAGGTCTCCAGTTCCGAGAGATTTGCGGTTCCGATCTCAATTTTCCGACCGATGCCGCTGTCGTAACTGCTGTATCTCTCGCGGACAAATTCGTCCAGCACGCCGTCCGCTCGAATGGCAGCTGCAATCTTAAGTCCTCGGGCAAACGCATCCATCCCGCCTACATGTGCGTAAAACAGATCGATCGGGTCAATACTTTCGCGTCGCACCTTCGCGTCGAAGTTCGTTCCGCCCGGCTGCAGCCCACCCTGCTTCATGATCACCAGCATGATCTGCGTCGTCAGATAAATATCTGTCGGGAATTGGTCGGTGTCCCATCCGAGCAGAAGATCGCCGGTATTCGCGTCGATGCTGCCCAGAACCCCCTGAATGGACGCATACTCAAGTTCATGCATCATCGAATGCCCAGCCAGCGTGGCATGGTTGGTCTCGATATTCAGTTTGACAACATCCAGCAATCCATACTGACGAATAAAGTTCAGACAGGCAGCAGCATCGAAGTCATACTGATGCTTTGTTGGCTCCTTCGGCTTAGGCTCAAACAGAAACTGGCCTTTGAATCCGATGGATTTTGCGTGGTCATTGGCCAGGTGCATGAATCGCGACAGATGATCCAGCTCCCGCTTCATGTTGGTGTTGTAGGAACACATGTAGCCTTCACGACCACCCCAGAACACGTAGTTCTCGCCACCAAGCTCATGAGTGACTTCGATGGCTTTCTTAACCTGGGCACCTGCGAATGCAAAGACGTCCGCATTGGGACTGGTGGCAGCACCATGCATAAATCGCGGATTTGAAAACAGGTTTGCCGTTCCCCACAGCAGTTTAATTCCGGTGGCCTGCTGCGCTTCTTTCAATTTTTTCACAACCGCATCAAGGTTGCGGTTGCTTTCTCGCAGATTTGCCCCTTCCGGTGCCACATCGCGATCGTGAAAACAGTAATAGGGAACACCCAGCTTCGTCATAAACTCAAACGCCACATCCACCCGGCGAAGTGCGTTATCGACAGAATTTGTGCCGTCATCCCACGGACGCTTCAGTGTCGGTGCCCCAAACGGATCTGTGCCGTCACCACGAAAGGTGTGCCAGTAACAGACCGCAAATCGCAGCCAATCCTTCATCGTCCGCCCTTCAACCACTTCTGCAGGGTTGTAAAAACGGAATGCAAGAGGATTTCGGGACTGCGGACCTTCGTAGGAAATCTGATCAACTTCAGGGAAATATGTGGGCATGAGTAACGCTTTCCAGCATGTATTCGGCAACAATCCAACCATACAACAAACTGTGTTATCTTTGACGTGCCGCACCAACCCGGTGGCGAGCTCAGGCAAAAACACCGCAGACTTCTCAGTGACCGGAGTGTAGCAATCCCGGCTCCGGATTGAAGAGACTCACAAATGCCCCAGTGAGTTTCCGCCAGGATCGCTCAGATAGTCTGGCAAATTGTCGGTACCAGCCCCAACCAACGGCTGCATCGCCTCCCGGCCATTCTCAATTCGTAAAAGCAGACAGCCAACGTTTTTCCCGGCCTGTCAGATTTGCAAGCCACGGGAAAGTCGTCATGATGCGACTTCACTGCGGCGATTCTTCGTGAGGTAGCGGCCCCTCCACAACCATTCCCATCCGATGCTTCGACTGCACAACCCGGAACTGTTACCGGGTTGTTGTTCTGCGTTAGGCCAGTCTGCTTGATTCTGCTTGATAAAGTATCCGGGCCAACTCCCTCCCAGGAGAATTCCTAATGATCAACCGTCTTCTGCGTGCCATTCCATTGGCAATCGCTGCCGTTGCGATGCTCACCTCTCACTCCTTCGCCCAGGACGGCGACACCGCCGCCCCCAAAGGTCCACTCAAACTGGAATCCACAAAAGAAAAAGCCAGCTACGGCATTGGCTACAACATCGGAATGAACATCAGCCGCGAAGGCCTGGATCTTGATCCAGCCATCATCGCGGCCGGTATCGCAGCCGCCCTCAAGGGAGAAAAAGCTGTCCTGAAACCTGAAGAAATTCAGGAAGCGATGGAAGCTCTGGCAGAACAGAAAAATGCCACAAAGCTGGCAGCCAACCAGAAATTCCTCGACGAAAACAAAGCCCAAAAAGGTGTCAAAGTCACCAAGTCCGGGCTGCAGTACCTGGTCGTCAAAGAAGGCGACGGCCCGGTTCCCACAGCAAAGAACAAAGTCAAGACCCACTATCGTGGAAAACTGCTGAATGGCACCGTCTTTGACCAGTCCTACGAAGGGGAAGCTCCGGCAGACACCGACGAACCCGTCTCCTTCGGGGTCACTCAGGTCATCAAAGGCTGGACCGAAGCACTGCAGTTGATGAAGGCGGGATCACACTATCGACTGTTCATCCCAAGCGACCTCGCTTACGGACCTCGTGGTGCCGGTGGCGCCATCGGCCCGAACGAAGTCCTGATCTTCGAAATTCACCTGCTGGAAGTCACCGAAGAATAGAGTCTTCAGTTGGGTTACACCCAGCCTTCACTCAAAATCTCCATCACAAATCCTCTGCGTCCACTGGTGACGCAGAGGATTTGTGTTTTTACCCCCCAGATTCGCAATCCGTCGGTAAACCCGACATAATCTTCTGTCCCGTGTCCCGCACAGCCCGATCCGGTTGATCGTCTCCGGACCTCGGGTTCACTTCTTCCCACACCAGATCCACAGGAGTGAAGTCATGTCCACAGCTGAATTGTCTCCCTTTACGGCACCCAAAATCCGTCAGACGGGAATGCTGATTGGCGGCGAATTTCGCCCGTCAGTCAGCGGAAAAACATTCTCCACTGTCAACCCCGCAACCGAAGCGGTGATCTGCGAAGTTGCCGAAGGTGATGCTGCCGATATCGACCTCGCAGTTCAGGCCGCCCGCACCGCCTTTGAATCCGGTCCATGGTCACGGATGGACGCCCGGGACCGAGGTCGGCTCCTGAACAAATTTGCCGACCTGCTCGAAAAAAACTTCGATGAACTGGCCGCCCTCGAAACACTCGATAACGGCAAACCCATCAGCGATTCTCGCGCGGCAGACCTGCCATTGGTGATCGACTGTTTTCGCTATTACGCCGGCTGGGCTGACAAAATTCACGGCAGCACCATTCCCATTCGCGGTGACTACTTCTGCTACACACGGCGCGAACCCATCGGTGTGTGCGGACAAATCATCCCATGGAACTTTCCCATGCTCATGGTCGCATGGAAGTGGGGCCCAGCGCTGGCTACCGGCAACACCATTGTCATGAAGCCTGCAGAACAGACGCCGCTCACTTGCCTCCGAATGGCAGAACTCGCACTTGAAGCCGGCTTCCCACCCGGTGTCATCAATGTCGTGCCCGGCTACGGACCGACAGCCGGAGCAGCCCTCGTCCGCCACCCGAAGGTCGATAAAATCGCCTTCACCGGGGAAGGCTCAACAGCCAAAATCATCATGCACGAAGCGGCAGAAACGCTGAAGCGACTTACCTTTGAACTGGGCGGAAAAAGTCCGAACATCGTCTTTGCAGATGCCGATATCGATGCGGCCGTCGCCGGAGCGGAATTTGGCCTGTTCTTCAATCAGGGCCAGTGTTGCTGCGCTGGCAGCCGACTCTTCGTTCAGGATTCCATCCACGACGAATTTGTCGAACGACTCATCGCCCGCACTCGCGACCGCCGCGTGGGTGATCCGTTTGATCAGGAGACCCGACAGGGGCCACAGGTCGATCAGGCTCAGTTCGACAAAATCCTCCGCTATATCGACCGCGGACGGACTCAGGGGGCAGACTGCGTTGCCGGTGGACGACGCGTTGGCAACCGCGGGTTCTTCCTTGAACCTACCGTGTTCACCAATGTGACCGACCAGATGGATATTGCTCGCGAAGAAATCTTCGGGCCAGTCATGAGCATTCTGAAGTTCAGCGATCTCCAGGAAGTCAGCCGTCGCGCCAACAACACGGCCTATGGTCTGGCTGCTGCCGTCTGGACAAGAGATGTGTCCAATGCGCACATCCTCGCTCGGGATCTCAGGGCAGGAACCGTCTGGATCAACTGCTACGATGTCTTTGATGCCGCCGCACCATTTGGCGGTTTTAAAATGAGCGGCATCGGACGCGAACTCGGAGAAGCCGGACTGGCGAATTACACCGAACTGAAAACCGTCACTATGGCTCTGAATTCCCGCTGATTCACCACAGGAAAATCACAACCCGTTCAAAGCCTCCGCCGGTACGACGCTGCTGTGTCGTACCGGCAACTTTTTTGCGGTGCCGTCAAGAAACGCCAAAGTAATCCCGCAGATATCCGCGACGCTCATCGCTCCGGATGTACTGCACCAGTGCATACAGTCGCTTCTGGTCATTCAACAACTTCGCATTTCGCAATTCCGGATCGGCCAGCGCTGCCGGCAAATCTCCCGAAATTTCCAGGTCACTCAGATCGTTTTCGTCCTCAATCAACCCGTAACGGTGCAACAGAGACAACACCGTTTCTATGCGGCGATCATGACGCTGCCGATCACACAATCGCTCTCGCAGCCAGTCTATGCCAAAGGACCTGACCTGCTCCGTACTGTGGGTCAGCAGATGCCAGGACCTTTCACAGAATTCAGCGTCCGGATTCGACCAGCGAATGAACTCCATCTGCGTATTCAGGTCTCGCTGATCGTAAAGCAGCACACATTCCGCCGGCTCACCGTCCCGCCCGGCACGGCCAATCTCCTGATAGTAGGATTCCAGTGATCCGGGTACGTCCGCATGGATCACAAAACGGATGTTGTCCCGGTCAACGCCCATTCCAAACGCGTTGGTTGCCAGAACAAGCCGAGCGTCCCCCTGCATAAATTCTTCCTGAATCGCCTTTCGTGCGCCCCGATCAAGGTCGCCGTGATAACACACGTGACCAATTCGTTCGGCAGCCAACCGTTCACTGAATTCCTCCAGTGTTCGAATCAACGTGAAGTAGACAATTCCGCACCCATCCGGTTTGGATAACCAGCGATCAATAATCTCCTGCATCGCAGTCTGCTTCTCGTCTGCATCCCAGACTTCTTCAACCCGCAACTCCAGATTCAGCCGATCAATTCCCTCATGAAACAATTGCACGTCCGCAGCCCCAAGACGCAACTGCCGAACAATGTCCTGCTGCACGTCCGGCGTCGCCGTCGCTGTCAGCGCAATCGTGATCGGATTGCCCAGTTGCTCGCGAATCTCTCCCAGTCTGGAATAGTCCGGGCGAAAATCATGCCCCCACTCGCTGATACAGTGCGCTTCATCCACTGCCAGCAGACAGACATAACGACCACGCAGAATCTCCTGGAACTCCGGCTTTCGGAATCGCTCAGGCGTCACATACAACAGACTGTAGTGCCCTCGGGAAACGGCCGCATACCGCTGCTCGCGCTCCGATTTACGCAGCGAAGAATTAATAAATGTGGCCGCAATTCCCAGGGATTTCAGACGGTCCACCTGGTCCTTCATCAATGCAATCAACGGCGAAATCACCAGAGTTAACGGATTTCTCTCTTTCATTGACTCGGCAAACACCAGAGCCGGAATCTGAAAACACAGCGACTTGCCACCACCGGTTGGCATAATCAGCAGCGAATGACCACCTTCAGTCACGCGCTGAATGACGTCCCGCTGGCAACCGCGAAACTCGTCAAAACCAAAAAATCGCTTCAAAACCGAATAAGCCAGATCCATTGTCATTGGGGCAAAGCATCCAGTGTGAGTCGTTGAAAAAAGCAATCGTACTTGAAAAAATGCCCCGGAAATTCGCTGCTGGCCCCTGCTGGCCCCTGCTGGCCCCTGCTGGCTCGCCGCATTCCTGACGCCAGGGCGCTGGACCACTAACACCGGCCGGCTGCTGAATCCACCTGCCCATTCAGCAATCCTTCACAATTCCCGGTATCCTGAGAACCGTGGAAAGCTCCGCCCGGGCCAATTCCCCTGACCGAAAACAAGCAGATTCCGGAATAATCCTGCGGATTCTGGCACTTACACAACAAAAACTCGAATCAGAAAACAAAAATTTCCGAACCGAATTCTACGTCCTGCACGCTTCTGATGTACCATCCCCGGCTGAATTTCCCACCGACATTCTCACAGGTCGTCCGCTGATCGATCTTCCCGTAGTCTCGTCGGCCCAATCCAGACGGCGCCCACAAACGCCGTTACGTCGATATCACCAATCATCCGCATTCACCAATATCCTCAAGTCCACCAGGAAACACCATGACTTCTCCGGACCTTCTCGAATCCATTGACAAGGCTGCTGCTGCCGGAAAACTCACGTCGGGTTCCCCCACAAATCTGAAGGCATGGCTCTCCCGTGATTGCCTGAGCTCATTCCGCCCCCGAATTACAGAATTCATCAAGGCCGAGCGTTGGCCGGAACTGGACGCCATGTTCTGGACAGCCATTCCCTTTGGCACAGGCGGCCGCCGCGGTCCCATGGGCGAAATGGGACCCGCGACCATTAACGACCGCACCATCGCCGAATCCGCTCACGGAATGGCCGTCTACCTCAGATCAACCGGCTGCACAACCGGCGGATCCGTCGTCATCGCTCACGATACCCGCAACAACTCTGCAAAGTTCGCAGCGATCGCCGCTACCACCTTCGCCGCCCACGGTCTGAAAGTGTTCCTGTTCAACGGTCACAGGGCAACCCCGGCTCTGTCCTTTGCTGTCAGAAAACTTCAGTGCAGCATAGGAGTGATGATTTCGGCTTCCCACAATCCCCCGGCCGACAACGGCTTCAAAGCCTACTGGAGTAACGGCGGTCAGGTGATCGCCCCACACGACAAAGGCATCATTCGCGAAGTCGAACGCGCCGAACAGATTCCGGAAGCCGACTTTCAGCAATGCCTGCAAAATCAGTCCATCGTCCTCATCGGCGAAGACATCGACTCGGCATACGTTCACGAAGTCGTTCAACTGTCCGAATCCACAAATCGCACTCTCAACGCGGTCTTCACTCCTCTGCATGGCGTTGGAGAAACATCCGTCTACGCAGTCATTCAGCAGGCTGGATTTCAAAACGTACAGATCTTCGAACCGCATCGTGCGGCGGATGGCAATTTTCCAAATGTCCCCGGACACCTTCCCAACCCAGAAAATCTCCAGGTTTTTGATCCTGTCATACAATGGATCCACACCACCGGGAACCCGGCGGAACTGATTCTGGCCTCGGATCCGGATGCGGATCGCCTCGGCGTGATGGCCCGCGATGCTCAGGGAACATTCCACTCGCTCAGTGGCAATCAGATCGGCGCTCTGATCACCGACTACCTGTTTCGAAAACGCAAAGCCTCCGGTCGCTTCTCGCCACAAGACTATGTCGTCGAAACACTCGTGACCACGCCGCTGACAAAGGCTGTTGCCGCCCATCATGGCGGCCGCTGCTTCTCGGAACTTTTGGTGGGGTTCAAATACATCGCTCAGACCATCGAAGAAAACGGAGCAAAGCACTTCGTGTTCGGAACCGAAGAATCCATCGGATTTCTGGCCGGGGATTACTGCCGGGATAAAGACGCGGCTGTCTGCGCCCTGTACATTCTGGAACTGGCTGGTGAACTGAAAGAGCAGGGCAGGACCCTGATGGATCAACTGGATGAGCTCTACAAAACCTGCGGTTACTACTGCGAAGGTCAGAAGTCCATTTACTGCGAAGGACCAACCGGGAAAGCAAAGATCGACGGTTTGATGCACACGCTGCGTCAGCAGCCCCCAAAAGCCTTTGGCAACATGCAGATCAGTGAAGTGGCCGATTACCAGACCGGAGTTCGCATCGACGTCCAGTCAGCACAGCCGCTGCCACCCATCACGCAGCCTCGGGGAGACCTGCTGATCTATCACTCCGACCCAACACAGCCGGTCAGAGTCCAGATCGCCGGACGCCCTTCCGGAACAGAGCCCAAAATCAAGTTCTACTTTTTCTGCCAGGCAGATGTCTCCAACGGCGATCTGACTTCCGCAAAACTGGCAGGAGACACCGCGATCCGCGACGCCCAGAAAGCGCTGGCCACCTGGGCCGAATCTCAGCTTTCGAAAAACTGATGCCGGCTTCCGGCAGCAGTTTCCAACACCCAGTGCAGCGATCACTTTCAGCCAACTGTCCGCATTGTTTGCTTCATCGCGAACCAAGGGAATGAGTGATGAAGACGTCACTTTCAGCCACGATGAAAAACTCTGCGGGGCTGCTGGTGGTGCTCGCCGCACTGACGGCCGTCTTTTCCTGCTTTCTGGACCGCTTCTTTTCGCCGGCAACTCTGCAAAGCCTGCTCAATCAGATCCCGGCACTGACTTTTGTCAGTGTCGGGATGACATTTGTCCTGATCACCGGCGGAATTGATCTCTCGGCCGGCTCCCTGATCGCCCTGACCTCCGCGTCTCTCGGCGTGCTGATGGTACAGCACAACTGGTCCCTTCTGATCGCAGCCCCTGCCGTTTTAGGAATCGGACTTTTCGCCGGTCTGCTGAATGGAACCCTCAGCACACTGGGACGTATCCCCTCCTTCATTGTCACCCTTGGAATGCTGCAGGCTGCTCGCGGAGCTGCCCTGCTGATCACTGGTTCCAGAATGCAGTTCATCGGTGCCGCCGTCGAGCCTCTGGCAAAGCCCTCACCCGTTACCGGAATCTCAACCGCCTTTCTGCTTGCCGCAGCCTGTGTGCTGCTGGCGCAGTTTGTGCTGACCAGTACAGTCTTCGGCCGATACTGTGTGGCTGTCGGTGCCAATGAGCAGGCACTCCGGCTCAGTGGTATCAATCCGAGTGGGCTGAAAATTGCCGTATTCCTGATCAGCGGTGTCTGTGCTGCGATTGCCGGTGTCATTGAAACATCGCGAATCAGTACCGGAGATCCCGGTGGCGCCCGCGGCTTTGAGCTGCTGGCCATTGCCGCAGCTGTCATCGGCGGCACCAGCCTGTCCGGCGGTCGCGGATCCGTTCTGCAGACGTTTCTGGGCGTCCTGATCATCAGTGTACTGCAAACCGGACTCGCTCATGCCGGCGCCGGCGAAGGACTGCGGTATCTCATCACCGGCAGCGTGACCGTCGCGGCCGTGGCCTTCGACGCATGGAGAAATCGCAACGCCTGAAGAATGGACTCGGCCATCCCGCATTCCCCCCTAAAAAAACGAGCCGCTCACACTAACGAGCCGCACACACTAACGAGCCGCGACCGTAAGGGAGTCGGTCACCACGCAAACCCGGCGCTCACGCTCAGGGCTCGACAAACGAACGAAGTCACTCGCAATTTTCCGCCAGCCACGCCGGGCTGAATCGCATGCCGGTCTGTCCTGCCCGGTGACCAAATGCGACCTGACACCGCTAACCCTGCATCCTTGTTTTCTTTGCGTCTTTGCGCCTTTGCGTGAGGATGTGTTTGTCACGCAAAGACGCAAAGGAGATTCGACACCGGACGGCTCGCGCCGTATCGCGTCTATGCGAATATGCGACGCGAGAATTTGACGACAGGTCACTGCAACCCACGCCTACCC
>CAIQIE010000013.1 GCA_903871805.1 uncultured Planctomycetaceae bacterium | reverse complement strand
GTTCGAGCGATTCAGGGACTGACACCCGGGACATAGATCGCATCCGGCGGTTCCGTGTCGAGCAACTATCACGAAATGCGGAGAAAAGATTGCGAGCGAATGTTCGATAGGACACAGCAGAGACCTCTGATATGAGAAAATGTAGTACCGAAACTTGCAGGCGAGAACTGACCCGTTGTTCAGGGGTGGTATTTCTGACGTCTGTTGTTAATCGCTGGTTAATGCCTGATGAGTTTTTGGTGTATTCGCAAATGGTGCGAAGGGCGCTGGAGGGAGCACTCATGGAGTGTCCTGTGCCCGCCCGAGCGGCTCTTGTCGGTAACTGGAGTTATGAAGTACGAACGACTTCTGAATGAGCGGATTGTCGAGACACCTGCCATAAATGGAGATGCAGTTCTCTGCACGCGTTAATGCGGCGTACGGTCGGAACTGCACGTGGCAGGAGGCAGGTGAGCGATGAACCGGAATTTTCAAGCGGTCGGCGAATCCGGTGCCAGCATGGCTGATTTTTAGATTGTCAGGATTCGTTCGCGCTGGACGAGAGAATTCACTCAGGCGTGAGTCTTTTTCCCCCGGCGTGCGGGCTATCGTCCTTTTTCCATCCGAAGGCCCGATTTCCTTGCTGAGCCCCTGTTTCGAGGGCATTTTTTCGTTCATCAACAGGCCATAAATACTGAAGCGAAACAGAAAAAGCCCCGGAGGACAGCAGTTCGCTTCCACCGGGGCTTTTTAAGTATCGATGCGGCTGGAGCTCAGCCGTCACATGTCATTTCTATCATCGCCTGCATGAATCAGGCGGCAAGGCGTTCTGCCTGGGCTCTATTTTCAAACAACAGAGACAGGCGAATCATATCGCTTTCGGCCATACGGAATCCGTATTGGTACATCACGTTGCAAACATCTCTGACGGTATCCTGAGCCTCGATACCGCGTTCGCGTCCACAGTCCACCGTTACAAAACGGCACAGTGGCAGCGTCTGTCGGGCTCCCTGCAGAACTTCGGGCTCTGCGCCTTCGGCTTCAACCTTGAAGACCTCGATGGACTGGATGCCTTTTTCACGTACATACTGATCGAGCGTCGTGACTTTAATGGTCTTGACCTGATGGTAGTCTGCGATTTCGATAAAGGAGCTGTCGGCGGATTCCGGCTTGGAGTAAAACTTCAGCTCGGTGGATTCATACCACAGTCCCATGCGGTTTGTGCCGGGCTGTCCGCCAAAGTTGTTTAGGTCACAGCAATTGGCTTCCCGCGTTTCTGGTTCGAAGGCATGGTACTGCAGTTGTTTTGAACGGGCCCAGTACCCGAGTTCTCCGACGTTGGCCCCGCAGTCAATAAACACACCACCCGGTCGGACCTGAAGTTTATTGAGATTGTACTGACTGGCCAGAAAATCGGTCCACGTGGCGATTCCGCGTTTGTAGCGGGTATGTCGGATGCGTTGCGAGATACAGATGGTTTGCTGGCCATCAAACACTTCCACCAGACCGTCGGACAGGGGGCGTACACGCTGGCGTCGGCCCTGAACAGTATTTTTCGCATTGGCGAAGGGGAAATAGATTGCCGGTGGCATGACCTGCGCAATTCCCTGTTTGATATCCCGAATCACAGCCTTCATGGCATCCTGCCTTCGATGTTCTGCGAAAAACAAAGTGAATTCTGCCACGTTTACGACAACCGCAGTTCCACATGGTCAACGGTTCGTATTTCAGGAAATCGCAGAATTCCGGGGTTTGGCCAGTTTTCTGCGGATTCGAGGGCTTGTTGCTACCAAATGCACATTGTCTTAGTCAAGACGAATCTCTTCGGATATATCGGGATATCGGTAGGGCTGGCGCAGTGAAATCGGATAAAACATCACGGACGCTGGAAATTGCCGCAAAGACAGCGTTATTGCAGGAAAATATGCAGAATCGGAGGTCGGGTTATCCGGAGTTCTACGTGCTGACCGGGACAGTATCTCTGGTTCTGGGCGGGGCCGGTTGAAGCGTCTGAAGTGCGTGGTATCCACCTCGAATTCCGTTCCTTGAATCGCATTGATTGGCGCGAGGGGACGTTTGATGGACAATGCAGAATCGTGAAAACTCAGACGCCTGCATGAGCGTACTGACCGCGATTTCAAAAGTCGTGCTCTGTTCTGATGTATTCCATCCCGCCTTTGTTTCAGGAGACCCCGCAATGCTCCTTCCGAAAAATTCCATTCCTGTTCCGGCCGAGACTCCTGATCCAAAACTGGCCTGGGTCGCCTCTGCATGGGCTCATGATCGTCCCTTGATTTCCTGCCGATTTGAACCGTCGGGGCAGTACGTTTTTTGTGGGTCAGAAGACAGTGTTGTCGAGCGGTTTCGTTTGTCGGATGGTGCAAAGACTCTTTTATCCGGAGGTCATACGACCTGGGTGAATGCGTTCGCGTTTAGTGCTGACGGCAAGACGGTGATGAGTGGTGGCTGTGACGGGAAGATCACATGGTGGACGGCTCTGGAAGAAGCGCCGCAGATGCTGCGTTCGATTGCGGCCCATGGGACTCAGTGGGTGCGTTCGCTGGTCACCAGTCCGGATGGAACGTTGCTGGCCAGTGGCGGCAACGACCGGATGGTTCGACTATGGAATCCTGCTGACGGAGCGATGATTCGGGAATTTGCCGGCCATGAAAAACACGTTTACAGTGTCGCATTTCATCCGGACGGGCAGACGCTGTTTTCCGGAGATCTGGGAGGCATCGTGCGGCAATGGGACGTGAAGACCGGGGCAGAGTTGCGAAAATTTGACGCGTCTGCTTTATACTCGTACAACGGTGGCCAGCAGGTGGACTTTGGTGGGGCGCGGGCACTGGCTGTCACCGGCGATGGCAAGCGACTGGCGGTTGGGGGACTGTATAAAGCGTCCAATCCGCTGGGAGCAGTGCATGAGCCGTTGGTTGTGCTGTTCAATCTGGAGACGGGCGCTGCCGAGCGTCAGTTGATTGCAGAAGGGATTACTCAGGGTGTCGTCTGGCGACTGAGCTGGCTGGCGGACGGATCATTGATGGGTGTCAGCGGCGGAGGCAGTGGAGGCTGGTTGATTTTCTGGAAGCCGGAAACAGAAAAGGACTTTCATCGTTTTCAGCTGCCCAATCTTGCCAGGGACATGGACGTGCATCCCGACGGAATCTCGATCGCAACTGCTCATTATGACCGCAACGTCCGCATCACCAAATTATCAGCAAAGCCTGCGTAAGAATCGGACGTGCCGCGGGGAATGAGTCGCGCCAATGCGTGTTTATCTGTGTTGGTGCTGGTTCGTCGCTGTGGGGTTTTGATGTCGCCCGGGGGCGCATTTCGGCGCTGCGTTTTGGCTCGTTCAGTCACGTCGTCAGTCAATCGAGTAGGAGCCATCTTCGTTGCTGCCGCGGTCGCCTTCGGCTTTCCAGTCGAGGCGGTTTTTGGTGGGGTCCTGTGTGACTGTGATTTTGTAGGTTTCGCCGTCTTCCGCCTTGCCGGTTCCGCTGAATCCGCCGGTGGCTGGTGCCAGCGCGATTTCGGCCAGCTTCAGGCTGGACTTCATCTGAGTTTCGACCTTTTCCTTGTTCCACGATCCCGGGTTATTGGTCTCTGCGCAGCCTGTGGCCAGCAGCAGGGTCAGGAGGCACGGGAGGATTGAGAGATAACGAAACATGGCGGCAGCTCATTGGAAAATTGAAAGAACGATTTCGGCCTCGAGACACGGATTGTTCGTGAACGGAGTTCAACGCCGGCGCGGTAGGCTACACCGCATATCCCGGGCGGTAAAGCGACTGTGGATTCTGAGGGAATGGAACGGTCGAGCGTTGCATTCGGAATTTTCATTGTGCCGGGCTATGATATCGGAGTGACCG
>CAIQIE010000012.1 GCA_903871805.1 uncultured Planctomycetaceae bacterium | reverse complement strand
TGAGTGTCGGCCAAATGCATGCAGCTTGCTGAGGATCTGATCAACATTCGCCTCGTCGACTGCATCCTGATCCGTTCCAGATGCATTCTCTTCTGCACTGACTGAATGAGTCGGACGATCTGCAAATGCGTTGCCTGATGGCCTGGGACCATCTTCCTCCGTATGCTTATTGTGGAAATCCAGACGGAACCTGGAAAACAAATCATCATCGTCATCGTCGAGATCATCATCGTCGTCGTCGTAAGTGTTTTGCTGCTGCATTCGTTCTTCCAGCTCAGCAAACAGATCAGGCTCCAGCCAGCGATTGGCATCCATCATCAGCAGCAGCAGACATCCGGACAGCGCCGCCACACTACTCAGGTCAAAAACCAGACCGGCAATCAGTCCGGCAATGCAGAGCACCATACCGGTGCGAGTGACAATGTCACGAACCATGAGTTCACGAAACCGCAAACTCAACCAGCCCTGCAGGATGTGGCCACCGTCAAGAGGATTGACAGGAAGCAGGTTCAGGATCGCCAGATTCCAGTTGATCAGCAGCGAAAACTGCAGACAGCGGATAGCCAGATCATCAGCGAACTTCGCGCTCGGGAATCTCAGGGGCACCATCCAACCCTGAGTCAGCAAGCCGTTCTGAAACAGATATCCACCGCAAACGGCCGCCACGCCGAGGCTGACCACCGAACCAGCGAGCGTACGCCATAATGCCTGCCGCAATTTGACAGAAATCGCTGGATCAGAGGAAACACCGCCCAGAGGCCATAACGTCACAGTACCGATGCGCAGATGCTGCCGATGCGACACAAGCACATGCGACAACTCACGAAGCAACACACTGAACACCAGGACCAGCAACACAATCATACCCGACACCGGGTCCTGCAGTCGCCAGGCAGTGGCTACTGCAACGATTGGGATAAGAATGCTTAACCGGAGCGGCACCCCGAAAAGCACTCCGACCGGCAGCGAGAAAAATTGAAGGTTGTGGCGAGGCATCATGGTTGCAAATTTTAAACGTCCGGGTCGACGTCGGGAAACAGTTGATTCGAAAAAAGTGCCTCCCCGGTGACTTTTTCTCCGGTGGCCATCCAGCCGGATCTGCTTTCCCCCCGGAAATGAATTTCAGGTGACGGATGGTGGAAAGTTCGCTTTTTCCCAACCGACGATCTATGCTGGCTCGTTGATTTACGGGCGATCGGCCCACATTTTCGGCCATGCGACAAAGACACAGGAATTCCCGCCATGATGCGCTGCTTGACACTTCTGTCCGGCCTGATTCTGCTGTCAACCCTTTCTTCCGGAGAGGATGCTGCGAAAAATTCACCGCTGCAACTGACGCTGCGACAGCAAAAAGCCACACCGATTGCAGCCTCCGGTAACGTCCGCTTTCAGCGAGTTGAACATCGGGAATCGTGGGACGCCGCCGACACGGCCATCATCGTCTGCGATGTCTGGGATCGTCATCACTGCCTGAACGCAGTCCGTCGAATGACCGAGTTTCTGCCCCGAATGAATCAGGTACTGACAGTCGCTCGCCAAAAAGGCGCCGTAATTATTCACGCTCCCAGCGATTGCATGCCCGCCTACGAATCTCACCCTGCACGACTCCGCGCAATCCATGCCCCGGTGGCTGCTAATAGACCGCAGGACATGGAGTTCTGGTGCTCAAAGATCCCTTCTGAAGAGCAGGCCTGCTACCCGATTGATCAGTCGGATGGCGGCGAAGATGATGACCCGGCAGAGCATGCGGTATGGGCCGCCACGCTGAAGGCTGAGGGACGCAATCCGGGCCTTCCGTGGAAGTCACAGAATGACGCAATCGTCATCGATACTGAAAAGGACTACATAAGTGATAAAGGAGACGAGGTGTGGAACATTCTGGAGTCCCGAGGGATTCGCAATGTCATTCTGGTCGGAGTCCATACCAATATGTGCGTCCTCGGACGCCCCTTCGGCTTGAGACAGATGGTCCGTGGTGAAAAAAACGTCGTCCTCATGCGCGACCTGACGGACAGCATGTACAATCCCAAACGATGGCCATGGGTGGATCATTTTACCGGCAATGATCTGATCATCTCTCACGTGGAACGATTCGTTTGCCCGACCATCAGCAGCGAACAGATTCTGGGTGGAAAGCCGCACGTCTCTGAGTACGACTCGCGAACCCTCAAAGACATCTCTTCCCACGACAGCGTGCGGACAGATGCCACGGAACAGAAAGCACCGGCATCGTACTGGAAAACAGCGGTCGTCCCGGGACTATGGGCCGACGTTGAACCGCAGGATATGCCGAAGTTCTCCGGAACGCTGTGGTTGCGATGCTCCATCCGATTGCCCGCATCATGGATTCGCAATCACCCCGTTGCTCTGGAGCTTCCTGCCGGAACTTCGGCTGAAGGATGGCTGAACGGAAAAGCTCTGCTGAAAACCAACCACACTGGCCAGCCAGGTCTGGCCTTTGACAACACTGCCCTGGTGCAGGATGGTGTTAATCTGCTAACCCTGAAAGTCCAGCAGTCAGACAGCACAGAAACTCTTGCGGATGCACCTGTTCTCCACTGCGGAGGCCGACAGCTGATTCTTGCCGGGCGATGGCAGTTGCAAATCGGCGATGACCCTGCGTTCTCGAACATTCCCCTGCCCGCACAATTCGGACTGGGTCCCGATGTTCTCTTTGAAGCGCCGCATGGACCTTGATAGTCGCCGGTGCCCCCCTGTTCCGGCGCCCCCCCTGTCAGGCTGCGTTCACTCGACGCATGCGTCTGGGCAGCCGAACCTGAAACGTACTTCCCTGTCCCGGACCATTGCTCAGCGGCGTCACCGTGCCCCCGTGATCCTCGATAATCCTGTGCGTAATGCTCAGTCCAAGCCCGGTTCCCTGACCGGATTCCCGCGTTGAGAAGAACGGGTCAAAGATGTGCTGCAGTGTCTCTGCGTCCATTCCACAGCCGTTATCGGTAATAGAGACGATGACGCTGTCCACCTGCTCAATCAGACGAATGATCACGTAACCACCAGGCTCTGTCGCCTGCAGCCCGTTTGCAACCAGATTCAGAATGACCTGCTTGATCTGTGCTGCACTCACCTCTGCGGTCACGATGTGATCACAGTCAAACTCAAGCGTCCGATCACTGAAACGCCCAAGATGGCGTACCATCGCCAGCACATCTCGCACAATTTCTGCTACGTCTGTCATCACCCGAACACCCCGGTCGGCACGCGAAAAATCCAGCAGACGGGCGGTAATTTCTCCACATCGACGGGACTCCCGCCGGATCATGGCGACACGATCCATTATCTCCCTGTTCCCCGTATCCGGCAGTGATGATTCCGGAAGATCATACAGCCGCATTTCCAGAGATTCCGCAGCCATCGAAATGGCACTCAGCGGATTATTGATCTCGTGCGCGACGCCCGCCGCCAGAAAACCCACGTTCGCCAGTCGCTGGGAACGCAGCAGCTGATCACTTCGCTCACGAACCTTCGCCTGAAGATCCTCCTCCGACTGCTGAAAACGATCCGCCATGCAGTTGACGCCCGCTACCACATCGGCAAACTCATCCTGCCACCGTGAAAGCGGCGGCAGACGAAACGATGTATCGCCATCCGCAATTCGCGAACAGCCTCTGGCCAGATCCCGCATCGGACGGGAAATCCACTTCTGAGCACACACGATGACCACACCAAAGGTGCCCAGCACAAACGCGACAGCCAGCGCAATCGTCCGCAGCAGCAGCGAAGAACGACTCTGACCCTGGTTCAGCGACCTCGCAACCCAGTCACGCGTCTGATACGCCGGCAGCTTGTCCAGCGTCTTTTGAATCTGGGAAATCGCCCGGCCAGCCTGCTGCTGAAGTTCATGATGCTGCAGCTTTAATGCCTCGTCCGTCACAGGCTGTATGCCGGACGCAAGGCGATCCAGTACTCCCAACTCACCGTAGATGCTGTCCAGACGACCAAGCACCATGTTGCGCTGATGACGATCCCGTTCGTTGGTCAAGGACAGCGACTCCAGCCGGCGCCGAAACTCAAACAGTTCTTTCCGCGCCTGCTCGACTTCCGACAGATAAATCCGCCGAATTTCCTGAATCGCGTCCTCACGCCGCAGATCCATGCGATTAAACAAGGCCTCGCCAATGCGGGAGACCGCGCGACTAAGCTTATCCTGGTCCGGACTGCGATGCAGCAGAAAGTCCAGGCCATCCACTGCTTCCCAGTGCCACACCAGCCCGGCAATCCCAGCCCCAGCCAGCATCAGAAGCGATAACATCGCTATGGAAAACAGCAACATCAGCTGGCGGCGAATACTGCGGACCAGAAACACGTCGACCTCCCTGTCGAACTCGCAGAACACACTTCCAATTGGAGTCTAGCAGGCCCCGCCATTACGTGCCAGACCGGTCATTTCTGCCGGAAAACTCAGGACTTAGCACCACCACAAACATGCAAAAACGCAGGATGGGGGAAACGGGGAGTTCGGGAAGCCCGCATGCAACCGGTATCCCTATAGCAGTACCGAGGCAATGCACCCCGTCATACAACAGGCCAGTGTGCCCCCCAGCATTGCCCGAAACGCAATTCGAGTCAGGTCCTTCTTCCTGTCCGGCGCCATGGCCCCAATACCGCCAACCTGAATCCCAATCGATGCCAGATTCGAAAAACCACACAACGCGTACGTCAAAATGACCACCGTGCGCTTCGACAAGGCCGCCGGATTTTCCTTCAACAGGGTCCCCAATTGCTGGTAGGCCACAAACTCTGTCGCCACCATCTTGACTCCCAGAAATTCCCCCGCCACCTGACATTCACTCTGAGCGATTCCCATCAGCCACGCCAGCGGTGCAAACAACACCCCCAGAATTCGTGAAAGCGTCCACGGCTCAGAACTGACAACACCCAGTTTCGTAAGAAACCATCCGGATGTCTGCTCCAGACAGAAATCTGTCAACGCAATCAACGACGTGAAGGCCACCAGCATCGCCCCCACATTCAGCATCAGCATTAAGCCGTCTGAGGCACCGTTGCTGATGGCCTCAATCAGATTCCCCGTCGTTCTGGGAAGCTGGCTTCCCGACTTTCCCAGCGTTTGCGGCGTTTCCGTTTCAGGCTGCAGCACCTTGGCGATCAACAGACCCGCCGGGGCAGAAATTACCGAGGCCGTCAGCAGATGGCCGGCATCAATTCCGAAACTGACATAGATCCCCATCACGCTGCCGGCTATTGTGGCAAATCCGCCCACCATGATGGCCATCAGCTCGGAAAGCGTCATTGTTGCAACGTATGGCCTGACCACCAAAGGTGCTTCGGTCTGTCCCACAAAGATATTCGCCGCTGCAGAAAGACTCTCCGCTCCCGATGTCCGCAAGGTCTTCTGCATGAGTCGCGCGATAACACTAACTACCAACTGCATCACGCCAACATGGTACAGCACCGATGTCAACGCCGAAAAAAAGATGATGATCGGAAGCACGCTGAACGCAAAAACGTTTCCCAGCCCGTCACCAAACAGAAAACGACTGCCCGTCCCGCCAAACTCAATTAAGCGAGTAAACATGGCGCCAAGAAAGTTGAAAAAACGCCCACCACCGGCGGTCTTCAGAATCAGGGATGCAAAGGTCAGTTGCAACACTGTCCCCCAGATCACTACTCGCCACGGGAACTGCCGGCGATGAGAACTCATCAGCCACGCCAGAAAAATCATCGCAAAATAACCCAGCACCGCTGTCGCCTGATTCATCAGCACACTCGCCCGATTAAAGAACTCAAACACGTTTCCGGCACAGAGTTTCCAAGGGGACCAGCAGTCGCCATCAGTAGACTTTCGACTACTCTGGTCATGGATCAGTGACGGCAAGTCGACAGGGTATCTTGATTTCCTGCCACAGCAACTCTCGTTCCCGGAATTCCTCGCTGAACTCGGTTGCTCCGAAGGTCACTGATTCAGCGGACAAAAGCCGGATCAACGGGCTTCCTTCCATGGCCGCGAGCAAGGAGTGTTCCTGATGCTGGACTCTGGCTGCAGCCACGGAACGCAACGAAAACTCGCGTCGGTCACCACATCGCGGGCAACTCCAGCCCGTCGTTAAAATCCCTAATCTCCTTATTTTTGGAAAAATGGGCGTTGGGTTTCGGCAGTTACTGCGTCTACCCCCAATGCCGCTGCAATTTTCAGCCGCAACTGGGGTGGAACATTTGAAATCCCGCATATTTGACCTGTTTGGCTTTTTTGGTTGCAACAACTTTACCGATTTCCAGCACACCTGAGCGCGCGGGGTCGAGTTGTTTCCTGCGCCAGGGAATGCTGTCAGTGATTCGGGTGGGAAATAAGGAGCGTAGGCATGTGGAACTGGCTCGCCGGAAAAAAACGTTATCGCCGAACGCAACCCCACGTTTCCGGATTGCCCGTGGAAATCCTTGAATCCAGGGCTCTGCTGGCCGGCGATGTTCGCGTCAGCTTTAATGGCGACAATATCCGCGTCACCGGAGACGAAGCTGATAACGCCATCCGCGTACGAAAAGATGCCAGCAACGTCATTATCGAAGGACTCGAAGGCACCACAATCAACGGCGCTGCGAACGCCGTCGTCCTTTCCAATGATCCCACCACGCTGAAAGGCCGCCTCTGGATTTACATGGAAGGCGGCAATGACAAGGCCGTGATCGCCAATGGCGTCACCGCTCAGAAGGGTGTCCGACTGTATGGCGGTGATGGCGATGATGCTCTGTCCGCTGTGGGTGTCACCTTTCAGGCCCTTGCCGGTCTCTTTGGCGACAATGGCAAGGATACCATCAGCGTTCAGGACTGCACCATAAACGGTAATCTGGATGTTCAGACTCACGATGGTGATGACCTCGTCAGTGTCACCGATACCGTCGTTTCCGGCAGCGCACTGCTGGGGACTGGCAACGGCGATGACCGAATCTCCGTGAATAATGTCGGAGGCACTGGGCTGCTGAAAATTCGCTCTGGAAAAGATGACGACAGCATCGCCATTCAAAATACGATTCGCAGCGGAGACATCAGTGTTGTCACCCGAACAGGGCAGGATGCCGTCGTGCTTCTGAAAAACACGCTCGCGGGCAGCCTGGTGATCCGCACCGGTGTGCAGAATGACGCGGTTCAGTTTCGCGAGGGTAATACCTTCAATGGCCCCGTTCGCGTCAATGGCGGCAAGAACCGTTCCAATGATTTCGGGGATATCACTGGTGGCGATCAGGTCCGCGTCGAAACCGGAAACACGTTCAATTCCCGACAGAGCATTGTCCGGGCGGAGGGTGACGTAATCCCCGCCGCCGTGACTACTCGCTTTGATGGCACCAGCGGAACCGGCGGATTGATCAAAGATGCCGCCGCCGCCGACACCGCCGCCGATTCACTGGCCTCATCAATGACGCTCACCGCAACCGCCGCTTCCACACAGTCCATCACCGGCACAGGCGGTGTGCTGATCACCCGCGCTCCGGATGTGACCATCACCGGAAAAACCATTGCCGGCTCTACAGTCACTGTCGACAGCAATGAAGACGGCATCTTTAACGATGCTTCCGTGACGGCTAATTCCACAGGCGACTACTCCGTTACCGTAACCATGACCCGCAAGGACCTGTATACCACGGTGCCCGGTGATGATGGACTGACCGGTCGTCGCTCTGTCAAAGTGCGATCTGCTGCACCCGGCGTGGGCCAGAAAGATGCCACGATCGAGGTGGATTATGTCACCGGAACGGTCGTGCAGTTCACTTCCGAACTCGGCTCCTACGAACTGGAAATGTTCGATGCTCAGGCACCCGGCGTTGTCACCAACTTCCTGAATTACGTCAATCCTCAGGCCGGCGCTACGGACGGACGCTACACCAATTCCATCATCCATCGCTCTGTGGATAACTTCGTCATTCAGGGCGGTGGCTTCACGATCAATAACGGCGTCATCAATGATGTCAGCCTCGATAACTCTGTCACGGGAGAATTCTCAGCACTTCGAACCAACATCAAAGGCACTATCTCCATGGCACATGCCGGAGATCCCAATGTGCTGTCGAGCCAGTGGTTTGTTAATACCGTTGATAATCCCAGTCTCGATGACTTCGACGGCAGACGACATACCGTCTTCGGACGCCTTGTCGGCAACAGCCAGACAGTTGTGGATGCGATCGCGGCCCTCAATCAGGTGGACCTCAAAACGCAGTCCGGCTCTTCTGCACTCGGCGAAGTTCCGCTCAGGACAACGTTCACCGAATTCACTCGCTCTCTGACCGGGACCATCTCGACGACCGCCAACAGCACACTGGTCACAGGAACAGGCACAAAGTTTACCCAGGAACTCAAGGGCGCTCTGTTTGGTCTGAGATCCCGAATTCAGATCAATGGTCAGGCGTTCTTTGTCGCCAGCATCGACAGCGATACTCAACTGACCGTTTCTCAGGCCCCAACCTTTGCCGTCACCAACGTGGCTGCAAAATCCGACTTCCAGGATTCCAGCTTCGTCAAGTTCACGTCGGTCAAACGTGTGCTCGTACCGCCTGCCCCGATCTAATCATCAGCGGCAGCTATTCCCCGTGAAATATCAGCAATCGACCAGCACCACTCCACAGCTTGCCTTTACCGGCCAGCTGTGGAGTTTTTCTTTCCGTCACGCTGGTTTGCTCCCGAAAATCGGTCTCGCCGGGTAACCTTGTCCCGAGTCCCTTTTCGGCATCGCCGGCAGCACACGCGACGCGTGCTACATCTGCTGTCGACGCAGCCACACCCGAGCCCGCGCACGCGCCTCACAGGGCCGCAACACCCAGCGGTCCGAATGATTCCGGAAGCCCGTCGACATCGTCGTCACGGCTCCCAGCCGATCAGGATACGCCCCCTCAAGGAATCGCCGCGTCTCTTCTGTCTGCCTGCCCTCACCCATGATCAGTTGCGATCGCTGGCCAAGCCTGTGAAATCGCTCCCCGGCCGCGGCCCGATCACTGTTCGCAAATGGCCACTGTCGCACGCCGTCATAATGACTGCAGGGCAGGAATGCAGTCCACAGTTTTGCTGTGGCTTCGTCGTGCAGCCCCAGTGCACTACAGGCAATGGCCCCCCGCGAAAATCCTGCCAGCACGATTCCGGCCGAATCGCCCTGAAATCGATCACAAATCTCCGAAATTACCTGCCGCCACATAGCCAATGTGGCCTCTGGGCGATACGCAGGAGCATCCCCCCACCACGTCAACGCCAGATCATCTCCCCGCTCATTCAGAAACGGAAGACACACCCAGATCCAGTCCTGTCCCGCCGTCAGCCCATATCCGAGACAACAATCCTCCGGCCGCCCCGTACACTCGTCGCCAAGGCTGTCCCGGTACCCACCATTCCCTGGCAATTCCACAAAAATTGGGTGCCTTTTCGACCGATTCCAGTTGTCAGGAAGTCGCACGACGCTGGCCGTTTTTTGATGGAATCCCTCCGGCAAATAGAATACCCGCCGCCCCGCTTCCGGCGCTCCGGACTCCACCGCTGGCACCGTCATGTCCGCCGGCACAGTGCGAATGTCAGGCCATTCTGCAGAAACATCCTGCCCCGCCCCGCGGGATCCCGCTGACAGACGCAGCCACAGTCCGCACGCGACGAACAGCATTGCTGCAGCCGGACGCACACGGCGCTTTAGAGCTGATTTCATGCGGATAACTCTCCGGAAAACGGCAGGAAAAACCATCCCTGCATAATGCACGCAGGAGCGGTGCGCAGCAGGTTGCTGTCAAACACGTTTCAGCCACTTCCGCCGTCGTTTTCTCAGACAATTCCCGACTGTCCGTCAGCCGACATTTGCGGTGGTAAAGACGAACAAAATACACAACCACACGACACCCAGAATGTGCCAGAACGCCGACGCAAACGTGACTCCCCACGAATACTCATGATCATAACGATCCGCAAAGGATGACAACGTGACCCAGAGCAGGACCGATTGCGCGACCAAAAAGTGCATCCCGTGCAATGCGGTGAACATAATCACAAAGCTGTGCACGCCCAGTTGAGAATTGTCTGCGGTTCGGGCCCCCTTGTCCATGGCCCACAGGCCATACCCCTGAACAGAGACAAAAAGCATGGCAGAAATCAGAGCCTGCAGCAGGGAACGACGAAACTCCAGCTGCTTTTCGCGACGCACGTAGGCCCGCGCCTGCTCCATATACCAACTGCCAAGGCCAAGCAGTACAGTGCTCAGCAAAAAGGCCCCCGGAAGTCGCAGCTTCTCTGAAGGCGCCTGGCGGCCGAAAACAGCCGCCAGAAGTATCGAAACGGAAATCACCGTTACGGCCTGACAAATCGTGGCCATAAAAAATCGGCGAGCCAGTGAAACACGAATTAGATCCCAACGGTCGGCCATGGCAGTCATCGACGTTCTGACGGGAAACAGTCAGCGTCGCAGCTCACCCCGACCCCATGGCCGGTTCCACTCATTTGGGCTGCGTTTTTTCCATTTCCCGACTGATCATAGAACACAGCCAGTCTTTTTGAACCTGGCCATTTACGGCAGAGGTCGAAAACATCATCTTTGGTACAGATCCGGATCCCACTTTGACGTACAGGTCCACATGCCGGGCAATGTATTTCGCCGGAACCCCGGAAGCCAACTCCTTCTTCAGCTTTTCCGCTCCTACCAATTGTTCTGCATAAGCCCTTGCGGACGCTGTGGTGCGATTCCCCGCAAACATCCAGTCGTGAAACTCTCGGAACTTGCCCGGCTCACAACGCCATACAGCCACAGCAATTCGACCCAACTCACAGGCACCCGCATGGCCGGAACCCGTCGCTGCTTTGTTACAGGATCGCTCCAGCGGAACCGGCAACGCAATCACAGCCACATCGTTCCCAAACTGCTCCATGGCCCCACGAATTGCCTTGTGCGTCTCCCGGCAGTGAGGACAGGTGTAGTCAAACATCTCGACAAACACATAACGGGCGTCAGACGAACCCAGCAGCGGCCATGCACGAACATCCATCGTGATCGGCCCCTGTGTTCCCGCAACCGTGACCTTGCGCGACGCAACCTTTGCAACATCCTTCGACACGTCGCCAGCGTCAGGCTTCTGCCCCTCGGTCACGGGAACGGTCGCTGCGTTTTCGGGGACAGTCCCGGTTGCTGTACCGGTAACAGTATCCTGTGCAGCAGTGGCCGGAGTCGACGACCCCTGCGGCACTGCCGGATCAACAATTGAACCCGATTCGACCGGCACCACTGATGCCGGGTTCGAAAGCTCGTCGCAGCCTGCAACAACCAACGCCGATTGGAACAGAGACACCCTGAACGGAGAAAGAAGCAACAACGCCGCAGAAATTTCCGGCTTCAATACGTCACTCTGCTCCATCCCTTCTGAATCGCCCGTCACCGGTGCATCAAAGCTCTCCCCCGGAGCTGAATCGTCCCCGCCCGGAGCGGCAAATTCTTCACCAGGTGCCGAAAAATCTTCGCCTGCGCCTTCAGCCGGGGCCCCAAACTCTTCACCCGCTGCGGAAAGGTCCGCCGGCTTCGCATAATCGGGGATGACAATCTCAAACTTCGGCTCTTCTTCCTTCAGCACCTGACTGAAAATCAGCACCGCTGCCGCAGCCACCCCGATGCCGCTGGCCTCCCGGATTATGGACAATGAGATATGACGGGATGCGAGGGCGATCCCTGCAAGGATCAACCCACAGGTGTGCACCGCGATGCAGTAGGGACAAATGTGCTGCAACGCAAAAATCTGCAGCCCGATAAACCACAACGCCGCGATCCCCGCAGAGACGAAGCCAGCTGTTAAACCCTTCCATAGCCACCGATGAAATACTTCCGGGGCACGGCAGTTAACAAAGAACAGCATCCCCAGCAAGGATGCATAAAGCCCCGCCGCAGGAATACTGACAGGCAATCCCGCCACCTTAGACCAGCGACTGTTTAAAACATGACTGCAGTCCACAATCTCTCCGGAGCCGCAGCCATACACAGGCTTCATCTGCAACGCAGTCCACGCCAGATAACTGGAAATCGCCAGCCCGGTCGCGCAGAGACTTCGCAATATCCACGCCTTGCGAACAGACACCCCTGAAGAACAGATAGCCATGTTCAAATCGGACAGAATGGTGGCGTCGGAACGGTTCATGGACATACCTTCAGCGCATCTGATACGAATACGAAAGAGCTCACCCGGATCAACCCCACCTGCGACGATCTCCGGGATCAGGCATCCTGACTCATGGCTCTGACCGCCCCCGGCGATAGTCCCAAATCCCGGTTTCTGCAAAACAGCCATGATTGGCCGGACAATCCCGCTGTGATCCCGCGAAGCTGTCGCTGACGTTATCAGCACCCCCGCCGAAGACTCCCCGGCTCCTCATTCAGGGATCCGTAAGGTTGTTCACAGGACGGCATCCCGTTCCCACAATCAAAGCTCATCTTCTACTCGTGTAGTATACACGTTAAGAAAACACCGGCAGGGTAAAATTTTCTGACCACAGGATTTTCCGAACGGGGAGGGTCCGTAGCGGTTCTCGCCAGCACCTCCAGCGGTCGTGCCTATATTCGATCATTCAGATTCACCCACATGCGCAGCGGGTGCGGATCGTAACGCTTTTGATGTCGGGGTGGCTTATGCTGAAAGATTCTGCACGTATTTCATCCTCAGGCGACCATGATCCGCACAGCGCAAGGAGCCCCCCGCAATCTGCAAAACAGTTCTGCGGAACCTCGCAGGCTGTGGCTGGCAATCGCCGCGGAAGGACTTTTGAATCCCATGCTGTTCCGTCATAGAACGGTAACCGCAACAAGACGTCAGGCAGGCACCGCGGGGCTCAACCGCCGCTCGGGCATACGCAACGACACTGCGTGAGCCCCCCGGAAAACGTTATTTCCGGAAGGATGCTTGTGCAATCAATCCGGAAATCGCTCTACGCACAGGGAAACGCAACAGCACATTGGGCTGTGTCTTAGAAGGTTCGCAGCTGATCAACCTGAACCATCTGCGGACCATAAGCACCATTCACAGGAGCAGCATACGCTGTTGCAGGAATGTTTGGGTTGTACATCCCGGCCGAAGGATATCCAGGAGCTGCAGCACCGCAGGCCCCGGTCTGGCACGGTGAGCAACCGCCGCCGTAAGGAGAATATCCGCCACCACAGCCCATCAGGCAGCAGCCACTGGCAGACGTCACAACAAACAGACAAACCGCAAGATTGAGCAGACGGGACATTTGAGATTCTCCGAGATGTCGCCGGGAACCAGCAACAGGCGGGATGATGAATGCGCGGCTTCGCAGAACTTTTTCTTTGGCTGACAGAAAACGCGTTCCTGCTGACAACCAAACAAGAGCGAGAGGAAACCGGCGAACGGGAGAGGAGAGAATGAGAGGAGATCTGAACTGCAGGAACCACAGTCCGAGTGGATTGAAGATTAGAAGAAATCGGCAAAACAGGTCAAGAGCGAATTTCCGTCGGAAATTTCCGCCTTTCCCCCATCCATCACGCAGGTAATTTTCGACCTCCCCCGGGAAATCTCGTTTTTGTACTCAAGTCCTCACCTCGCTTGCTGCCCCAATGGCAGTCACTTTCCTTCAAAGTCGCTGGCACCCTCCGTGTGCCGTCCGCCCTTTCGTTCAATGCTCAAACCCGCCGGGGACACTCAAACCCGCCGGGGACACAGCAACTTGTAATCAGTGCGAGTGTGGATACTGACGCTTGTGGCGACTTGCCCAGCTCTGCTGGTTGAGTCGGTGTGGTGTGTTTTTGGGACACTCGATAGTCGGGCAATCGACGGGGCGCAGATGGTGTGTCCCCGGCAGCTGCGTTCGGCAGCTAATGCTTTTCGTTCAATGCTCAAACCCGCCGGGGACACAGCAACTTGTAATCAGTGCGAGTGTGGATGCTGACGCTTGTGGCGACTTGCCCAGCTCTGCTGGTTGAGTCGGCGTGGTGTGTTTTTGGGACACTCGATAGTCGGGCAATCGACGAGGTGCAGATGGTGTGTCCCCGGCAGCTGCGTTCGGCAGTTGCGTCGGTGCCAGCCGCCCCGGGACCGTATCTGAAATGCAGTGTTCTCGAACGTTGTGCGGCGGCAGTTGGAATTAGAATCGTACTCGTACTCGTACTCGTACTCGTACTCGTGCTCGGACACGGAGACACGGACACGGACACACGAAATCATCTAAAGTGTTGGGCCAGGATTGTTTTTCGATTACGAGCACGAGCACCGTCCGCTGCAGCGGACGGTGCACGAGCACGAGAAACAGCGATGGGGGGGGTA
>CAIQIE010000011.1 GCA_903871805.1 uncultured Planctomycetaceae bacterium | reverse complement strand
TGGTGGTGTGAGAGTGGTGGAGGATTTTCAAACGGTGAAGGTCAGTTGACAAGTTTCTGCGTCCGCACAGGTCACGTGCGCGCCAGTGGCCACCGTCCGGATCACTCGCCCCACCAACTTGTTCCAACAAAACCGGCGTAAAACCGGGGCCAGCCATCTATCGTGGAATATCGCAAGTTGTTTTTTCAGAGGAACTTGAGTCGACCGGGCGTCGATTCACAAGACTCACGCATGCCGTCGCGTTGCGACTTTGTGAATTTGTTCCGCGTTGTGACCTCGGATTGGCATCCGAGGCTTTTGCATGGCGTCGCGTTGCGACTGAAAGGCAGGCGGGGTCACGTTGGGACTGAATTGCGAAGCAATGCCATGCAAAAGCCTCGGACGCCAGTCCGAGGAACCTGTCCAAAGGCCACGTTGGAGTTGCGAAGCAACGGCAGGCGTGTTCTGGATGATCGAAGAGGACGACGAGAATGTTCGAGCAAAAGCACCGCTTCGCTGAGCACGAGCACGATGGGATGAGCAACGGTGGAGTTACTGCCGCACGCGACGGCACCTGCGGCCGAAAACCGACGCCAGCCATCTATTGCGGAATGCCATAAGTTGTGTTTCAGATGAACTTGAGTCGACGATGCGTCGAGTCAAAAGGCTCACGCATGCCGTCGCGTTGCGACTTTGTGAATTTGTTCCGCGTTGTGACCTCGGATTGGCATCCGAGGCTTTTGCATGACGTCGCGTTGCGACTGAAAGGCAGGCGGGGTCTTGAGGATCGATGTGGCCAACGCAAATGCACGTTGCCCGACGGGCGAGATTTTCGGATCCCTGGCAGACCTAGTCTGCAAAATCGAGGGACTTTTGATGAGCAAGCTTCTCAAACGCGAAGGCTATGAGACGGGCCAGTCGGAGCGCTTTAGAGAGTAAGAAGTGGAGAGTAGACCGCAGCAGACGGGAGAAAGCTTCGAGTCTGCGACTCTCAACTTTCTCCCATCTACTGCTCTATTTTTTTGACGGCTGATGCCGTCAAAAAAATTGGAGCGAACGCCACGGACCTCGAAATTCACGCAGAGGCATTTTGATTCCGGAAACACCTCTGCGATATCGGATGCTTGCAAAATCGAGAAAAATCGTCGTTTTTCTTTGTCATAGCCGCTGCACCAAGTCCGCGAACCCGACAGTCGCCGGAGTATCTGCAGTCACCGCCTTCGACACGTTTCAATGCGAATTTTGATCTGGCATGAATCCCCCAAGTGTTGTATCATAAAGCAACACCGGGAAGGACTGCTGTATGCCATATTTCGAGATCATTTGGGATGATGGGCCCGGAGGAAACGTCGAGCATATTTTGGAGCATGGAATCACAATTGACGAAGTCGAGGAAGTTCTTTTTAACCCAACCGGCAAAGATCTGAGCCGATCTTCAGGACTGCCAATTGTATTCGGATTTACGCCTGATGGGCGGTACATTCTGGTGGTCTACGAAAAAGTCGATGATTTCACGATTTTTCCAGTCACAGCGTATGAAGTCGAGGTGTGAGATGAAGCCCAGCCGAGGCAAACGGATTTTCCGCAGGTCAACGCCGGAGGAATTGAAGCGACACGAAGACATCAGGCGGGAAATTGAACAAGAGTTGCCGGATATCCAGGTCCGTGCCGCACGTCAGTTTGCACTTTTGTCGCACGAAGGCACTCCGATACGTCAGGTTCTTGGCGCACTTCGAGCCGAGCGACAGCGACTCGGACTGAGCCTTGCCGACATCTACGAACGCACAGGGATTGACCGCGCGGCTCTGTCGAGGCTGGAAAACAACGAGGATGCCAACCCCACACTGATGACATTGGAACGCTACGCGGAGGCACTTGGGAAACGAATGGTAGTGGTCTTGTCCGACGCGACCGGTTGACGGTGCACACCTGGCGAATCCTGCCCCCCGCTATGCGAACAGCAGATCGCCCCGCTGGAATCGAACCTGTCGGCGACGTCGGGTGCGGCCTGTTCAATGGTACTTCAGTAGGTGGTGACCCCACCCAAACACACACACTGAAATCGCCCCCCAGCGCTCGTCCGCACCCGTCGGTGCCTTTGCTCTGCACCGTGACCGTCTGTCCAAACACCAGAACCGCTAATGCGTCCTTGGATTTGGTTCCAGGAGAAAACCGGGGCCGGAGAAAACCGGGGCCGGAGAAAACCGGGGCCGGAGAAAACCGGGGCCGGAGAAAACCGGGGCCAGCCATCTATCGTGGAATGTCGCAAGTTGTTTTTTCAGAGGAACTTGAGTCGACCGGGCGTCGATTCACAAGGCTCACGCATGCCGTCGCGTTGC
>CAIQIE010000010.1 GCA_903871805.1 uncultured Planctomycetaceae bacterium | reverse complement strand
TGACCAAATGCGACCTGACACCCCTAACCCTGCATCCTCGTTTTCTTTGCGTCTTTGCGCCTTTGCGTGAGGATGTGTTGGTCACGCAAAGACGCAAAGACACAAAGGGTCAAACACGTAGAGGTTGTGTTTTACAGCGGCGATTTTCCACCGGCTTGGCGGGCTGAAACGCGCGCCGGTCTGTCCTGCCCGGTGAAGAAACAAGACCTGACATTGTCTTGCCTGCTTCCTCGTTTTCTTTGCGTCTTTGCGCCTTTGCGTGAGGATGTGTTGGTCACGCAAAAACGCAAAGGGTCAAACACGTAGAGTTTGCGTTTTCCAGCCGCGATTTTCCGTCGGCTTGGCGCGCCGGTCTGTCCTGCCCGGTGAAGAAACAAGACCTGACCCTGTTTTCCCTGCTGCGTGATCAACAAAAACACCCAGCGTTTACGCTGAGGGCTCGACATGTGACCAACTCAGATTATAGGCGTCTGTCACGTCCCCCGCAAAGAAAGAACGCCGCTTAAAAAAACGCCAGCGAGGTGCTTCACAGAACCCATGTCCTTGCTGGCGCTGCGGGTTAGTATTGACAACACGAGCTGACTGGTGCCTCGTGCTTTTGGCCCCCCGATTCTTTTTGTCGGCATCGCGTCCGTGGCCGCCCCCCATCGGACTCGCTCGACGTTGTCCTCATTTCCCGCAACAATAATTCCTGCTGTCGGAGTTGAGTGTTGCCAGAGGCGGGGCTTGTCGGGAGTACAGATACATGCGTAGAATTTTTGAAGCCACATGGAATCCGTATGGTCGTGTTCTGTTCATGCTCATGGCCCTGCTGGCGGGACATGGTCAGGCGCAGGAGGTGCCTGTCATTGCTGAGGTCGAGCGTCAGCCGTTTGTCGCGGCAACGCGACGTTTGATTGAGGCCCTCAGTTACGCGGGATCACCGCTTCCACCGCAGGTTCTTGAGCAGTATGAACAGGCCACGCGGCTGGAGGACGACAGGAAAGCCGTTGTGGCGATCCAGCAGATTCTGGACCCGCACTGTCTGGCATTCATTAACATCAATCCAGAAAGTCGAGTCAAAGTTCAGGAGGGTGCCGTCAAGAAGGAACTCATGCAGCAGGGGTGGCGTGCATTTCTGGTCAAGGTACACAATGAGGCCGGAATCAATCCTCCGCTGCAGCTGGAAAGTCCGAACGCACTTCCCGTGTATCAGCAGGGAAAGGGATCCAGAGAGGAGCCGCGGACGAAAGAAAAGCTGGTCAATCCGGAATCCATTGGAGACCGCTTTCTGGACATCTCGGTCCTGCGTCGCGAGCCCTTAAAACCCACGCTGTCAGGCCTGCTGGTGGAGTACCAGGTGGTTCTGCTGTACAGCCGGGATGCGGGTCAGCGAGAAGCGGTCCTGTCTTTTCACATCGGAGCGGGAACGCAGGACCTCGGCTTTCGCAGCGGGATTCCCGTTTTGTTCAATTGTCGATCCGCGGTGAAGGTGAGTCTGAAGATTCAGGATGTGGACGAACTGCCGACGACAGCCAATTTTATCATCAGGGACACACAGGGCCGTATTTATCCCCTGCCATCGCGTCGTCTGGCTCCGGATTTCTTTTTTCACGAGCAGGTCTATCGGGCAGACGGCGAGTTTGTGATGTTGCCTCCCGGAGACTACACCTTTCTCGTCAATCGGGGGCCCGAGTATTTGCCCCAGTCGATCCCGGTCACGGTCCCGGATGTTGCCGAGCACAGTGTGTCCTTCCGGCTCAAGCGCTGGATTCATATTGCGAAGCACGGCTGGTACTCGGGTGACCATCATGTCCATGCGGCCGGATGTGCGCATTACGACAGCCCAACGGAAGGAGTTGGTCCGGAGGACATGATGCGGCATATTCTGGGTGAAGACCTGAACGTCGGATGTGTGCTGAGCTGGGGGCCCTGCTGGTACACGCAAAAGCAGTTCTTTGAAGGCGGTGTTTCTCAGCTTTCAAGGAATGGCTCATTGATGCGTTATGACATTGAGGTCAGTGGTTTTCCCTCGTCTCATGCCGGACATCTGTGTCTTCTGAAGCTGACGGAAGATGACTACCCTGGCACAACTCGACTGGAACAGTGGCCCAGCTGGACTCTGCCTGTGCTGCGATGGGGGCGTGAGCAGGGAGGCGTTGTGGGATACAGCCACAGTGGCTGGGGGTTGGCATTACCGGATGTGATGCCAGACGGCCAGCGTGAATTCCATGGACAACCCTGGGGAGGAGCACCTCAAGGATGGCAGGGCCGAGCAGCATCCGTTCTTCCAGACTACGCTATGCCCCGATTCGATGGAATTGGTGCCAATGAATTCGTCGTCACAGCAACGCATGACGTGTGTGATTTTATTTCTGCCGTCGACACGCCTGCCATCTGGGAACTGAACGTCTGGTATCACACCCTGAACTGCGGCATGACAACACGCATCAGCGGTGAGACTGACTTCCCCTGCATTTACGGGGATCGAGTCGGCCTTGGCCGGATCTATGTCGGATTGAAGGATATGAAAGAACTGACATACGACGCGTGGGTTGAGGGACTGCGGGATGGCCGCAGCTACTGTGGAGATGGCCTGAGTCATATCCTGGACTTTCAGGTCAACGGCCGGGGTGTTGGCGAACGCAGTGAGACCGGCGTTAGCCGACTTGATATTCCGACATCGCAAACTGTCAACGTGACATTTGATGCAGCAGCATTACTGGAAGAAAAGCCCACGGAATTCACAGAATCCATTCGACAGCGTCGTCTGGACGACAAGCCTTACTGGCATCTGGAACGGTGTCGCATCGGGGAAACTCGCAGCGTACCCGTTGAGATCATTGTGAATGGCGAAGTGGCCGCAAAGAAAGAGCTGGTGGCTGACGGACATATCGAGTCGTTTCAGATTCCGATTGAGTTGACGCAGTCTTCCTGGGTTGCGGTGCGTATTCTGCCATCGGTGCATACGAACCCGGTTTTCGTCCATGTCAACAACAACCCAATCCGGGCCAATCGTCGCAGTGCGGAGTGGTGTCTGAAGGCGGTGGATGTCTGCTGGGACGCCAAAAAAAATAACATTCGTCCCGGGGAACGCGAGGAAGCGGCGGCGGCTTATGACTTTGCGCGGTCAGTCTACCGGAGTGTGCTTCAGGAAATTTCGGCGAAGTAGTTGTGGTGCTTAACCAGGGCCGGGCCACGCCTCGCCCTGTTTTCGCCACTCAACCCAGACTCACCACTATCGCCACTGTTTAATCAAGTTGGTTCCGCTGTGTGCGGAATTGCCGTTGGGTTGGGTTCCATCAGGCGAAATGCGTCGGCGAGCGGTTCAGGCCGCCTGAGCCAGCGAGGGGTTGCTGCGGCAATTTCCCGCGGAATCGTTGCTGTCACAAGGCATTCGTTGTCCGGCGACAGGAACCGGTCTTGAGGTCAATTTCGGAACCGGCATAAACTGCAGAAGAAGCGTCGGACACACCGCAGTCAGTGTTGGCAGCGGTGTGTCCCTTAAGAATTCTGTCGGAAAGCATGGTCCATGTCAGTCAGTCCGGGACATTTTGCGGATTTTCTTTCGCGAATCGGGCATACGGTGCGTCAATCCGGGGGACTTTACTGGTTCAACTCGCAGCGTGGTGTTTATTCGTCATTCCCGTTTGATCAGAGCATCGACGCCACGAAGGTTGTATTACCGGAGATTCTGGGACGTGATGGGCTGATTGCGCGTTTTGGGTGCCCGCCGGGTCAGGGGGTTGAAAGTTTTCGTGTCCTGTGTTCCCGCAAGGACTATGACTTTCCGGCTCTGCGAAGCCGGACCCGCACCCAGGTTCGTCGCGGGCTTGAAGCCTGCCATGTGGAGCGCGTGGGGTTTGAAACGCTGCGAGAGCGGGCAATCCCGTTGAATGCCGATACGCTGATTCGTCAGGGGCGCCGGGTTCCGGGAAATCTGGCGGCCTGGTGGACTCGCTATTATGAAGAGGCAGCGAAGACCGAGGGTGCCGAGGCATGGGCCTCCTTTGTCGGAAGTGATCTTGCTGCCTACTTGATTTCCTTCACGATGGGGGATGTCGCCAATCTCGTGATTGTGCGATCCTCACTGAAGCATCTGGAGTCTTTTCCGAACAACGCACTCCTGTTTCGATTTCTCTCTGAGCGTCTGAGGTCCGAAGACATTTCCCAGGTGTGCTATGGCTACGAGTCGATTCAGTCGGACCTGCAGTCACTGGACCAATTCAAGACGGGTATGGGCTTTGAAAAGGTTCCGGCAAGCCAGCGAGTGGAAATCACGGGGTGGTTGCGACCGCTGCTGAATCGATTCACCTGCCCGATCGCGGCAGGAATCCTGAAAGCTGTGGGCGACGCAGAGAACGCGGCGAAGCTGCAGGGCATTCTGGCATGGCATCAGTCGCAACCGCAGTTGCCGTCAGTGCCCAGTCGCCGAAATGCAGCCTGACCTGGATCCTCGCGAGGCATGGGATTCCGCCAGTGGGTTCGGAGTACTGCCTGCAAACCCCTCAGGCCACGGCAGGAAGATATCACCGGTCCGGGGAACTGGCGTTCCCGCAGCGGAACCGCGATATCGAATGCATGCAACTCTTGCTGCAAGGATGGGAGCAAGCGGTAGAGATGTGGGCGAAAGGCTTGTTGTTCCCGGGCCACACTTGTCAGACAAAAACCGCAGCAGCGCACGGCCCTGGAGTTCCCTTTGCCCACGAAGCCAGTCAGTGCGGCTGGAACGGTTGAGTTTCCCCTGCCGGGATTGAACCACCGCCGGTCCCGAAAACGGGCGGTGGTTGTGTTTCCGGCGGTCAGAAACTGGATCGGTGAGCGATCAGATCACATCCGATAGAGCGGATTATCACGGCTGAAATCCTCGGCCACATATTCCTTTGCGAAATTGATGTCAGAGAAGGAATAGTGTTCGATCAAAGTGTTCTCGTCGATCTGCTCAGCAGTCAGGCCATCCTCATCGTTTGTCCATGTATGGTTCAGCACTCTCATTGGGACATGATACCGAGTGTCGATCATCACGAGGCTTTTGCGATAGACCGGGCTGATGTCACGTGAAGCGTATTCGAAAAGAAAGCAGTAGCAGGACCGCTCGTCAACGTGCTGATTCGCGAGTCTCCGGCACGTCACAGCGATATCCCGGTTTATTTCTTCACGACGCAATTCAATAATCCGTTCCGCCATTGCCAGCAAACCGACTTTTGTCACGGGATAGCGTGCCTCTGCCATGGCCTGGGAGCCTTCCGGATCCAGTTTCACAGCCGGCAAAAACTTACCTTTCAGACCGCCCAGTTTTACAACCATGCGTTTGTCTTCTTCCTCGGAGTTGAACAGCACCTGGCGGCCTTTATCTCCATTACGCCATTTCATATAGACGCCGAACGCCGGTGAGTGACGAACCTTCAAATCAATCTGATGAAGATCACTCAGATCGCCGCCGATGCGTTCCTGCTTGTGGAAGACAGCGGAGTAACTGTTCAGATTCCTGAGAAATCGGGCACCATCTTCCAGCATCAGGAGGCAGAAAATCGCGGTTTCCTGCTCTGACAAAGCCAGACTGCCGGCTGACACGACAGGAGTCTCCTGTCCCATCACGTTTTTTCGTTCTCCTGCAGCAATATCTGCGGCCTCAGGTGGAACCGGCACCGCGATCTCGGCCTCGCGCGGAGTCCGTAGCTGAGGCGGTTCTTCGCCTGCAGGGACCGGATCAAAGCAGGAGAAGGCGATAAACGCGGAGGCGCTGATGGCAAGAAAGGCTGCGGCGTTGTGATGACGAGCACCACTGGAAGGACGGCCAATCGACATTTCGTGGGAACCTTGACGGAAACACGGGCCTGCCGAGTCCTTCGATTGCAGACACACCGCTCGGAAAGGGAGCTGACGGAGTCGGAAGATTCCGAAACTCTGTCGAAAAGCCGGCCGGATTCCCTTCCGGAACAAAGAAGTCAGCTGGAAAAATTCAAATGCGAAGGGGATCAAAAACGTCCGGATCAAGGGGCTGGCAGAAAGCACTGAAACGCGCATCCCCCAGAGGGATGCAAACGGCTCCGCGTTGATTTCTTCCCGCCCTGCAACATGCCCTGACCGGAGAAGAAACCGATACGTCTTTCAGGAAATCGTCAAATCCCGACCTGAACTTTTCCGGCTTTCGGCAATAACCGCTGGTTTACGGCGGGAAAACGCAGAGCCCTCAGGAATCAGCAGAACACGGCCAGACTGTGCAATCGGAAGGCTCGCAGACAGACTGCTCAGTTTACGGTACGGAAGCAACCTGCGGTACGCCTGCAGACGGCGCATGGACACCACCTGGAGCGTTAAGTGACACTGCTCAGGGTCCCTTTCCGCAGGCATTGACGGCAGGCAATAGAGGTGGCTCAGCCGTTTAACCATAGCCCGCACAATCCTCCGGACATGATTCCTGCACCGACTGTTGTCACGCGCCAGATCGAAGGGCATCAGTGCCGTGCAATCCCTATTGATATGCAAGCTCTCTTTAATCGAGAACGCGGTCGTCCATGTGCTCAACGTGTGATGGCACATGCCTGATGTCCCCATGTCGTCGCGTCGTTCGTCTTCCTGCTGTTGCCAGGGTTCTGAGAACCGGCAACGTTCTTGTGTCCGGGATCACAAGGGTGGGTGAGATGATGTTGGAATGGTGTCAGCATCACAAGGCGGCACGGGCAGGCATTCGAAGATTTACACTCATCGAAGCGTCTCTGGACATTACTGCGGTTGGAATTGTCGCAGGTCAGTTGCTGCCAGCAGTGCGAGCGGCGCGGCGAACGCGTTTCCATCATGCTCTGGAACCGAGCCTTACAGCACCAGAGATGTCGAGGGGGCATGCTCGGCCCCGGCAACCCGCCGTGCGGTCACAAGAGCAGGCAGGTCAGTAACGCAACTCTGGAGCACAACAAGCTGCAACGCAACAAGGGGTTTGAATTCCTCTGATCCACGGCGATTTGATCCTTCGTCAGGGGCCTTCCAGACAGACGGCATGTCTGGAATCGAAGCCTATCCCAATCCAGCAAACACTGGTCAGGCAACGACGACAGGACGGCGACGGACGTTATAATCCTGGCGAGGCCTGCAAGGCCCTCAAGTCAGGATCCCAAAGCCACTCAGGGTAAAATCCAGTGACGGGTAGCATCGTTCACAATATCGCCGATCGACTTCGGGATTCAGCACGTCTCGTTCCGGACCAGAAGGCGATTGTGGCCCCCGAGGCGCACGACCCCTGTGGTCGCACAGCATGGACTCAGATATCGTTCGCGGAACTGGACAGGGAAGTGGATGCGATAGCGGCCGGTTTGAAACAGCTGGGCGTGCGTCCGGGCCATCGTCTGGTGTTGATGGTGCGTCCTTCGATTGAATTCATTGCCCTGACCTTCGGGATATTTCGGGCGGGTGCAGTGTGTGTTCTGGTTGACCCGGGTATGGGCAAACGCAGTATTCTAAAATGTCTGGATGACGTGGTACCGGATGGTTTTGTGGCGATTCCGCAGGTGCATCTGATTCGTCGAATCATGCCCTGGCGCTACCGATCCGCTCGCTTTAATGTGATTGTTCGACCTCGCCGACTAACCCTGGGATGCCGAACATATCAGACACTGCTGGAAAGCGGACGAAACATCCCGCAGGAATTTCCGGAAACTCGTGCCAGCGACGACGCCGCCATCATCTTTACCAGTGGCAGCACGGGCACGCCGAAAGGGGTGGTCTTTGAACACGGAATGTTCAATGCTCAGGTGGACCTGATTCGCGACCACTATGGAATTGCTCCTGGTGAAACGGACCTTCCTGGCTTTCCCCTGTTTTCGCTGTTCAATCTGGCCATGCAGGTCACGACGGTGATTCCGGAGATGGACCCGACGCGACCGGCTACAGTCGATCCGGAGAAGATTCTGAGGGCGATCCGGGAACATCACGTGACTCAGGCTTACGGATCTCCGGCGATGTGGAACAGGGTGGGGCGGTACTGCGAAGATCAGAGTCTGACACTGACGAACCTGAAACGCATACTTTCAGCGGGAGCACCTGTCCCACTGCATGTGCTGGGCAGAATGACATCAGCACTCTCTTCGCAGGCCGATGTTTATACACCTTACGGAGCAACCGAGTGCCTGCCGGTAGCATCGATTGGTGGTCGTGAAGTGCTCTCCCGGACCGCGCAGCAAACGGCTATGGGAATGGGCACCTGTGTGGGACGAGTATTTCCCGGTATTGAGGTTCGAATTATTGCGGCCAGCGATGAAGCGATTGCGGACATCAGTGCTGCGACGCCATTGCCCACCGGACAGATTGGCGAAATCATCGTGCGTGGACCTGTGGCGACGCGACAGTACTTCCGCAATCCACGAGCGACCGCGTTGGCAAAAATTTCGGATGGAGAGACCTTCTGGCATCGCATGGGGGATGTCGGGTATCTGGATACCACGCGACAGCTCTGGTTTTGTGGTCGCAAAGCGCACATTGTGACATCAGAGCAGGGTCCGATGTATTCAGTTTGCTGCGAGGCGATCTTTGATCAGCATCCGGCGGTGTATCGTTCGGCACTCGCAGGATTGGGGCCGACAGGACGACAACGGCCCGTGATCATTGTCGAACCAGAGCAGGGGTGTTTCCCGAAATCAGCCGCTGAAAGACGGAAACTGAGTGGTGAGCTTCTGGAATTGGGCAGGAAAAACGAATTGACCGCGACCATTCAACGTGTCCTGTTTTATTCCTCATTTCCGGTGGATACGCGGCACAACGTCAAAATCAATCGGGAAGCGCTTACGGAATGGGCGTCACAGCAGAAACAGAGCGACTGAAGAGATCAACGGTCGAGGCAGGAAGCTGATGCTCAGACTGTATTCGGCTTGCTGACATGTGGAACTTTGCCGATCTTCAGGGGGCATTTTCTGTCAGGTTTTCCGGTGAATTTCGTCAACCCGGGCCATCATCCTTGCTCGATTCACCTTTTGCGGTTTTAATTAAGTACCAAATGCTGGCCAGCTGCCGGTAGAATCTGTTTGCCGCAGCGATGTGCCTCCGATGCTTCGGACGGCAACTGAGGTCAAAGTAGTCCACCATCGTTCTCAAAAAAAACAGCTCGTAAAGTTGTCTCTGTCATCACTGTTTCTCCCGTCCTTCAGTCCTTGGTTTCAGCCAGTTCTCTCTGGTTTTCAATGGACTTCAGATGTCTGACGAATCGCCGAAGTTACCCCATCAGAAACGTATCTCGGAAGAATCGACAGATTCACCCCGCAGTGGGGCGCAGGTTGGCCGGCGGGCTCTGGACTCAAACTCCGAAACGTCGGCGGTTTCGTCGTCAGTCCTGCAGCGGGTTCAGTCACAAACACGTCGTCGCAGGTCTCGACCACCGGCATGGGCAATTGCACTGACTCAGCGACTGCAGCAATTCAGACTGTTTCTGCGGACGCGGCTTCCTGCGGGTTTAAAGAAGCGACGTCAGGAAATTGTGATCGTGCTGATCAGTATTCTGATGCATGTGATGCTGGGACTTTTGCTCGCAGCGTGGCTGATGCCTGCCAGTGTTCAGGGGGATCTTCTGACATTACTGGGAGTCCCTGTCGAACCAGCAGACGACTCAATTCGTCCCGAAGAGCTGGTAGAAATAGTGCAGCCGGATTCACTGCAGGACCTGCACGTGGACAGCACCATGCAGCAAATGCTGGCGGAACTGGACAACGGAGTGCACCGGATGCAGATGGAATCTCAGGACATCAAGGATGTCACGCTACCGCTTGAAGATCTGACGGAAGTTCCGGAAATCCCCTTTATCAAGGGGGACTTTGGCGGACGATCCGAAGCCGGCAGACAGGCGGCCGTCAGAAAATATGGTGGAAACGCGGAAAGTGAGCGGGCTGTCAACTTTGGACTGACATGGCTGCAGAAGATCCAGCAGCCAGACGGTTCATGGAATTTTGCGGAAGTGGGAGAAGCCGGGCAGAGGGGATCGTTGCAGGCCACAACAATGGGTGCCACTTCGATGGCGATGCTGACATTTCTTGGAGGCGGTCATACACACAGAAGCAAAGGCCAGTTTCAAGAGACCGTCAATAAAGGTCTGACCTATCTGATCAGCAAAGCCGAGCAGACATCCTCGGGCCTCGATCTTCGCGGAACAGCACAGGGCAACTCTGGCATGTACGTTCAGGGTTTGGCAACCATTTGTCTGTGTGAGGCATCTGCCATGGAACCGGGAGACCGTGTGCTGCGGCGGGCAGCAACGGGTGCGATCAAATTCATAGAAAAGGCCCAGGATCATCAGGGTGGAGGCTGGCGTTATCGACCGAATGAACCCGGAGATACATCGGTAACGGGTTGGCAGATCATGGCCCTGCAAAGCGCAAAAACCTGTCGAATTTCGGTGGATGGTGATACCTTTCGGGGTGCGCGGGAATTCCTGAAGTCTGCGTCCGTCAACAATGGGTCGATGTACAGCTACGTAGCGCGGGGGGGACCGACAGATACGATGACGGCAGTCGGGCTGCTTTGTCAGATGTATCTTGGCTGGCAGCGTGACCGGCCAGAGCTGAAGGCTGGCGTGGAACACCTTTCAAAGGTGGGACCAAGTCGCGAGAACATTTATTACAACTATTATGCGTCGCAGGTTCTTCACCACTGGGGCGGTGAATTGTGGGATCAGTGGAACCTGCGCATGCGTAACCAGCTTGTGTCGACCCAGGTGCAGGATGGCCCCGGAGCCGGCAGCTGGAACGTGACGGATCCGCATGGCGACAGCGGCGGCAGAATTTACCAGACGGCACTCAGTATCATGACGCTGGAAATCTATTATCGGCATCTGCCGATTTATCGTCGTTTTGATGAAAAGTCGGGAAGGTCAGACAAGTAGAGGCCGAGGTCTGTGCGGCAGGAAAACCCCTGACAGAGGCGACATGGGTTTTGTGACAGATGCAGAAGACAGTCGGTTTTTATTCCATGAGTCTTCCGAATGTCATGATCGCGATGTCATCATTCTGAGGCCTGCCGTTGGCGTGTCGTCGCACATCGGCCAGCAGAGACTTCCCAAGCTCTTCGGGATTTGTCGATCCGTTTTTCATGAAATCCAGAACCTTCTCTGTGGAATACAGGCTGTTGTCGGGCGCCATGGCTTCGTCGACGCCATCGGTCCGCAGCAGAAACAGCTCGCCGGGCGCAATTTCGCGTTCAACAACTTCGTAGGCGTAGTCATCCATGATTCCCAGCGGGATGCCGACTGCTTCCGAGCCGAAGAGTTCCAGTTCTCCATTGGTTTTGCGAATCAGTAGAGCATAATGACCAGCGTTCGCCAGAGAAATTCTGTTGGTCGACAGATCAATTACCCCCAGAGTGTAGGTGACAAAACGACCAGCAGCCATATTGTGGCACATGTGGCGATTGATGCGATCGATGGCAACGGCGACGTCATCGGTAAAGCTCAGGGTATTTTGCACGACGCTGGAGATACGGGACATGATCAGAGCACCCGGGACTCCTTTTCCGGCCACATCACCGAACGAGATACAGATTTTATTGCTGCCGGTCAGGAAGCAGTCGAAGTAGTCTCCCCCCACCGCCTGAGCGGCATCATAGGACGCATAAAAGCTGTACCCGGGTACGGCTGGGAGGCTTTCCGGCAGCAGAGCTTTCTGGACATGCATGGCAATCCGCATTTCTTCGTCCTGCTTCTGCTTGTCGAGGTAACTTTTCAGCAGACGCACATTTTCGTACGAATTAGCGGCCTGACTTGCCACTGCCAGCAGCAGTTCCAGATCTCCTTCAGTAAACAGCTTCATGGGATTCTGTGTATCAAGATTGATGATGCCAAAGGGTTTCCCTGAAAGATCCAGCAGTGGCACGCACATCATGGAACGCAGTTCCAGATTGCTGATTGATTCACTGGCATTGAATCGCGCATCGTTTACGGCATCTGCGGAGAGAATTCCGGTGCGGTCCTCCAGGACCTTCATGATGATGGTTCTGCTGAGTCGAACGGATTCGTCATTGCCGTCCGCACGTTGTTTCTGAGCGATGGGAACCAATCGCTCACTGGTTCCCATTTTCACCAGAATTGTGCCGCGGTCGGCCTGCGGAAAGATATCGAACAGAGTATCGAGAATCAGGGGAGCGATTTTTGAGAGCTCCACCTGTCCGGCAAGGGCCTGATTGATCTTCAGGATTCCCTTCAGCTTTTCTTCCGGACGAACTTCAAACAGTCCGAACCCCCGGGCAGCCGCACTGCCCATAATGGTCGAGGAATTGTTGTCGCTGAACGCAACACCCGCGTCTTCAGATTCGCTTCCTTTTGGGGAAGCCACCAGTTCAAAGCGGAGTTTGATGGGCCCCAGCTTAATGCGGTCACCGTCCTGCAGGGGAATTGGGCATACCTGGCCTTTCTCCAGAGGTTTTCCGTTCAGAAAGGTCCCATTTCCGCTCTTGAGATCTTCCAGCAGAAAGGTATCTCCCCGGATGATAATCTGAGCATGCGTCCTCGAGACCTGCCCGGAATCGACCTGCAGATCACAATCTGGCTGCCTGCCCATGATAAACGGGGACTTTTTTATTTCGAAAGTAACGGATTCTGGTTCCGTCAGTAAAACGATGCGTGCCATAGTGCCCTAGCCCCAAAATCCCGCAAAAATCCGGAACAGAACTTACCCGATCCCGCCAGCATTGACTGCTTGTGCGGTCCAACCGAATCTTGAATCCCACGCTGTCATCAGGGAAAACTTCGGGTTCCGATTGCTGGAATCAGGCATCACTGCCGCCAAAAATCGTTTCCACGTTACCACGAAGGACCTGCCGGCCCAGTTCCAATGCCCGTTCGACACCCCATCGTCGCCCAATCACAAAGTCTTCTGCCAGCACCTTTGCCAGGATACGTCGGTACATTGCGAATTTTGGCAGGGCAAATTCCAGCTTGTACATGTCGCTGTAGTATCCAATCTGTTTTGTCGACGGTACAGCCTGCAGCCGCGCTTTTGTGTCCCGTTCAATAAAGACTGGAATGTTGGAATACCACCAGTGTCCGGATGTGATGACGTTGGGAAAGATCCAGGCGTAGCTGACCAGTTCCTGATTACTTGTTTCCGCAAGGACAGAAATGGGAAACAGGACGCGGGGAAACGCATTCAGCAGTGTTTTGTACTGAATCAGGGAAACCCTTGAATCAAACAGATCCTGTCCCTGAAATACGCCATTTTCGCAAACCCTGCGATTCACACCGATCATGAGATCGAACGGGAACTGAAACTGATCGCAGAATTCCGCCAGCGTCCAGAAGACAAACCGGCTGAGACTGACCAGTTCGTCCGCAGTCAGGTCCGCACCGGCGAACGCCCGGGCAACAAGGGGATCTGCGACTGCCTCACTAACCGGCTGCGGCGAAAAGTCCGGTGGCAGAGAAATCGCACAGGCACGTGCATTCCGATTTTTGAAGTGCTGAAACAGCAGACCGATCGCATCTTTCAAGGCACGGGCGGATCCTGGTGACGCCCCCGTCGCCTTCGTCAGTCGCTCCCGCACAGCTGGCCTGCAGAGATGAAAAACAAGGTCATCGGTGCGCAGACAGGGAACGTAAAAGTTTCGATCAAAGCCCTCCAGAGGGTCATCGAAATCGTTAGTCAGGTAGACCTGATCCAGCCCGGACTGGTTCAACACGTGCTGCTCCCAGTCAGGCTGGGCCATACGGGTTTTCGAAGACTCGTATAGAGACTCCCAGTTGGACGGGGTGATCCGTTCTTCCTGAAAACCGAAGAACTCGCGACACATCTCCAGCAGCCAGCTGTACTGCGCCGTGTTTTCGATGGTGGCCAGCCACGGCACCAGTCGTCGGACTTTTTCCCGGGAATCCAGACCCGGCTCTTCAATTTGTGACTTCGCCAGCCCGGCCGAATGAGCCAGTTCGGTGTAGTAGTGATAGCCCAGAATATCGGCAAGGCATCGGGAAGCGGGCTGATGCGGATTGATGTGCGTGTGAGGATCGATCAGTCGCAGAGACTGAAGTTGCTGAAAAATTTCCTCAGGCAGACTGAGCGACATAGGGCGACACTTTCCTGTTCAAAAACGGACATCAACGCCGCAAATCTGAGCGAAATCATAGCAATTTCCGCGAGGCATGACAGTAATGAGCGGCTGTGGAATCGATGGGTTTTCCTGACATCATCGGCCCCCGTTCAAAAAAAACCTCGCATTCTGTGGCATTCACTTTCCTTTTCCCATCCAAATGGGCACAATTTTGCGATCTCGGTATGGCAGGTGACTGTACACCTGTCGCGCCGAATTCTCAGGCCCGCAGTACGAGCATATATGTACCGTCGCACCGCATGGTCCAGATGGGATCTCTCTCAGGGAACTCGTCTGACCATCTGGCAAAAGATTACGCCTCCGCAACTGTTTGTTGCATCTTTTGCCCTGCTTATCCTCTTTGGCGCCTCCGGGCTGCGTCTGATCCCAGGTCTTTGCACCGACAAAGACTTCACGTGGATCGATGCGACATTTATGTCCACCAGTGCTGTCTGTGTGACCGGGCTGGCGGTGGTGGACCCGGGAACGTTTCTGACTTTTTCCGGTGAAGCCTTTCTTCTGCTGCTGGTACAGTTCGGTGGCCTCGGAATTCTCACATTCACCAGCCTGATCATTTCAGCCCTTGGAAAACGACTGTCACTTCGAGAAGAGTCTCTGTGCATTTACACTGCCGAAGCCGCACCGCATCTGACTCCGGGTCAGATTACCTGGAATATCGTCCGGTACACTCTGATTCTGGAAGCAATTGGCGCGTTGTTGCTGTACGTTTTCTGGGCCCCTGCGCTGGGCTGGTCTGGTGCGTTATGGCCCGCCGTTTTTCACTCGGTCAGTGCCTTCTGTAATGCGGGTTTCTCAACATTTTCTGACAATCTCATGAGCTTTCAAAGTTCTCCGGGAATTCTGCTGGTCATTGGTGGCCTCATCGTTCTCGGGGGACTCGGATTTCTCACACATGAAGAAGTCCTGGAAACACTCCGTGCCCGCCGAAGCAAGCGGGCGTTCCGACTGTCTCTGCAATCACGTATTGTGCTGGTGACCACGATTGCTCTGATCATTGGGGGCTGGATTCCGCTGACAATTCTGGAATGGGACAGAACCCTTCAGCACCTTCCCCCGTTTGATCGCGTGATCAACGGCCTGTTTATGAGCATCACTACCCGTACCGCCGGATTCAACTCGATCGACTATGGCAAGGCCGCCGACAGTTCCAACCTGGTTACCATGGTGCTGATGATGATTGGCGGATCTCCGGGTTCAACAGCAGGTGGCATCAAGACCACGACCCTGGCTTTGATGTTGATTCTGGCGTGGTCCCGACTGCGGGGACAGGAAAACACGACTGTCTGGTATCGCTCGATCCCCGAAGAGACTACGTCTCGCGCCGTCGGGCTATTCACGATTACCAGCGGTGTCGCTCTGGCCGGAATTCTGCTGATGACAATTTCGGAAAGTCACCTGAAGGACAATGAAGAAGTTCTGACCGAATGTATGTTCGAAGCCATCTCTGCGTTCAACACGGTCGGCCTCTCCATGGGAATCACACCAAAGCTTTCGTTCGTCGGCAAATCCACAGCAATATTGCTGATGTTCTTTGGACGAGTGGGACTGCTCACACTGGCTGCCGCTCTGACGGTCCCGCGCAAGGGAGCCCGTGATTTTCGGTATGCAAATGAGGACGTTGTAGTAGGTTAAGCTATGAAAAGATTTGTCGTTGTAGGACTGGGAAACTTTGGTTCCAGCGTTGCCGAATCGCTGTTTACGCAGCGACACGAGGTAATTGCAATTGATATGAACGAAGAGGCTGTCGACCGAATTGCCCCCTTCGTCTCCCGCGCAGCGGTCGGCGACGCTAAAAACCTGCAAACCCTTGAACGCCTGGGAGCAAAAGGCGCAGATGCTGCGGTCGTCAGCACCGGTGACGACATCACTGCCAGCATTTTGACAACCATGGCACTGCACGACCTTGGAATTCGGGAAGTCTACGTCAAAGTGATCTCCAGAGACCATGCACGCGTCATGGAACGCCTCGGTGTGGCTGAGACGATTTTTCCGGAACGGGAATCCGCCATCAGTCTCGGTAAACGCATGTCTGGATCCGGTCTTCTGAACTACGTCTCCATCGGCACTGGATTCAGTATTCAGGAAATGGGGGTTCCGGGCAGTTGGAATGGCAAAACATTGCGTGCTCTGGCACTGCGACAAAACTTCGGCATCACAGTCGTCGCAATTCACGACGTTCTTTCGGACAAAATGTCGTTTGCCTCCGACCCTGACACAGTCCTCAAAGAATCTGACGCCCTGATTGTCGCCGGAAAAGACGAAGATCTGGCTCGAACAGCCGACATCCAGTGATTGGCGTCTGAATAAGGCAAACCGGAAATTCCGGAAAAGACTCCCAAAAATGACGTGACAACCAGTTGTTTTTTCTAACCCTGCCCCCAAATTTCAGGGAGGGGAATGCCATTGCAGGTATACACAACGGTTTTTCCGGTCAGATTTCGGTAGCGCCTGAGGAAATCCACACAAAACATTTACCTTTCAGGATTGCTATTCTCTCCCGCTGTCGATAAGGTCTAAAACTATGGAAACCGGTTGTTGCCGGTGGTTCCATGTTTGCCAGCGTTCGCATCAGTTTTCAAAGTGACAGTCGCTACTCTCTGAAGTCTCGCCCGCCCCTGAATTCTCCTGCAGCATCTGACTGGTTGGTACGGCGTCCTGGCCCGCAGGGTCTGGACCTTTGCCTGAATTTGTGTTCCAACGGCTGTCGTTGTGGCAGCGATTTGTGTTTTTGAAGCTGCAAAGCTCAAGGGTGATTGATGAGTAAGAACATCTTTGTCGGAAGCCTCGCGTGGGCCACGACATCTGAAGGCCTGGAACGAGCCTTCGCAAAGTACGGAGTAGTCAAGTCAGCAAAGGTCGTAAGTGACCGGGAAACAGGACGTTCCAAGGGTTTCGGTTTCGTCGAAATGGAATCCGGCGGCGACGAAGCAATTCGTGCACTGAATGGCTCCGACCTCGATGGTCGTTCGATCGTAGTCAACGAAGCACGTCCTCGCGAAGCCGGTAGCGGCGGTGGCGGTGGCGGCGGACGTGGTGGGTTCGGTGGTGGTGGCGGTGGCGGCGGTGGACGCAGTGGCGGACGCGGCGGTTACGGTGGTGGCGGCGGCGGTGGCCGTGATCGTTACTAATCGACCAGCCTGAATCCCAGACTGATCATACTAAGGCGAGCAGAAACTTCTGCTCGCCTTTCTTTTTTGATGCCTCGAAACAGACAGCACCAAAGCCCAAAGCCGAACTCGTGATCCAGGACATCAGCCACAAGAGCCGCACGCCAAATTCCATCTAGGCAGCATTTGCTCAATAAAAGCCTGCCCGTATTCACACCCGTCGTCCTGGTGGCAGTGGAAAAAATGCGTTGGTACGTTTTACATACTCGGCATAGCCCGGGCGTCGCTCCTCAATGTCCTTCTCCAGCAACGTCACGCCAGAGACTTTCCGCAGAAAGAACCCCATGACAGCAGGCGAAAGAATCGTCCATAGTGGAGCCCCCGCAGCAATACTGACCAGCCACAATCCCCACCAGACGCAGAAGTCACCAAAATAGTTGGGGTGCCTGGTCCAACCCCAGAGCCCCGTATCCAGGACGCGACTACGGTTCGCAGGATCCGCGCGAAATCTCCCCAGTTGCCAATCCCCGACAGCCTCGAACGCAAGTCCCAACGCCCATAGAATTCCGCCGGACACCAGCAAACTTGGCTGGCCTCGGCCTGCAGTCGCAGCTAATCCCAGCGTCACCGGTATCGCGATCAACCAGAGAATCGCACCCTGAAGCAAAAATACAATGCCCAGACTCTTCAAGTGAAAATTGGGCGAATACTTGTCACGCATCGCTGCATAACGACGATCCTCGTGCGGATCCGACGCAATTCGAATGCCCAGATGCATCCCCAGACGCAGCCCCCAGATCAGTACCATGGCCAGCAGTATTTTCTGTTCCAGCGACAGCCCCAATGCTGGGCGCAGCATAACGGTCGCCCCCGCAAGCAAACCAAACCCCGGCCCCCAGAATGCGTCAATGACGCAGACTCGCCCAGCGGACAGGCTCAACAGCCATACCAGAAACATGTAAGCCAGCGAAGTCGCCAGCGTCCAGAGTAGTACATCGGCCATGGTACCAACTCCCAGAGAACTCCAGAATCACCCTGAAAACCAATTCGCCATCCACACTTACCGGGAAAACCACTGTCTTTTCGGCCTGTCCGGTCCAGCCACATTCTCCGCAGGCAGACACCGCCAGGCTGACAAATAGCAGGCCTACGGAACCGACGCCTCCCGGAAACAACCGCCAGGTTCCGCCCATTGCGATGGGAATGTCACAGCCTCATTCCACGATCCGACCCACTTCGCCTGGCTAAATCGCCGAGACGTTCTCGACCTCTCTGGCAGAGGCAGGCCGGCCCACGGTTTGGGGCCGGGCGCTGACGCGGTGTGACCGCTGAAGCCAGACTCAAGTCACCGGACTTCTGCCGGATTATGCCAATCGTTTTTCCGCAAGCGTTCCTCCCGGAGATGTTTTCACATCGTAGCCCCGCTTCTGAATCTGTCCTCGCAGACCATCAGCCGCAGCAAAATCTTTCCGTTTACGCGCGTCGTCAAGTTGTCGGCAGAGATCCTGAATCTCAGCCGCCTCGTCAGACGCTCCCGAATCAGCCGCTGCCACCGGCTGCAGCGGAGCAACGGCCAGCACTTCGTTAATCCGATTCAGGGCTCCCAGAGCGGCAGCGGGATCCGCTGGAGTTGAGGCCGCCCAGGGCAGGATCGCGCCGAGGGCACCGGCGATATTCAGATCGTCCGCAATCGCCGCGGCGAATTCCTTCAGCACCGGATAACTCAGATCTACAGGCTCGACCCTTCCCCCACTGGCCGCTTCCAGCTTTGTTCGGAAGTCGTTCAGACGTTTGACTGCACCGGCGGAATCAATCAGTCCCTTGTGCGTGAAGTTCATATTTCCGCGGTAATGTGATTTGATCAATTCCAGACGCAGCACTGAAGGATGCACAGAAACTCCCGTCGGCTGTCCCTTTTCGTCTTTGACACGCCCCTGGAGCACATCGCGAACCGTGTAGAAATTGCCTTTGCTCTTGGACATTTTTTCACCTTCCACCAGCAGAAAGCGAGCATGCATCCAGAATCGGGCAAACGTATCCTGACCTGTGGCACCACACGTCTGAGCAATCTCGCATTCATGATGCGGGAAAATCAGATCCTCGCCACCCGTATGAATATCAATCACATCTTTGCCAAGCCGTTTGCGTGCCATGCAGGAGCACTCGATATGCCATCCGGGATATCCAGCTCCCCACGGAGAATCCCACTTCATAATGTGCGAGGAATCCGCCTTCCAGAGCATGAAGTCTGCCGGATGGCGTTTGTTTGCCTGATTTTCATCACTGATACGGCCGCCGGCACCGGTCATCAGACGATCCAGAGTATTCCCACTCAGTCGACCATACTGTGGAAAACTCTCAACGCTGTAATACACGACACCGTCCGGCCCGACATACGCATGCCCGTTGGCAATCAGCTGCCCGATCATCTCCAGCATGGAATCGATATTCTGAGTCGCATGCAGGATGTTTTCGGGGTACTCAAACGCTACCTTCACCCCAAGAGTACGGGCGTCCTCCAGAAACGCGTCCGTATAGTATTTCGCAATCTGATAGGGGTCGTCAGGATTCTGTACGGCCCCAACTGGTACCTTTCCGGACTTTTTGTCCTCCTTCATTCTGCGGGCCGCAGCCTGCATCTTGTCCTCACCAGCACCATCCGCATTGCCGTCGTCCGTCATGTGCCCCACATCCGTGATGTTCATCACGTGATGCACCCGATGACCGAAAAATTCCAGTGTTCTTCGAATCACATCCGCAAACAGAAACGAACGAAAATTTCCGATGTGTGCAAAGTCATAAACCGTCGGACCACAACTGTACATCCGAACGCAGTCAGAATGAACAGGGCGAAAGACCTCAGTGGCATTCGTCAGTGTGTTGTAGAATCGCAGTTCCATCGTCTTTTCTCGTGAAAAACAGGGTCATTTCCCAGGGCACGATCTCCCCGCACCAGGCACACCATCGCCGGCAAAGCGCGAGAATAGTAAATTTGAGCGATTCAGGGCAGGCCGTTTTTGATGACTTTTTTGCCTTCGCATGAATGCACAGCAAATCGCAGATTTCCCCTGGTGTTTTGCGGGCAAACATTGCAGTGTCAACACAGTTGGCTAAGCAGCCTGAACTGGCTCGCAGTTCGTAAGACCCGTGGTAATCAGCGAGAGTGCAGCATGAACCGAAATGTGATGGTGTCGGCCATCAGGCACCTGGTACGACAGCGTCACTTTGGGCAGCATCTGTCGCTCGCTGCTGAAACTCAACCAGCAACAGCGGTGTCAGAGTCAGTCCTGTACGAATCCACTGCACATAGCGAATCACGGGTTTGCAGGACTTCATCGGCATCTGAGGTTCATTCGCCAGCAGCACACTCAGCCGTTCCACATCCGTTTCCCCTGGCACGCTTCGATCCAGCGTGCGAAGCAGACGCACAAGCTCTGATTCGTCGTTCCGGGCAATTTTCAGTCGGACTACGGTGACCCCCGCTGGATGCCGCGTCAGCCACTCGGCAAGATCCGCTTCCACTTCAGGTTCGTCAACCCGCGGAATTTTTCCCAGGAAATTCAGCTGCCCATGATAATTACTAAACCAGGCAATCGGCTGTCCTGAGGACGCAGCAAACCTTGCCAGAGGCTTCAGATCAAACCCATCCCAAAGGCTGACACGGAGAGCTGCCACCAGCAGCGACAGAACAATCACAGCGGCCGTGGCAATAGCCGTGACACTTTGCACAAGACTGCGAAACTGAACCAGCAGAATCGCGGGCCCGCAGGCCATCATCGCCAGGGCCATGGGATCAGAAACCAACCCGGGCAGCCCCGTCGACTGAAATGCCGGCACATGATTCATGACCAGCGGTACCGCCCCCATGACCAGAGTTCCACCAGCGACAGGCAGCAGTTGCCAGCGTGATGGCACACAGCCGGAGCGATCTGCAAGAACTGCCAGCAGCAGCGCAGCCCCGGGCAGAAGTGGCATCAGGTAATAGACCTGCTTGCCGCTGACAAGACTGAGGATCAGACCGCCGCCGATAAGCCAGCTCAGCAAAAAACGAACACTGGAATCACGCATGGCACCAAAGCAACCCTGCCAGACAGGCCTGAAGAAAAGCCACGGCAGAGCACACAGGGGGGCGATTGGCAGATACCACCAGAAAGGCTGTCGATGAGCAAAGGAGTTGACCATACGGCCCGCTGTCTGCCCAAAAAGCAGTTCCTGAGCATACGCGTCGCCTCCGGACAAAGCCGAAGGGATCGCCCAGGCAAGGGCCATGCCGGCGCCAATGACCACCGACATCAGCACACCGCCATACCAGCGCAGCAGCGAGTCACCGACCTTTGGCGACCACCAGGGTGCGGCCAGCATCGCGGGCAATACAAAGACCAGCACAACCGGCCCCTTGCAGAGAATTCCCAATCCCAGGCCGACGCCCGCCTGGAGCCAGCTCTTCCATCCCCGTTGCTGTGACGCAGCAAGCACGCCATCCAGTGCCAGCATTGCACTGGATGTCAGCAGAGTGTCGAACATCGTCACCGGCGAGAAGAACATCCACAGCATACAGGAGGCATGCATCAGCGGGGCTGCCTGCCGCACGGCGGGGCGTTCGGGACAAAGACGCCATGCCAGTCTGTAACTGAGCATCAGGCAGGCGAGACCAGCGGCCGGAGCCACCATACGGCCTGCCAGCGTACTGACTCCCGTCAGAGACCAGACAATATTGATCAGCCAGAAGAGGATGGGAGGTTTATGGGCGTAGGTTTCTCCATTCAGATGCGAAACCAGAAAGTCCTGTCGCTCATGCGCCTCCCACGCAACCGTCAGGTAACGTGTCTCGTCCACAGGCAGCAATGGTCGCGCCCAAAGGGTTGTCAGGGTTAGCAGGGAAGCGAGGCCCAGCGTCCAGATTAAATACTTCATGAGCCTGGACTTTCGCCGGGACAGAGAGCTTCCCTGCCTGTGACCAATTCGAGCAGACTTCCTGCAACAACCTCAAATTGCCGCGCACCGATCCGAGAATAGTCCATCAGTTGATGTGATGCGTCCGGAACCTCAAGCCGCTTTTCGTTGCGAATGAGTGTCCCTGGAACTGACCGAATCCTCTGCACTGGCATCATGAATTTTCAGCCGCGGAGCGGATTCGGCGGCATTCCGATGAATCAACTGCAGATTGCGAACATACACAAACAGCCCCAGTCCCTGCCCCAGCATAAACACCGGATCTGCACGATGAACCGCATAGATCAGCAGAGTCATCCCGCCGGCGATGCTCAGATACCAGAACGCCACCGGAACCACACTTTTCTTTTCCCGTTCGCTGCTAAGCCACTGCACGACGAACCGGCCCGTGAACACCAGCTGGCCGACTAAACCGAATGCTATCCACATTTTCTCGCTCATCTCTGACACCATCCAGTCGCTCAATCTCGGGAAGGGAACTACGGCGAATCAGCCACGCCACACCAACCAGATCCACTATTCCCACCATCAGCCGACGCAGCGTGTCATAGTGAGATCGACCATGCATCCGCGGTCGATGATTAACTGCAAACGAAACCACCAGGCCACCGCTGCGAACAATCAGAGCCGGTAAAAACCGGTGCATATGATTGAATCTCGGAAGTCGCATAAACGCGTCGCGGAAAAAGATCTTGATTCCACAACCCGTATCCGGCGTTCCATCTGCAAGGATTCGACTGCGCACCGAGTTTGCAATTCGAGATGACAGAATACGCCAGTAGGAATCTTTACGTTTTGTGCGATGCCCTGCGACCATCAGCACCCGACGCGACTCAGACTCTTTCAGAACTTTCAGCATGCCGGGCAAATCCGCCGGATCATTCTGCCCGTCACCATCCAGAGTCGCCACCACCTCGCCTGTCGCCGCATCGATGCCAGTCATCACCGCCTGGCTCTGACCGCAACTGGAGCGATGGCGAACGACGCGGAGTTCCGGAACAGATTGCTGCAGTTCGTTCAGGACGTCCTGTGTTTCATCAGTACTGCCGTCATCCACAACGACAATTTCAAACGACTCCAGCGCGCCGAGTGCCGTGCAGATCTCACCAACCAGGGTTGGCAGATTCCGGGACTCATTGTGGGCAGCAATCACAACAGAAAGTTGCATGAGGACTCATCCTTGAACAACCACAGGCATCCTTGCCTGAAAACATTCCGCACCCTGACGCATGCAAAAACATCGCCAGAGCATCCGTCAAAACTTAACGATATGAGGAATTTTCCTGAGAAATTCACTGGCAGGGCCGTACCGCCTCGCCTCCCGACACAACCGCCCTACATGCAATAACCCAGGTCGCATTAAAAATGCACCAGAACACTTTCGCCGCAGGAACAACGATTTCGGTGGTGCCGACAAGTAATCTGCGTCGGAGTGTCCCAAAACCCGTATTTTGTGTCTATGCGAAAAAATCAGGAGAAAATAGTAGGAATTTCCCGAAGCATCTGATGGACTACTGGCAGGGCAAACCCGAAAAATGAATCAAATTCCGAGAAAATCCAGAGAACCGGGGCGAGTGAGTTACGATCGCTGCCTACGCCCATGGATGGGATCGAACAGAAGTCGGATTCACAAACAGTGTCGAAAATCGTTCACTTCAGGAGTGTCTGATTCGTTGACATACGGGAGATGCCGCTAGTAGCATTTCCAGGAGATATTCTGCAACCACAGTCGCTGTTCAACCGAACAGGACTTCCAGCACGATTTGTCGATGGCAGAGGGAATGATACGCCTCTGGCCAAAGTCCTGTTGGAAAACTGTATGTACTGTTGATCGGTTGACTTTGATTCAGCGGGTTTGTTTGTGCAGGTCAGAACGAGTGGATTTCCCGATTACTGGGGTTTCCGAAGAATTTCGGAAGATCTGCAAAGTCGGTCGAATCGTGTGCATCATTCCATGCTTCAGCAACGGAATGATGCTCAGAATCATCGTGAGAGGCGAGACATGTCGGTTGTAAAATTCGCCCGAGGCACATCTCGAGCGACGGCTCCCCACATCAAGCTCACAAAATACGACGTGGCGGTGTCTGTACTTCAGACATCTGCATTCATCGCGCTACTGACATTTGCAGTGATGCTGGCGATCTGGCTGTCCAACATGCTTCCGGCTCCGGTCTCCAGGAAGGTCGAGTTAATGCCGGCTGGTGACGGTGGCTGGGAGGACGGGACTCCGGATGCGACTCCGAATGTGGAATCTCCAGAGGATGCAGTGCCGGATCCGTCACTGGCCAACGAAGAGACGGATGTGACGCAGATCGAGGAAGTGATTGAGCAAGTCATTGAGGTTGCAGAGAATGCGGCGGTGATCGAGGCCCCGAACGAGGCGCGTCAGCAGCAGAACACTGGCATTCCCGGCAGCGCCGACGGCACAGGTGGTCGTCCCCTTGGTAGCGGCGGTCCCGGGCGGGGTGGAGCGAAGCGTGAGCAGGGCTGGATTGTTGAGTTTGCGGACAAAGGGGATCTGGACAGCTACGCGGCCCAGCTGGATTTCTTCGGAATCGAGCTCGGCCTGCTTTTGAAAGAAGATTCGCGGTTGATTTATTTGAGCAACATGAGTCGTCCATCGCCAACACAGCGTGAAGTTCGCACGGGTGAGGGTGAGAAACGTCTGTTTCTGAACTGGCAGGATGGCAGCCAGGATCGAGTGAAGGCGGACATGGAGTTGTTTAAGAAGGCGGGATTGGATGCGAGTAACGGCGTCATCCTGCACTTTTATCCTGCGGCCACGGAGCAGATTCTGGCCCAGCTGGAAGTTTCTTATGGAAACCAGCAGCCGTCAGCGGTTCGCAAAACGTACTTTCAGGTGCGGCGCGCGGGCAGTGGGTTTGAATTTGTTGTAACGCGTCAGGTGTTGAAGTGATTGCCGGTCAGCGACCTTATTTTCACCTCGATCCTCATGGCTAACGGGGATCGGTTGACAATTTCAGGGGCTGATTGGAATACGGGAAAAAATTTCAGGGGCGGCGTCGGGTGTTTGGCAGGGGATCGTGTGCGGAGCGCTGATCAGCGGATCAGTAACGAAGTAGCTCTGGACTCAAACCCGGTGTCTTTGTTCAGAATTTGATTCAGTCTGGAACCTCCTATGATCAGCGTTGTTGATTTTTTGGATATCGTTGGAATTCTAGCCCAGGAAGCAGCTCCTGCGGCTGGCCCATCTACTTTCATGAAGGTGATTGAGAACTCAATCTGGGCTGGGATTGCGGCCTGTGCAGCTGGTGGTATGTACGCTGGGATTCTGCTGATTCGGCGAGTCGGTCAGAAACAGTTTCCAGGAGCGGAAGCAGAGCAGGCCTTTTTGAACGAGCTGGGTGAGTGTCTTGCGCGTCGGGACTTTGATGCGGCCCTGCAGGTTTGCGACAATCCGTCTCTGTGGAACAGAGCGTTGCCCCAGTTGGCGCTTATGGCACTGCAGTCCCGGGACGAGCCGATGAAGAAGATCCGGCAGATTGTTGGTGAGCGATTTGAGCGGGACATTCTTGGAAGCCTTGATCGCATGAATTCCTGGGTGGGTACCAGCATCAAGACCGCACCTCAGTTGGGACTGCTGGGAACTGTTCTGGGGATGATCAATGCGTTCGCCAAGATCGCCGGCGCGGCGGCAACGGGTGTGGACCCCAAGGAACTTTCATCGGACATCAGCTTTGCGTTGTGGACAACCGCTGCGGGCATGGCCATTTCCATCCCCTTGATCGTGCTTCAGGGATCTGCGTCCAACGGCATCAAGAAGCTGCAGGAGAACATCGACGAGGGCACCGGAATTTTCCTGGACGACCTTGCTGCAGCAAAATCAAAGTCCGCATGAAGGATCCACAGGGATCTATTGCGTGGTATTCGCTCTGAAACCCTGGTTATACACGACGTGAAGGCAGAAAGTGCTGGATCATGGCGGATGACGACGACGACGTACCGTATCAGAAGAAGACGCGTCCTGCGGAAGATACCGAGATCGATATCACACCGATGATTGACGTAACTTTCCAGTTATTGATTTTCTTCATGGTGACTTCGACCATGCAGGGCAATCCCCCGGCGATTGTTCCGCACTCGGTTTCGGGTGGCTCCACGGAGCTGGCAAAAGTGGCGTTTAAGCTTGTGATCAAGGCGCCCGTGGATGGCACAACAGACCCATTGATGGAGATTGACCGCAAGCCCATTTCGATGGAAGAACTGCGTGTCCGATTGAATGAAGAGTCAGGAGCCCGGCCGAATGGAATTGACCTGATGATCATGGGGGACAAGGACGTTCCAAACCGGTTTACGGGCGAAATTGAGTCCATGATTTCGGAGATTCCGAACGTGGGCTTTCATTACGCGGTTCAGGATCGACGGGAATAGTTGCCGAATGGCCATACTGTGGCCGTGAGGCTGCAAACAACAAACTGACTCTGCAGAGATCAGCCATAATCATGAGTGACCTGACCGACAAGCGACTTGGAGAATTTCACCTGCTGAGGCATCTTGGCAGCGGTGGAATGGCTGACGTGTTCCTCGCCGAACAGACGTCGCTGCAGCGCTATGTCGCTGTAAAAGTCATGAAGCCCGGGCTGATGGCCCATTCCGGCCAGGACATGCTTGCCCGCTTCAAGCAGGAAGCCATGATGGCGGCCGGATTAAATCATCCGAATATTGTCCAGGTTTACACCATTGGACAGGAGGACGGGCTGCACTATATCGCTCAGGAATTTGTGCAGGGCAGTGACCTTGCCACACTGATACGCGAACGCGGAAAACTGGACCTGACATCGGTGCTGCACGTGATGCGACAGGTCGCTGCGGCCCTGAAGGCATCCGGTAAGGCGGGCATCGTTCATCGGGATATCAAGCCCGAAAATATACTGGTCACAAAAAAAGGTGAAGTGAAAGTTGCGGACTTCGGTCTGGCACAGCTTGGAGAGTCCGGAGAGCAGGGTTCCGGTGTGACCATGGGAACTCCGCTGTATATGAGCCCTGAGCAGGTCAGTGGCCGCGAACTGGATCCTCGATCGGACGTCTATTCGTTTGGAGTCACCTGTTATCAGTTGCTGTGTGGGGAGCCACCGTTTCGGGGGACGACGGCAATACAGATTGCCATGCAGCATCTGAAGAATCCGGCGCCCCCGCTGCACGAAAGAAACCCGGCACTCCCCAAAGTCCTGTGCCGCATGGTGCATCGCATGATGGCCAAAAGGCGCTCGTTGCGATATCAGTCCGCCGAAGAAGTGCTCGAAGACCTGAAGACTCTTGTGGCAGCCCAAAAGCAGGGACGTTCGCTGGACCTCGTCCGTCTTCCCCGGCTGGAAGAACTGGAGAAGCAGGCAGAGCAGGAACGACAGAAGCACCTGAAGTCCTCGGGAACAATTCCTGTGGAACTGCTGGATGAGAGTCTGGAACTTTCTCCTGCTGCGGACGTGACAGAGACCACCATCATGCCGGACCGGCAGAAGGTGGCAGTTCCGCCCCAAAGCGAAGCCCGGGGAGTGTTGCCGTCGGGAGAAGATAACGATGATGATGATCCACCGCCAAAGCGAAAACGAGTGGAAGAAAGTGCGGCCATTGACCTGACTCCAGCGGTGGACGTGACCTTTCAACTGCTCATCTTTTTTATGGTCACGGCGTCATTCAGCATGCAGAAGGCCTTTGACGTTCCGCCCGCAAAGAAGACTGATGGTGTCTCGACATCCGTGGTTGTCGAGCAGGACCAGTCGTCGACAGCCATTAAAGTTCAGGTTGATGCAGAGAATATTTTCTTCATTGAAGAAACAAAGAAAGCAACCAGTTACAGGGAACTTCTTGAGTTACTGAAGGCAGAAAAGAACGCCAGTGCAGACCTGACGGACGTGGAACTGGAACTGCATCCGGATTCCACACATGAAGCCCGTATCATGGTGATTGATGCAGCAACTCAGGCGGGATTTACCCGGGTGAAAAACAAGATTGCAGAGTGGTAAGACATGGAAGTTGTGGAACAAACACTGAGCATGTTGGTTGAACGAGGAATTTGAAGACGCCGGATGTCTGCGGGCTCCGGGATACGATATCTGTTGGGACTGGAAAACACTGTGGCTGCTTCAAACATGGACAACCAGAAAAACGACCCGGAGGCCGCAAAAGAAGCGGTTGCGGAAAAGGCAAAGCGTCAGCTGAAACGTGGTCGTCTGACCATGTTCGCAGAAAAACTGAGTGGGGGCCCGCAGCGGCCTGGCCAGCAAAAAATCGGGCGTTCTCCGGTGGTTCTGGTTCTGACCGGAGTGACTCTGCTGTGTTTCCTTCTGTCAGGCATCTTCTGGTATATCAATCAGTGGAATGCCGAAGAACGGATGCTGAAAGAAGCCACCTCATTCCTGGAACAGCAGAAGTACATCGATGCCGAAGTCAGGTTTTCCCAGTTCCTGCAGGCCTATCCGAAAACGGTGTCCACTCCAAAGGCTAAAATTGGTCTGCATCGGACACTGGTGGAAAAGTATATCCTCACAAACACGCCGGACGTCATTCGGGGTATGACGGAACTGCGAACCATGATCAGTGAGTGTGCTGATCTGCCGGGGTATGGAGAAATAAAGGACACCTTGAGACGGTATGCGGATCGACTCGCATATGCCGGGGCGATCGTTGCTGAAACCATTCAGTCAGAAGAAGCACTGACCGTCAGCAGGGAAGCAATGGATCTGCTGCGGCGTTTTTCGGGTGACGGCGGGATTCCCCAAAATCGCGAGCAGTTCCTGCAGGAACGGCAACGAATCGCCGAGGGTGCCATTGCTCGAAAGCTGACATTTAAAGCCACAACCGAGACGATTGCCAGTCAATTGGCGGCTGGCAACACGCTTGCCGCCATTGAGACACGTCAGGCACTGATTGATCGTTATCCTTCTCTGAAAGACGACAAGGACGTCCGAAAAATGCTGTCAGATATCCTGATGCGCGAGAAAGAACTGACGGTCAGGACGGACGTGGGACGGGATGCCCTTCCGGCAGACCCGGCTGTTGAACCCCTGCCTGCTGTCTCGTTGTCTCTCAGGACGCAGGGCCAATCTGATCTGGTATCTCAGGGCCGTTTTATTGTCACTATTGGTCTGGACAGCTGCTGTTCTGTGGATGCCGACACTGGTGATCCTCGCTGGAAACACATTATCGGAGCCGACGCACCGTTTGCTCCGTTGCCGGTCACCGGGACGACACCGGGAGTTCTGGTCTACAGTACCCTGACTGCTGAACTGCAGATGCTGGCAGAGGACACTGGCAAGGTTCTCTGGAGGCAGACGACGGGCAGTCGTCCGAGTGCGGCGCCGTTGATTGTGTCCGGTACAATTTATCTGACAACCGACGATGGAGAGTTGCTGCAGATTGCGGCGGTTAATGGACGAGCGCTGGCGAAAATAAAGTTTCCTCAGACAGTGATTGGTCCACCAGCCGTTTCCAGTGATGGCCAAAAACTGGTGCTTCCCGGCGACCAGACACTGGTGTACAGCATCTCGCTGAATCCGTTTGCCTGTCAGACTGTGTCACAGATTCCGCACCGCGTGGGTAGTATCCGGGCGCCAATGTTCTCTGCCGGGCGTTACTACCTGATGTGCGATAACGAGAGTTCAGAAAAGTCGCGCATTCAAACGCTTCAGGAAGAAGCCAGTGGTGAGCTGACGGTGGTCGCATCCAACAGCGTGGATGGACAGATTCAGGATCCGGCGCTACTGCGTGGATATGAGCTGTTCGTGCCCTCAACACCGCAGCGTATCAGTGCCTTCCGTGTGGGTGATGAGCCTGGGCAGCCGCCGCTGGCATTTGTAGGAGCCAACCAGCTGGAAGAGGCCGCTCAGACACGCATGTTTCTGCTGGCGGGCCCCGGCGGCCAGGTCTGGCTTGCCGGTCGCGATCTGAGAAAATTCCGAACTCGCACCAACGGTGTGGAGCTCGACCCCGGTCTCACAGCTCAGGGAGTACACACCCAGCCTATTCAATTGCTCGACGAAGCGGTCTTTGTCACCACACGGGCACCTCAGTCAGGTTCCTTCTTTTTCACGAGAGCGGACCGGGAACAGATGCAGGGAGTCTGGAGGACGGTGCTGAGTTCGCGAATTGTTGCGATGACCGGAACTGCGGCAGGAGGATCTGTTCTGGCGTTGACAGACTACGGCGAAGCCTATCGCGTGCCGCTGGCCGATCTGCAGAAGGAGTCGTTTGTACTGGAATCCGTCAGTCGATTACGGCTTCCTGAGAAACTTGTTTCTCCCGTGGAAGGGATCGTCCTTGCGGATGGTCGTCCTGCAGCATGGGTGGGAGCGCCGGAACCTTCAATGTGGACATTCACCACAACGGGGCAACTTGAGCAGAAGTGGACTCTTCCGGCAGTACCGGAGATTCCTCCAGTGGCGATTGACGCAGGAGTGGTCTTTGCGTCCTCCGGGCGACTGCACCTGACGGCAATGTCCGGAGGAAAGACGGCGGAAGACTATCGCTCGTCGCAGACGCAGAACCAGCAGCAGCCATGGAAATCCATGGTCGCTCTTTCCGGAACTCAGATTCTGGCCGTTACGGCAGCGAATCAGTTTGTGAGGGTGGAGTACCGGGAGAGCCCCAGACCGCAACTGGCGGAAGTCAGCGTGACAAAGGTACCCTCGCCGATCGAAGTGCCTCCGGCAGTTTCCGGTGGATTCCTTTTTGCAGCAACGACAGAGGGAAAGTTATTGATGATGCAGGCCTCCACGCTGGAGGTGCTTGCAGAAAAGGACCTCGGGGGCGTTCCGAGTGCGCAGCCAAAGGTTTCCGATCAGTTTGTGATTGTGGAAGTTGCCAATCAGCAGGCGAAGATTTTTCGCATCGCCGCGGGGCTTCCTGAGGCAGGCACGCTTCCGCTGGAGGGCTGGTCGCTTCGCGGTAATCCATTGCCGGTCGAAGGCGGTTTGCTGGTCGCTCGCAGTGACGGATTGCTGACAAAACTTGACAACAACGGAGCAGCCACAGACGTCTCCATGAAGATTGGCCAGCAGATCCAGTCAGGATTTGTCAAATTCGGCGAGCAGATCATTATTACGGGTCTTGATGGCAGTCTGTATTCCATTAATCCGGCACTCCGGAAATAGATTCAGGTTTCGGATTATGAATCGAACATTTGAAGAGCCGAGGTTGCTCAGACCAGCCGCACTGTGCAGACGGCACACGGGCTGTTTGCTTCTTGTTCTGCTGGCGCTGGTGAACACAAGCCGTCTTTTCGGGGACGAGGAAAAGGTTGCGCGGACGGAACTTCCAAAATTAGCGGCGATGCAGGTGCCCACAGCTGATGTCCTGTTGCGGGCGGATGCCGACGACAAGGAGTTCGACTGGGTGGTGCTCAAGGCCCCGGCCGTTGAGGATCGTCGAGTCGTCGTGGTGAATCCGTTGTTCCCTCGCCCGGACACTCTGACGAAACAGGAAGAAGAGTTCAAAAAGCTGGAAGCATCGCGGCCGCAGAATCAGAAGGAGCGGGAGCAGCGAGCAAATCGGCTGAAGAGCCTGAAAAAGCTGATGTTTACATTGCCCGGGGACCTGACGGAGTATGCAGTACCAGTAGAGCAGGTGGATGAGATCCTGTTTTTTGAAGATCTGATGCTGCAGCGTGTGGATTTGCTGCTGCAATCCGGTGATTTCCGCACGGCGTATGAGTTGCTGTTGCGCGTAGAGACAGAATTACCGGGCTGGGAGAAGTCGATCCCGCGATTTGAGAAGCTACTGCTGGTAGAGGCTTCCGAGCGTGCCTCGGCGGGAGAAATCTATGCCGCGATTGCTTTGCTGGACGAGGTATTCCAGCGAAACCCTGCCAGTGCGGAGCTGCCTTCACGAGTCGCCTCAATCGTTGGACCGATGATTGATACGGCCGTGGTTGCCGAGGACTATCGGAAGGCGCGATACCTGATTGGCCGTATCCAGAAACTTTTCCCGCAGCATGAGACCGTGGTCTCGGCCTCTGCACGACTGCAGAAGCTCAGCACGGAGATGCTGGATCAGGCAGCGGGAAAGACGACGCAGCGACAACTGGCAGAGGCTGCCGAACTCGCCCGAAAGGCCGAGCTGATCTGGCCGACGAGTGGCAATACGCGAGCATCCTTCACTCAGTTCTTTTCCAGGCACCAGGTGCTTCGGGTCGGTGTTGACGAGTTTGAAGGGCAGGGCGTGCATCCGGCTCCAATGGAACACAGGGAACGGCTGTCAGAGCTTGCAGAGTTATGTCTGTTCGAACCGTCTTCTGCTGATGAACTCACCTACTTCCGATCGGGCTTTTTCGAAGTCTGGGATCCGACGGATCTTGGCCGTGAAGTCGTATTCACTCTGCGTCAGACACGTCCCTCCTGGCAAACGCAGCCCCTGTTGACGGCCAACGCAGTGGCTGAGGCGCTTGGACACCGCATTGACGAGAGCAATCCGCTGTTCAGTTCAAGGCTGGCCTCCTTTGTGTCCGAGGTTTCCGTCCGCTCACCATCTCAGTTGCGAATCCGCTTCTCACGCGTTCCACTCAGTATCGAATCGCTGCTGCGGTTTCCTGTCACGCAGACGCCGCAGCCAGGGCCAACAGGCACAGCCACAGCAGCAGGCACAGCGACAGCGGGCACTGAAAAACCATTGGCTTTGTCTGCGGAGCCCACCGTGATCTCCAGTCGATTTCGCGCTGTGAAACAGGACGAAACCGGCAGCACATGGACGCGTGGCATCCCGGAACCTGATGGATATGACTCCAGCAAGTACCATGTGGCAGAAGTTCAGGAGAAGCGTTTTTCAGACAGATCAACGCTGATCCAGTCGCTGATCCGTGGCGACATTGACTATATCCCTCGACTGCTTCCGTGGGAAATTGATGCCTTCCAGGCCTCTGATTTCACCGTGCGTCCCTATGCCCTGCCAATGACGCATGTGATCGTGTTCAATCCGATGTCTGACCGGATTGTCAACGCACAGCTGCGTCGGGCATTGTCATTTGCTGTAAATCGGGAAGGCATTCTGAAATCGACGGTGCTTCGTGACGACGAAATGAAACATGGTCGTCCAACGAGTGCGGCGTGGCATCTGGCAAGTTATGCCACGGAACCACGCCAGACGCCTCCTGAGTTCAATTTGCGGCTCGCGTTTGCCCTGCGATTTGCGGCAGAGCGTCAGTTGCAGATTGCGGAGCTGACAAAACTTACGGAAGCAGCGCGGGAAGACGCGAAGAAAAACAAGATCAACTTTGACGCAGAGCAGTTCCGTAAAGACACAAAGGTGGACTACATCAAACTACCCCGCCTTAGATTTGTCGTGGAGCCAGGACCGGTCAGTCGTGCAGCCGCCGAGCGGATTGTGACGTACTGGCAGAAAATCGGGTTTGAGGTGGACGTGATTCAGGGTGACCAGCCGGGGCAGCCGCTGAAGGAAAACGAATGGGATCTGTGCTATCGTCAGGTCAGGATGGAAGAACCTTTACTGGAACTTTGGCCGGTTCTGACAAGTGATACAACGTTCAATATGGAACGGCTTGGGGTGTTCCCGGACTGGATGCGTCAGGAACTGGTGGGACTGGACTACGCCACCAGCTTCGTGGATGCGCAGCAGAAGCTTTTCCGGATTCACAACCATATCGCCGCGCAGGCATTTCTGATTCCCCTCTGGGAAGTTGACGAATATGCGGTGTTTCGAAAGAACGTCACCGGCGTGCCTGCCAGACTGATGTCCGTCTACCACAACACCGAGCGCTGGATTATCCGACCATGAGAACACTGGCCGCTTTCTCCCGATTGCTCATTGTGCTGATTCCGCTCATTTCCGGAACGTGCCTTGCCCAGACGCCCGCAGCGGCAACCACTGGCGGGGCGCCAGCCACTGCGGCAAAGTCACAGCAACCGTCACAACCTGAAGACAGCGCAGCGGCAACGCCGCAGCAGGCTGCAGCAGCGGGGCTGTCCGGTAGTGCTCAGACTACTGGAACGGCGGCGGCGGCCAGTCAGCTTCCGCTGCAGGAGCGTCCCTACCGTGTCACTGTGGAAGTCGGGTTCAGCGGCTCTGCAACAGCGCTGCCGGCGCATCGCAGCGACATTGTGCGTGGGATTCGGGATGGCTTTCAGCGAATGTATGGCAGCATGTGGCAGGCAGAGGTTAAGGAATCGGACTGGTTTGTTCCGGGCAATCAGGAAACGCTCAGTCGACTGGAGCAGGAAAGTCTGCTCGCAAGATTTCCGGAGAGTGTTGCCGAGAAAGTGATCGTGGTGGCCGTCGAGGGAACAGAGAGCGGATTTGAGATCAGTTGTCGGGAATTTGACACCCGAATCCAGGAGTTGTCTCCGATTCTGACGCGTCAGGAATCTGAGCGTCTCAGCGTGCCGCATGCTGTCTGTGAACTTGGGCGAGACTGTTTTCGGCCAATCCTGATGTTCACCAATCAGACACTGGACAAGTCGGAGCTGGAATTTGTGATTCAGGCAGGCAACCTGCTGCCTCCGGATCCGAGTGCGGCGCAGATCGCGGAAGGTGACGTATTAAGAACGTTCCTGCGTCAGATGGACCGCAAGACTCCTGGCAAAGTCAAACTGCTGCAGCGTCTGGACCTGTGCTACGTGCGGATCACGGCATTCAATCAGAAGCTGGGGACCGGCGGTATACCGGCCGATGAGCAGCCTGTGACCGTCGAAGGCACAACCATCGCGCCGACTACCGACTTTACGGACACGGCACGCGCCCGTGGGGTGCTGCTGTCGCACGGGTTGGTACCCTTCGGTGGCAAGGGACGTAATCTGCAGCAAATTGGTCTGCGTCAGCGACCAATGGCCTCAACCAGTCGGGTCAAACTGGTGTTGCAGAATCGCCCGGACCGCCCGTTGATTTGTCTGCGTGTGGACCAGGTGCTAAAACTGCGACAGGGGGATGTCAGCACCCTGGCGGCAAAACGCGTCCTGACAGACCGGAACGGGGAATTGGACTTGCAGGTCGATCCTGCCAATCCGACATTTTGGCTGTATGCCTACAGTGGCAGCATGTTGCTGGCTCGCGTTCCCTATGCACCGGGGATTGTGCCCAGCGAAACCGTGAAGTTGCCGGACGATTCTCTGCGTCTGGGTGTTGAAGGGGACATGTACCTGCTGCGCGACGAGTTGGTGGATATGGTGGCCGAGAAGGCGGTGTACATGAGTCTGGCGAAGAAGGCATCGGACGCGAGGGATACGGCTAAGTTTGAGGAGGTCATTGGTGAAATCAATGATTTGCCGGCGAAGGAGGCATTCAACGTGCGCTTGAATGAAATTCGCGCCCCGGCAGTAGAAAAGGCAACTCAGGTAAAAAACCCTCAGGCAAAACGGCGAATTGAATCGATGGTCACGAAAATGAGCGATTCATTGAACACCTTCTTTTCTGCGGAAAAGCGTGTGAAAGAGGCCGATGAGCTGCAGAAGCTTCGTGATGCCGCCGATCTTCCGCCAGCCCCGTCACCCCCGGCGAATCCCGGAGCTAAAAATCCAGCGGCTGCGCAACCGTAAGACTCCGGGATAGATCCGTGAACCATCGATCAACGAATGCCGCTGATAAAGTCGGTGGGATTACAGAACAAGCGACTCTCAGCCGATTGAGGCGGCATGCAGAGGATTGCAGGGACAGACATGAGTCACGCGATCAGCAGACTGGCTTTAAGTGATGCAATTGCTGTATGAGGATAATCATCTGTATGTGATCAACAAGCCGGTTCCTTTGGCGACTATGGGAGCCTTGCCGGGGGGCGTGACGGCCCTTGAATTGGCAAAGGAAGATTTGAAGTATCGGTTCCAGAAACCCGGCAACGTGTACCTTGGTGTTGTGAGCCGGCTGGATGCTCTTGTGACTGGCGTGCTTGTTTTTGCTCGCACCTCGAAAGCTGCCGCCAGACTCAGTGAGCAGTTTCGAACGCGCACGGTGCAGAAACTCTACCACGTGCTTGTGGAGGGAACTGTGAATGCTCCCGTGGGAACCCTGCACCACTGGCTGAAACGCAATGACGCGGAAATGCGTACCGAGATTGTCTCCGCGGGTGTTGCCGGAGCACAACCGGCCGAACTGGACTATCGGCTCATCAGCCGTCAGCGGGGGCTGAGTCTGCTGGAGATCCAGCTGCACACGGGCCGCAAACACCAGATTCGCGCCCAGTTGGCTCATGCGGGACTGCTGATTCCTGGAGACCGCAGGTATGGCAGTCGGCAATTTTTTCCTCTGGGAATCGCTCTGCACTCGGCCTCATTGACACTTCAGCATCCGGTCACCGGACAGGCTATGAATTTTTCTGTCCCCGTGCCGTACTCCTGGCCCGACTGGGCTCAGCAGCAGTCGGCTGGAACTCTGCAGACTCCCCGCCCCGACGACACCGGCCGGGCCCGGCCATAGAGGCATTTCAGTCCGAAGCGGCATCGAGACAACGACGGGAGGACGCATCCTTTGAAGGAAGCGGCCTGAATGATCACGTCTGCCTCAGGGTGTGTGCATCCAGGCGGCTGGACATGCGGACGAAGAACGTGCTGTTCCCGGCAGCAAAGACATTTCCGGTGGCGGCGCTTTCGCTTGCCACCGTCTATTCGCTCCAAGCCCTTAGGGCTTCAAAGCAGGGCACATTGTCAGGCCTTTTCAAACGCGGCGTCGGCCCACCGCACCCCGAATGGGGCTGCCAGAAAATAGCCGGTGGTAAGCCCGCGCCACCACCGGAACCGCGACACACAACGCCCACCGCACCCCGAATGGGGTGCCAGACTTCGATTCACCCGCCGAATCCCGTTATCTGCCACCACCTCACGGGGTGGAATCCCATTGGATGACATTTCCGGTGGCGGCGCTTTCGCTTGCCACCGGCTATTCTCTGCAAGCCCTCCGGGCTTCAACGCAGGGCACATTGTCA
>CAIQIE010000009.1 GCA_903871805.1 uncultured Planctomycetaceae bacterium | reverse complement strand
GACCCCCGGCACCGTAACGCAGAAACTGTAGTCCAAATCACCGGCCGCAGGCTTCGCTCAGGCTGCAATCAGACGGTTCGGAAGCCGAATTCGTCCAAATCGATGCCCAGTGGCGTCGTACAGCAGCACCTCGTTCGCCAACTCGGCCCAGACGGCCGATAACCGCACAGATCTGGGACCGTGCAACACAAATTGAACCCCGCATCGACGACCATTCTGCTGTAACTCCAGTTCCGTCATCGGAAACTGATACTCCAGCAGGTTTTCCTTCCTGCACAACGTAATGTGCACAAAATGGCGAAGATGTTCCAGAGTCTTCACCTCTGTGGGGGTTTCAGGAAGTTTGGTTGCCGCAACAGGCTGACACATGCAGGAAAACCTCTCACGTCGGTTCAATGACGCTCATTCCCGATCTGAGTCGGACACTCAGGCTCGCTTCAATACGTTCTTCACCAGTCAATCCAGACCCGTGATCGCTCACACCACGCTACCATTCAGGTCGCGTCAGCCAGCGTCCACAGTAACCCAGACGTTCAGGAAACTCCGGCAATTTCTTCCGCTTTCCACAACCGGTGCTTCAGGGTATCGGTTCGCCGCTGTTCAGGCCTTCCCATTTCACAGACCTGCACGCGCAGGTGACATGAGCCCTACAAGCGGAATCATTGCGCAGTTTAAGCCGCTTTTTCGCCGCCGTTCGGCATTCAGATTTCAGTCCCGCAATGACGCGCCCGAATCGGGGGATTTTTCCATCCGGGATCGAATCTGTGCGATCACAGCCGGCAGGTAAAGAATGCCCGAGTAGTGGTCGGCAGCCATTTCGATATGATGTCCGTCAGGCAGATTTGCAGCTTTTGCGAGCGCTTTTGAACAGGCCGGCGGCACAACATCATCATACTGGCCGCTGTACAGCCATGTGGTGGACGGATTCAGCCGGTGCGCCACCCGCATCGGCTCGACCGGTCTTGCAAGCTCACGAATCTGATCGCCCCGCACTCCGATCGATTCCAGTCGCTGCCGGAACTGGGCGGCATCTCTTTTGCCGTTCAACACCACCTCGTGAAGATTGCCTCCGGCAAGCAGAATAAACACGCGATCAAATCCGTTATCAAGACCGGCGGTGGTGGATGTAATAAAACCGCCAAGACTGGTTCCCTGAAGACCCACGACCTCACTTTTCACAAGCGGCAGTGTTACTGCGGCATCCCGCGCTCGTCGTACATCAGCAATCGCCTGTCTCATGCCCGTGATGATACGCTCAGGCTTGTCACTTTCTGCAGACCTGCGAACTCCATAACCCGGCATGTGCACAAGAAAGGTATGCAGCCCCTGTGAGTTCAATCCTCGAGCGAAAATTCGGCCTACGGTCATTCCACGCCCGGACTCATGAACCACTATCACACAGTTGGCCGATTTGGGCTTTCGTTCCGCATCTCTGGCGACATACCACTCCATTGAAACATTGTCGTTAATGCCATCGCCTGTCGGCACAGGAGTCGGAAAACGAATCAACAGGTCGCCCTGATCCTCTCTCGGCATTTCACAGGTCACCGCGAAGTCGCCGGGAGACCAGCGCAGTCCGTCAAGACAATTCTGAGCATCCTCGCGAGCATCCCTGTCACAGTTCAGTGTGTCCTTCGCAGGAAATATTTCTCCGGGCTTCGGAAGTCCATCGGCCGCTGACAATGCCCCGACACCGGACGTCGCCATCAGTGCGGAAATCCAAAGCCACAGGAGCTTCGATAACCGGCCAGAAGGCAATGCGCCGCAAAGTGATTGAGTATTGCCGGCGTGCTGTCTGCTGGAAGGTGACTTCCCCATGTTTCGACTCCTAACGCAGAATTCCGTTGCCCAGGGGAACATCCCGGCAGACCGCAGGCCAGGGGCCTGTTGTAAATGTCGGCGGTCAGGTCCCGGTCGATCCCTTGTGATTTTCAGTTTTTTGACCACTCATGATGCGGTTTTCCGTACCATCCAGAATTCGCCGGATATTGCTGCGATGTCGCCAGATAATCAAACCCGGGATCAGGAAGGAAAACACTGTCAGTGGCAATCCCGTTGCTGTCCATGCTACGGCACCCGTCCGCAGTACGTGCGAGAGGGCAAATGCCAGGGAAGCAACGATCGACGACATGGAAACCATACGACTAAACATCAGAGTACAGACGAAACACAACAGGGCCATTCCGCTGCAGAATGGCGAAACCATTGCCACAACCCCCAGTGCTGTCGCAACGCCCTTTCCCCCCCGCAGTCGCAGCCAGATCGGATACATGTGTCCGGTAATTGCAGCAAGGCCCGCAGCCAGACGACAGTAGCCAGCGGGATCCTGTTGCCCCGCTGCTTCAAGTAACCGATCGGTCAGCAGGACCGGCAATAACCCTTTTAATGCGTCCAGTAACAGGACGCCAATGCCCCACTTCCATCCGAGCACGCGACCCACATTGGTCGCGCCAATATTTCCACTGCCAAACTTTCTGATGTCGTCCTTCAGGACAATTCGCCCCACAAGATATCCAAAGGGAATTCCCCCTACCGCAAATGCTGTGACTGAAACAAGAACACACAGAAAGACCATGAAAAGACTCTGATTTTCAGTTGTCAACAGACTTCGAGAAGCAGGCAGAAAACAGCAACGCGGAAATTGCAGCAGAGTGACCAGGCCCAATCCCTATCACATAAAGATTGAACTTTCCCGCCAGACCACTGAAAATCCACTACCAAATCATGGTGATGCTAACCCTGACGTCGGCTGCGCCAGGCGGAAGCTGGATCAACAGTTCCTCCTGGTCGCCCGACTTCCGAACGATTGGCAGCCCACCTTCAATTTTGATCTGGATGCCATTCGAGATCCATGAGTTGGCCGATCCCGTGATCCGACCGGTGGCAATCCGAATCCACGCGTTTTCCAGCCCTTCCGATGCTTTGATTGTCAGCGTGCGTTTCAGTCCGTTGTCCGGCTGACTTGCAAATGGCTCCACTGTATCGGTGATTTCTGCCCCGCTCCAGTTGTACCGAAATGTCGGCAGTCCAGCCGGATTGAGCGTGTACCCCCGGAACTGATAGCCACTCTCTTTCGGATTGCCGCCAGGCCACGCCTGATCAAGAGATTCCAGCACTGCCAGCGGAGGTCCCGCAGGCAATGTCATAACATGGTCCCCCATCGGCGTTTGATTGCCAGGACCGCGATCCACCCAATGCTTCGCCGCGTCGATGAAGGCTCCGTGCCAGATCAGCCGCGGAGTCATATGTTCCGCATCCCAGGCGAAGTGCACCTTTTCCGGGAAACCAACAGCAATACCGCGAGGAGACAGACCCTCAAGAAAGTTACGATAGATCAAAGGCCGATCTTTCGGGACCAGCACAATCGCCTGCCGCTCCAGTCCCGATGGAACTCTGGCCCGTTTGCCATCTTCAAGGTACTTCCAGATCGCTTCAATTTGTCGCTCTGAGTCTCCGTCCAGCACATGCGGAATGATGGACTTTCCGCCGGGCCATGCAGACGGCATTCGCGTTCCCGGGCGATATTTCTGCGGATCCAGAAGATATCGGTGAAACCAGTCGCGGCGCAAACGAGTTGTCATTGTTGTCATGTCCAGCGACTGAAGTCCTGTCGCGGCGTAGGAATCAAAGCGGTGACACTTGATACAGGACAACGCCTGATCCCCCACCAGAAGTCTGGCATCGGCCTTTACCCGATGCTCAGGTTCCTTAAAGGAGATTTCACCGACGGACTCCTGCAGATCCTGCTGTACCAGACGAGGCACAAGGTAGTCGGCAAACTGCGATCCAAAAGCGGGCATTCGAGTGGCCATATAAGGCCGATCCTTCGCGCCGGCGGAAAAAATGGTTTTCAACCAGTTTTCATTCAGCTTGTCGCCAGCACCGTCCAGTGCCGGCGGCACACGTCCCTCATCACCCATCTCCGGAATCGCTCCGGTGAACACGTGGTTCAGCGGTTCGGAAACTCCGCCCAATCCACTGCGTGCATGGCAGGCAAAGCAGTTCAGGCTCAGCATTGTCTGGCGAAGCTCCTGCTGTGCATCCAGTTTTTCCACAGCCTTTTTCGACTTAACAGTAGAAATCGCCCCGCGAAGATCCTCCCGCTGACGGTCACTCAGCAGGTATGCCGGAACTGCAACTCCGGGCGCTGCAGAAAGGCAGCCCTTGTCAGGGTTAAGTAATTGAAATGGCTGTGCCTTCATTGTTGAAACAATGCGATTGTCACCCTCACCATGCTGGTGGCAGGATGCACAACCATATTTGGCGAAAAGCATTCGGCCCTTCGCGATCAATTCCGGCGTTGCCGGTGCAGGCGACGGTTGCTCTGGAGCTTTCGGGATATCGCGAGTTAGCGTTACGTTGCCGGCCAGCGGTTGACGAGGCAGACCCGGGCCCTCGATTTCCACGACCAGCACTTCCCCGCCACTTCCCTCAAAATACTCTACAACAAGCGAATGGCTGCCGGCTTTCAGGGTAATCACACCGGATTTATCGATCTGGGGATGAATGCCATCGTTGTTCACCACTTCCTGCTCATCGACCAGCACCCTGGATCCATCGTCTGAGCCGATGTGAATGCGGTAATCACCGTCTTTCGGAATCTGCAGATATCCAAGAAAACGCAGGGCAAAATTATCCGCCTTTGGCGCAGCACCTACTGAAAAATCCGTGGTCGTACCACGCGAGGAAGGTGTTAGCCCGGAAAAATCCGGAAGCGAATCCCAGCTGCCATCAAAGTATTCGTACTCAATATTTGAGGCCACCTTGACGTCTTTCAGAAGGTAGCTGGAGATGTCCCGGGCTTCTTCCGGACTGAGATTCAATGAGGGCATTCGCCCCGATGGACGAACCAGGTGCGGCTCTCGCAGAAAAGTGATCAGGCTGCTCTGAGAATACTTCTGCTCCAAAGCCCCCAGAGGCATCAAAAAATCCGGCCGCACAACCGCCTCAGTCTTTGAAACAGCTCCTTTGCTTTCCTCGTCTTCCTCAGCATCCGGATCAGGCACAGCCAATCCCCTGCGAATGGCTGTCACGACTTCGTCTGCTCGCTGATCCCCGTGACAGGCCGCACAGCCCACTCGATGGAACAAGTCCTCGCCACGACGCACTGCGTCAGAACTGACGGCCTGTGCTCTCCAGTTGCTGCCCTCGGTCAGAAATGCCGAAATTGCCCGCAGCCCCTCTTCATCACCAGCCAGCCCTGCAAAGCCCGGCATCACGGTGCCAGGCTTCAGTCGCTGTGGGTCCTTCAGCCAGGAACTGAGATACTCGGGATTAATCCGATCTCCTGCGTGGGTCAGCACCGGGGCCTGTCGCGGAATGCCAGTCAAACCAGGCAAGTCTCCATGGCACGACTGACAGTTCAATTCGGAAATTAGAAGCCGGCCCGCTTCCGCTGCCGACAGATGGTCCGCTCGAAACCGAGCGTAACCCGGAACCATCGATTCCGAATCCGCAGCGTCCGTTGAGATACGGCAAAAGGCGTTCAACAGAGAGAAAATCGAAATCCAGAGGAACGCTCTGTAGGAGCCAGTTGTCATCATAAAACTGCTTCACCAGCGAAGTATGAGTTGTTCAGCGACGCAGACTGCACGGCCTCCGGGCCGAATGTGTCTGCAACGCAGCCTTGTTTTCTCGGGTAATCATGAAAACCAGGGGAAACGAAAGCAACCGAAACGGGAATCATGATCAGAAGAACTGAGCTTTATCTGCTGCAAGACGGTTTTGTCAGGGCACAATTGCCGGGTCTGACATTAGAATGTCTGGTCAGCAAGGGCTCTGGAATGCAGCAACTGTCGTGCTTCCTTCATTGAAGTCAGACCGTCGCTTGCTGAGCCTTCTTTCAGGATCCGCCGGCCATTACGCCCTTTCTATCCGGGCCGTTCGGACTATCCGGACAAAATCTTCCCGCAGGTACACCCCATGAGTGCACAGGCATTCCGAGATATGCTGCTTAACTCACTGCAGGACTATGCACTGACGCGGGCAGAGAAAGGTGAACTGAAAGAGCAGCTGCAAAGGCTCTCCCTCAATTCTCAGCAGACTGCAGAATTACGAAATATCGCATTCAAACTGGCCCGTACGGCAGCCTCGGCAGATTCGTTTCCCCAGGTGCTCACATGGCTGGAAGACGTGCTGCGTCTCGTGCATCCCGCAGAATCCGAAGCCGAAGCCAAAACGGTCACTGCTAAAGCATTCTTCAGTCCTCATGACAATTGCCCCGGTGAAATTCGCAGTCTCATTGCAGAATCACGCAAGACCATGGACTTGTGCGTTTTTACAATCACCGATGATCGGCTGACGTCTGCGGTTCTGGATGCCCACCAGCGAGGGGTGCATGTGCGAATTATCACCGACAATGACAAGGCGGCTGATCTTGGTTCGGATGCGGACCGATTTCGTGATGCCGGAATAGAACTGCGTGTTGACCACACGTCGTATCACATGCATCACAAGTTCGCCATCTTTGATTCAGCACTGTTGCTGAATGGCAGCTACAACTGGACTCGCAGCGCGGCCGAACACAATGAAGAAAACTTCATCCTCACCGGACAGAAGGTGCTGATCGCAGCTTTCCAGAGACAGTTTGAAATTCTGTGGGCCAGCCTTGGTCCGCAGGAATGAATGCGGCTTTTCTGACGATTCATGTGGCAAGGTCGACCCAGTCTGATCCTTTTTGCAACCGTTGACTGTGAAAAAATTTCTGATTGACCGGGCATGGTTGTTGATAGCTAAACAGTCTGTCGTCTGAATTTCAGGGACGAACATCTCTGGCAGTCTGCGCGAAAACCATTGTGGTGTGACTTTCGTTCAGAGCCGGGACATGGACTCAAACGCGGAACAGTTTCTGAATCGGACGCCCTTCACTGATATGCCAGGGACGTGAGGTGCGATCGTGAATGTGAGTCACCGGATCATAACCAAAGCGATCATAAATGGTGGCGGCAAGGTCTGCTGGCGTGACCGGATCCAGTGCCGGATAGGCCCCCTGAGCATCGCTGGCCCCGTAGATCGCTCCCCCTTCCACGCCACCACCGGCCAGCAGGACGGAATAGCAGTCGGGCCAATGATCACGTCCGGCATCACGGTTGATCACCGGGGTTCGTCCAAATTCGCCGGCGGCAACGATCAACGTGGAATCCAGCAGACCACGTTCTTCCAGATCGCTGATTAAGGCGGCCAGCGCGCGATCCGCCGGAGGAAGCAGGATGTTGCGGTGCTGCCCGAAGTTGTCAGAGTGGCTGTCCCAGTTTTGACCCTGCTGGCGGAAGTCGTAAACATTCACAAAGGAGACCCCCGCCTCAACCAGACGACGTGCAGCCAGCAGGTTCTGCCCGCGCATATGTCTGGCAAACGCATTGTAGGCGCCGTTACCAGTTCCCTGCGGTTCGGGGTACAGCCCGTAGCGTTCCCGACAGGCAGGTGATTCTGAGGAAACATCCAGAGCCGCAGCAATTTTTCCGGAATCCAGCAACTGAAATGCGCGCTGATAGAAGGCGTCGAGCCCGGATGTTGCTCCGAAGCTACCCCTGACCGTTGATTGAAGTTCCGTCAGCAGCCGGGCCCGCCTGCTGACGCGCGATCCTGTCATACCTTCCCGCTGCTGCAGTTCCTCTGCTGTGTAATTTTGGCCCTGCGGGTTCACGGAGATGCGAAACGGGTCCAACGACGCTCCCAGAAATCCCCCTCCCTGACAAGGCACATCCACCACATTGTGGAACATAAACGGCAGTGCAGCATGAGCAACAACCGGGGCCGCAGGCTGGCCAAGGTGGCTGAGCACGGCGCCATGACAGGGGAAGAACTGTGGAATGGGAGCAAATTCCTCCCGGTCTCCCTGCGCAGCCTGGCGGCCAGTATGAGTTTCGATGGATGCAGAATCGTGAAGACGATTGGAATGATGCATGCTGCGAATCACGGCGCAATGGTGCATCACCTGCGACATGTGCGGAAGATGCTCGCCAATCTGAAGTCCTGGAACCGTGGTGGGAATTGGGCGGAATTCTCCGCGCACCGTGCTCGGGGCGGCCGGTTTGGGATCCCATGTCTCCAGATGGCTGGGGCCGCCATAGTAGAAAATAAAGACACAGGCTTTGATCGCAGGCGCACGTCGTTTGGCCTGATCCTCTGCGACCAACAGCGGAGACACCAGGCCGTACGTCACGGCAGAGCCCACAGTCTGCAGCAAATGCCGCCGACGTGGTGACGCTCTGCGAAGAAATGCCGGCGTTATCCCATTGTCAGGCAGCGCTGCGAACTGTCCCATTGTAACAACCTCCCCTTCAACACGACCGCACCCAATGCTCCAACAAGTCGCTGAAACAAAAACACGGGCCGCAGAGACCATACACGTTACTCCGTCTGTGCAGGCAGCACAAATCAGAAACATGGTCGACAAGGGGGAAGTCACGGAGACTGGTGGATAAGCTTATTGGGCGTTCATGGATGTTTTGTTTTCGGGACGTTTTTCAGAGATGGCTACAGATGATCGAGCGAAGGCCCGCCATTCAGTTGACGCGGCGGACTTAACAGCAGGTATTGATTTCGTTTCAGCTGGCGATCAGTCAGGTTTCTGCAGCCACAATTGTTCTGTTCCCTACCGTTCCAACGACTGTCTGCAGGACAAATATTGCAAGCGACCAGAGTACGGGGACATACAATTAGGACAGAGTACGGGGACATACAATCAGACCAGAGTACGGGGACACAGTGTGCCGGGATAAAACCGGTTTGGAATAGAGAATGAAAGTATCTTACGAAGAAGGTTTAGCCAACAACTTCGGCCTTCAGCGGAGGGGCGGGCCGGGTGACCGGACTGTCTTGAGCGTCCGTGCGAAGGG
>CAIQIE010000008.1 GCA_903871805.1 uncultured Planctomycetaceae bacterium | reverse complement strand
TGGGCTGGTGACATGGCTGGCACCGCCGACCTGGGACCTGACCCGGCAAATTACATGGCCCGTTGCGATGCTGATCCTTGTGCTGCTTTGGGTTTCCATGGCGGGCCTTGCGATACAGACCTTTAATCCTTTTATCTACTTTATGTTCTGAAGGCGCCCTTCTGACAGTCTCGTGGAATTGGCCTATGCAACCGAATTCACTTTCACGACATAAGGATGCGGTACCGCGTGAATTCGCAGCGGCGCCGATTCGCCGCAGCGTGGCCTTGTTTCTGGTGCTGGTCGCCGCGTTCACGATTGGGATTCCAGCGCTGTTGCTGTTCATGGGAAGCATTCCCGGCCGCGGCGAAGTTGGCAATTCACCGGCGCACGGCCTCAGCGAGACGGCCATTGGAACCATGAACGTCTTTCGAGAAACACAGGGTACATTCTTTTCAAAACTTCCTGAGGCAAATCAACGCTGGATTCGAGGGGTCAGCCAGCTGGAGAGCGAACTGGACGAAGGCGGCATTTGGAACTCGCAATCGCGGGACGCGCTGCGGACATTGCTCGTCAGGATAGGACAACGCCGCGTGGGCGACGTGGAGATCGGACACGCCGGGACACTCTTTTTTCTTCCGGATATCAGGCATCTGATTGGGCCGGGCTTTCTGACCGAGGAGTTCCTGCAGCGACGGTCGCAGGAGATTGGCGACAAGGGAACTCGGGTCCAACCGGACTCACGAGTCGCGATTCTGGATTTTCAGAAACAGTTACTAAACCTTGGAATCCAGTTGATAGTGGTGCCGACGCCGAGTAAGGCGGCGATTATTTCAGAGCAACTTTCGGTGCAATGTGCAGCAGGGGCATGGGCATTGCGAAATTCGTCGCTGGAGCAATGGAAACGGGAGCTTTCCGCGGCTGGCGTTTTAGTTTTTGATCCGTCGGAAGTGTTGATGGAGGCGAAGCAAAATCGCGCCGCGGTGTCGCCGTATCTTCGTACAGATACACATTGGGCACCGGACGCGATGCAGCAGGTTGCAGAAAGGCTGGCAAAGTTTGTGCAGTCGGAATTGGCAATGGGGCAGCCGGAGGAGACGCGATTTATCCGGGAACCTCAGACCGTGAGCAACGCGGGCGACCTGTCGTCCATGCTGCAACTATCGGTAGCTGATCAACGACGGAAGCCGGAACGTGTTGTGATCCAGAAAGTCAGTCCAGCGCAGAACCAGCGATCGGCGCGTGGATTAGGTAGTGAAGCAGAGGCCGCGGCGCCCGTACTGCTTTTGGGTGACAGTTTCACCAACATTTATTCCGCCGGGGAAATGCAATGGGGGACGAGTGCTGGGTTTGCAGAGCAGTTATCGTTTGAGTTGCAACTGGCTGTGGATTCGCTGGCCGTGAATGGTGGCGGAGCCACGGAATCGCGGCGGACGCTGATTCGCGAGATCGTGGCTGGGCGAGCTGCGCTGGCGGGGAAGAAGGTTGTGATCTGGCAGTTTGCAGCTCGGGATCTTTCCTGCGGGGACTGGCCCGTGCTGAAGGTACCGCCACAGGGTGCTGTTTTTTCGGGGGAAGTCCGGAAGCCCGAGACTGTGGGAAACGAACGCGACTTCCTGTGGATCTCGGGGCGCGTGCGAACAGTTACTGCGCTACCGAAGGCAGCCGGACTGCCGTATCCTGACGCAGTGATCTGCATCCATCTGGACAGTGTCACAGCAGAGAGCCAGGTCACAGCAGAGGGCCAGCGTCTGCCTGACAGTGCAGAGCCGGACAGCGAAGTCATTGTGTATGCATGGGGACTGAGAAATCGGAGGCTGGTTGCGGACCGTCGATTTGTGGCTGGGGCGCCGGTAACGTTGCGTGTGCAGCCGTGGGAGCGGGTTCGAAGTCAGTATGAGCGATATTATCGGGTAGAGCTGGAGGATCCGGATTTTCAGCTGGCTGAGTTGCCGATTTTCTGGGTGGAATCGGTTGCTGAGCCATAGAGATATGGAAGATTTCCGGGAGGACCTGGGCTTCGTGACCGAAAGGCAGAGGTGATGTGATGGGAACGACTACGAGGGCGGCAACAAAACGTGATTTCAGAGTTTGGAAGAGGCGGTGTCAATCGCATTCCAGAGCAGCCAGTGTTTACAGAAGTTTCCGCTGGACGCTGTTGTGTCTGATCGTGATCAGCGGAGTTGTAGCAGGCCAGGATTTCGACGCGACATCAGGAGAACAGCCTGCGTGGGTGGCGAAAAAAGTCACAGCCGCGGACACCGCTGAACAACAGGTGCTTGAGGGACGGGACGGCTGGCTGTATCCGGTCTCTGAACTGCGAGCACTGAGTGTGGGACGGTTCTGGGGCGAGCGAGCGGCGGAAGTCAGTCGCGCTGCGAAGCCGGAGAATGCTGATCCGCTGGCCGCGATTGTGGATTTTCATCAGCAGCTGAAGAGATCGGAGATTCGTCTGATCCTCGTCCCGGTTCCGGGGAAAGTGGTGATTTACCCTGAACCGCTGGCTACGGAAGGGGAAAAGCTGGAATGGAAGGCGAGTGACGACGTGGACTCCGAACGACTGGACTGTTGGCATTCGGAATTTTACGGTGTGCTTAGAGCCCGGGGGATTGAGGTGATCGATTTGGTCCCGGAATTCCGGCGTCAGCGTTTTGCGGAGGGGGGACCATTGTATTGCCGAACGGATTCACACTGGACACCGCGAGCGGCGTTGCTTGCGGCAGAGAACGTGAGTGCAATGGTGGCTGCCAGCGACTGGGCCAAAGGGAGTCCGCGCACAGATTATCAGACTCGATTGGGTAAGGTGCAGATTACTGGGGACCTGACGGTACTGTTGGGGAAGGAGCGAGGGGCGAGTGAAACTATTTCCATCGAGTCTGTGCGAGGAGTGCGAAGCGGAACGACGGCAGCGGCACTGGTGGATCGTTCCAGTCCGGTGGTGGTGATTGGTGACAGCCATACGCTGGTGTTTCATGATCCGCAGTTGTTTGCCGCAGATTCGGGATTCCCGGATTTTGTCGCGAAGCAGTTAGGGATGCCAGTGGACCTGATTGGAGTGCGGGGCTCGGGAGCCACAACGACACGGATTGAGATTCTGCGTCGGCGGGATCAACTAGCAGGAAAGAAAGTTCTGATTTGGTGTCTCTCGTTTCGGGAATTTACAGAATCAGAGGCGGGATGGCGCAAGGTGCCGGTGATTCCGGTACGATAGATCGCAGGTGTTAAGTCAGCGGGAAAGTGAGTTTGGGCGTTGTGCATTCCGGGAATGTATCCGCGGCGCAGGCTGGCTGCAGGGGTAAGGAATTTCAGGCGGGGACGACAGCGGGATGAATGAGCAGAACGAGCGATCGCGGCCAGACGTGAGGATGCGTGGATTTGCAACGCGGCACACGGTCGAGCAGGCGACGGAGTGGATTGAGCAGCAGGTAGCAAGCCTGCACCCGGCATCGGAGCGGGTGGAATTGCGGAGGGCTGCTGGTCGAGTGTTGACGGCCGACGTCGTCAGCAGCGTTGCTGTTCCGGGATTTTACAGGTCCATGATGGACGGATATGCGATTCATGCGGCGGACGCGCAGGGTGCAAATTCGTGGAATCCCATTCGATTGACGATCATCGGCGTCAGTCTTCCTGGCAGAGCATTTTTGGGGGAAGTCAGGTCTGGTGAAGCGGTACGAATCATGACAGGCGCACCGATGCCGGCCGGAGCGGACTGTGTGTTGCCTGTCGAGATGACTCAACTGGACGGCGGCGACGTGGAAGCTCTGGGAGACGTGGCCCTGGGAAAACATGTCGGTAGACCGGGGGAAGACATTTCTGAGGGGCAGTTAGTGCTGCGAGCCGGACGTCGCCTGAGGCCTCAGGACGCAGGGGTTCTGTCCTCCATTGGCCAGAGTTCAGTGGAGGTTCGAGCACGGCCGCGGGTTCGGATCCTTGTGACGGGGAATGAATTGCTGCCGGAAGGCACGCGTCCGACGGGCCATCAGATAGCGGACTCCAATGGTCCGATGCTGCGGGCACTGGTCGAGCGGGACGGCGGCACGGTGGATTTTCCCGGCATCGTCTCGGATACCATGGAAAGCATTCGGGACGCGTTATTGGCACCTGCGGACGTGGTGCTGGTTTCGGGCGGGTCGAGTGTCGGACAGGAGGATTTCGCACCGCGCGTGCTTGCGGAGCTGGGAAACCTTGCCATCCATGGGATTGCGATGCGTCCCAGCAGTCCGGCGGGAATGGGGAAAATCGGCAATTGTCTGGTATTTCTGCTTCCGGGGAACCCGGTCTCGTGTCTTTGTGCCTATGATTTTTTTGCCGGTCGGGCAATACGTCAACTGGGGGGGCTGGCGGCCGGTTGGCCGTATAGAAAAGAGTGCCTGCCACTGGCCACGAGGCTGGTTTCGGTTGTTGGACGGGTGGACTATGCGAGGGTTCAGTGTGACACAGGGCGGGTGATTCCTCTGGCGATCAGCGGAGCCTCCGTATTAAGCTCTACGACGAGAGCCGACGGATTTGTAATTTTGCCTGCGGACAGTGAGGGGATGGCTGCAGGGAGTCTGGTGGAAGTCTGGAAGTACGACGAATGAGGAAAATCGTTTGCAGACAAAACGAGCATTAAATAGCCGAATTCGGTTGATTTCCATGGTTCACACAAGGTGATGGAGGGGTGCGGCTGCAAAGCTGTCTTCCCGAACGTCGGAAGAAAAAGACTCCGATTTTTGCGGGTTATTCGCGGAACTTTGACGGCGTCTTGTGATTTGCCCGGAATCTCCCTAGAACATACACCAATTCATGGTGCCATCCTGTCAGAATCCGCGACTGATTGCGGGTTCGGGTATTTCTGATGTGCGGAATTTGTATCCCAACGCGAACCGCCATCTGTCTTTTTGTGCAGAGTTTTTACCGTGTATCGAGTGCTGATTACAGACAGTCTTTCCAAAGCCGGCCTGAAGGTTCTTGAACAGACTGAAGGAATCGAAGTGGTCATTCGCAGCGGCCTGACGCCTGAGCAGGTTCGCGAGGAATTGAAATCGGTTGACGCGATTATCATTCGCAGTGGGACAACACTGACAGCGGAAATCCTGGAAGGCCAGGAACGACTTAAGTGTATCGCTCGGGCGGGTGTTGGCGTGGACAACATCAATCTGGAAGCTGCGACTCGCGCGGGCGTTCTGGTGATGAATACGCCCAGCGGCAACACCATCAGCACGGCGGAGCATACCTTTGCGATGATGCTGGCGCTCTCTCGAAACATCGGACCGGCCCATGCCAGTATGAAGGCGGGGAAATGGGATCGAAAATCCTTCCAGGGGACTCAGCTGGCCGGCAAGACACTGGCGGTGATCGGTCTGGGGCGGATTGGCCTGAGTGTTGCGGCGAGGGCCGTGGCCTTTGAAATGAATGTGCTGGGCTATGACCCGCTGATTTCCGAAGAAAAGTGCAAGGAATATGGCATTCAGCTGTTCCGCGATGTGGATGACGTGATCACGAAGTGTGATTACCTGACAGTGCATACCCCGCTAACGGATGAAACAAGGGGTATTATCAACGCCGCTCGAATGGCGAAGATGAAAAAGGGCGTTCGTATCATCAACTGTGCCCGCGGTGGCATAGTGGATGAACGCGATCTTGCAGATGCGATTGAATCCGGACATGTTGCCGGAGCTGCCATGGATGTCTTTGTCGAAGAGCCTCCGAAAGACCGGCGTCTGGTGGATCTTGCAAAGGTACTTGCCACGCCGCATCTTGGGGCATCGACTGACGAAGCTCAGGAGATGGTCTCCATTGAAGCCGCTGAACTGGTGGTTGCGTATCTGACCCGCAACGAAATTCGCTGTGCCGTGAACATGGCACCGGTTTCTGCGGCCGAGATGAATGAACTGCGACACTACCTGAACCTCTGCTATCGACTGGGGCTGCTGGCGGCCCAGATGATTCGCGGGCAGGGATTAAAAAGTGCGGAAGTCATTTACCGTGGCGAAGCTGCCGACCGGAAGACTCGCATCATGACCAACGCCTTTACGGCAGGACTTCTGGAGGCCGCACTGGACGAATCCGTCAACATCATCAACGCCACGTCGGTCGCCCATGCTCGGGGAATTCATATCCGTGAATCCGCAACCGGCGACTGCGAAAACTTTGCCTCCATGGTTTCGGTTGTCCTGGAAACAGATCAGGGACGGCTGGAAACGTCAGGAACGATCTTCGGTAACCAGTTCATGAGGCTTGTGAGGTTGAACGAGTTTCATTTCGAAGCCTATCTGGATGGCCTGCTGCTGATTTACCGCCATCGTGACGTGCCGGGGGTCATTGGTTTCATTGGCACAGTCCTGGGCGAGGACAATGTCAATATTGCCCAGATGGCACTTGGTCGTCGTCAGGTACATCCGGGAGGAGCCTCGGTCGCCGTGTTGAATCTTGACAGCGAACCGTCCAGTGAAGCGATTCAGAAGGTTCGTGGCCACAAAGAGGTTTCAGGCGTGGACATCGTGAGGTTGCCACCAGCCGGTGCCTCCCTGCCATGGCTGACAACGAACTGAACACAGTCGGTGGCGGCAACGGCATAAAATCGGGGATGGCAGGTGCCCTTGAACAGGGTGCCGCCATCCCTGCCTTTTAAAGGCCACATCGCTGCAGAAACAGCAGACATCCCATCGCGTACAAACCGGCAATCTGGTCGTCGGCCATGATGCCCAGCCCCCCCGGAAGTCTCTCAAACGGCTTCACGGGCCACGGCTTGACGATATCGAACAGACGGAACAGCGCAAACGTTGCCAGCAGAGACAGCCAGGAATCCTGCGACACGCTCATAATCAGTGGAAACGCTGTGATTTCATCCCAGACAACACTTCCCGGATCTTTTTTTCCGCGAAGCACTGACGCCCGTTGACACAGCGGGATCCCCACCAGAAACATTGCCAGCCAAAGCACGATGCGAGTCATTGCTGTCGCCTGCCATGACCACAGCCACCACCCGAGCCCCAGACCGGCGAGACTGCCGAAGGTCCCCGGAGCAGCGGGAATTCTGCCCAGGCCAAAACCTTCTGCAAGGAACAGCAGAAAGCGATCCCGCAGTGACGGAGCGATCGACGCAGAATTTGAAGTCATCAGAATACTCGAAATCCGGGAACAGGAAAGAACGCCGCCGGTAGGAACTCAAGGCTGACAAGTGGAAATCACCTGTAAAAGACACAGGTTTGCGGCATAGTTTAAGGAGTCACGCTCAGGGCAGGAGGGTTAAAGCGGGCGTAACGAAAACATGGCCACCTTCAAGTACTCAGTCCTGAAAAGACCGGGAATATCGAGAAATCCGCCACGAACCGTGGTATGGTAAAAACACCCGTAAAAAACAACAGTGCTCCTGTGATGCGATTTTGCCATATCACCAACAGAAATTTCCGCTGATCCGCTCTTACTAGTCCTGTTTTAAGCCATCAGGTCGTGTTCTCAGTCTTACGGAGCGTTTGTCTCTGGAAGTGAAGTTCCTGCTGGCATCACAATACCACCGCGACGCAGACGACTGCTGGTCGTTAACCAGTCAGGCCTCCCGGTAGCATGCAGGCCAAATTCAATAAAGTTCCATGAAAAACACGGCAGCAAAAAAGCGAGCGAGCATCAAGTCCCTGCAGGTTATGCTTCTGCTGGCAGTATTCTGGCTGCCGTTTGTGTATCTTCAGCTCCGTTATTCCCACGGATTGCTGGTCAGCAGAGTGAACGACGCACTGCAAGTGAAAGGTCAACATCTCGGACACTTGATGTTCATAGAGTCTGAGCGACTAAACCTTTTTTGCCATGCCATTCGCAGGACGATTGAGAACGGCGACAATCCCGAAACGGCCATTCCAGACCTGAAGTCGCTGGAAAAGCAATTTCGGTTCAACGTCGCGTGGATCCGTGCACGGTATTGGGAAACGGCTGATGGTTTGATTTGGTGGTCAGATTTTGCTGATCCGCCCGAAAAACTTGCCTCCGAATATGCGC
>CAIQIE010000007.1 GCA_903871805.1 uncultured Planctomycetaceae bacterium | reverse complement strand
GCGATCACCCTGACCGCGGGGCACTGGTGGATTGCGGATGTGCTTGCCAATCTTCGGATTCAGGTCATCATCGGTCTGCTGCCCCTGGTGCTGATTGGGCTGGTGACGCGAAGGCACCTAATCACGGCGAGCGCAGTTTTAGTGCTGTGTTGGCATGTGTGGTTTCTGAAAGTCGCGATGATTCCCACAGCAAACGCAGGTACCAGCGATGTTTCAGTGGCTGGCGGCGCAGAATCAGCCCGTGGTTTGACTGTCTGCCTGTCGAATGTGCTGATATTGAATGACGATCTGGATCGCATCTGTGAATCCCTGCGAAAATCCGACGCCGATGTGCTTGCCATCGTGGAGTTGAATGAATTTCTGCAGGCAAAACTGACGCAGGAATTCGTCGAAGATTACCCCTACTTTGTGTTAAAATCGCAGAGGGACGGAGCATTCGGGATCGGCCTGCTGTCACGTTATCCTCTGAAAAATCCGGAGTTCATTAACTTTAGTGAAGACTGGATGCCGTCGATTTCAGCCGACGTCGAGTTGCCCTCACGCAGCGTGCGAATCTTTGTGACGCATCCCACACCGCCCATGAGCCAAACGTCCTTTGGTTTCCGCAACAGGCACCTGAGTTCGCTTGTCGACAACGTCAAAAGTGTGCTGGCCGGTCAGCCGGACCGACCAGTTCTGGTTGTTGGCGACCTGAATCTAACACCGTGGACGTCGCGGTATCAGGATCTGCTGCGTGAATCCGGGCTTAGGGACGCATCGGCGGGACGCGGATTAACGCCCACCTGGTATCGCTGGCCGGCATTTCCCTTTGGACTTGTACTTGATCATGCGTGGTATTCGACGGCTTTGACGTGTCGAACCAGAACCATTCTGCCTGATATGGGGTCGGATCATCGACCGGTCTTGCTGGAATTCTTGCTGACCTCCCCGCAGTAGTGTTTGAAAAAGCTTTCCGAAGGTGGCAATTCCCCTGGAGTGCTTCGTGAGATTTCACCGGCCAGTCCTGCCGCAGCACAGTCGGGGGCGACATATATTCCGGACAATGTGCCTTAAGGTTTCAGCACCCAACCCAGGGGCGACTGGCTCAGCGAGCGGAATGCGGTTTGGGCAGTGGATTCCATAAGATTCCTGAGGTGGCGAAAGTATGAATTATTGATGAAGACGCAATTGGACCTACCTGACGAGTGGGGTTTCCCAGGCGACGATAGGTCGGACGATAGGTCGACGGTGTTCGGAAATTCCGTATTGGATAGTCTGAGATGCAGAGTTGGGTCAGCATTTCGGAGAAAGGGCGCAGTGAAGTGTCAAAGGCCACGCAGCGGTTGAGCATTGGGATTCTGTTTCTTCTGGGGCCTGGTTGCATGGTTTCCATGTGTCAGGCCCAGCAGAATATTCAGTTGATTGGGACGGTCAGTATCCCGGGGGACGCCCGAGATCTTTCCGGGGAAACGGAGACGCTGGAAAACGGGGAAGCTGTAAATCGTCTGGGCGGATTTTCGGCCATTGACTATGCCGGCACGGGAAGTCTTTATGCGTTGCTGTCTGATCGGGGCCCGGATGACGGAGCAGTCAGTTATCCGTGTCGGGTTCAGTTGGCGGAAATTCTTACCGATCCCGGGGCAGCAGAGCCCGTAAAATTTCAGTTGAAGGCGACTGTACCGCTGGTGGATTCTGAGAAGCGCCCATTCACAGGGCGATCTTCATTCCTCGTGGCTGAGGGTAGATTTGCGCATCGGCTGGACCCGGAAGGGGTGCGATTTGGAGCGGATCAGACGCTGTATGTCTCCGATGAGTATGGACCGGAGATTCTGCAGTTTGACAGGCAGGGCAAAGAGTTACGGCGGTTGTCGTTACCGGCCTGGCTGAAAGTTGAGCATCCCTCGGGAGACCGTCAGGAGGAGAATGCGAAAAATAAGGCAGGCCGTGCCTCAAACCGGGGTATGGAGTGTCTGGCGATCTCGACTGACGGGGGTTCTTTGGTTGGGCTGATGCAGGGGCCATTGATTCAGGATGGGAAAAAGAGCAGTGACAACACGAAGGTTATCGGACTCAGTTGTCGGCTGCTGAAGATCGCGATTGCCACGGGGCAGACAGAAGAATACGTGTATGAGCTGGACAGTGAAAAGAATGGGAACAGTGAAATTCTGGCCATGCCGGATGGTCGTTACCTGGTTCTGGAGCGAGATAGTGGTGCGGGTAACGACGCGAAGCATCGCAGGCTGATAGCCATTGATCTTCGTGGTGCGACCAATATCTATGGGCGCAAGTCGCTGAAAGCGGAAGGTCAGCAGGGCAGCATTCAGCCGGTTTCCAAATCTGTGTATCTCGATCTGCTGGATCCCGCATGGAAGCTGGCGGGCGAATCGATGCCGGAAAAAATCGAGGGTGTAACATTCGGGCCGGTGCTGAACGATGGGCGTCGCACACTACTTGTCAGTACAGACAATGACTTTGAATCTTCTGCGGCATCACGCATCTGGATATTTGCGGTGAGTGAGTGAGTGAGTGAGTGAGTGAGTGAGTGAGTGAGTGAGTGAGTGAGTGAGTGAGTGAGTGACACGGCCGTGCCGCGGAATTTGGAAAACGGTTTTTGGGGCAGCGAGCGCGGGGCCTGCGGGCGGATACGGGCGTGGGATTTTTCTTCCGGACAGGGGCCTTTGTCCTGGCCGTCCGTTATGCTACCGGGCGTGCGTGCGGGATTTCCGATCCATGCGGGCAAAGCATCCTCTTTTTGTCGCTTGTCCCCGTGTTACAGTTCCCGCGCAGGCCTTGACAGATTCTTCGGCAAGGATCCGTCGAGGCTGAAAAGTGCGGGGACCAGACTGTGATGCTTCCATGGGGGGCGGCGAGTTTCGAACTGGAAAAGAATCAGTGGCAAAAAAAGCAGCGGCGAGGTCAGCAACAGGTCGAACTGTGCGTAGAAAAGCTGAGACTCATCAGGAAAAGGTTGCCCGGTGCGCGGCGATTGTGGCCAGTCTGGAGCAATTGTTTCCGGTGGCAGAATGTGCGCTGTTGCACCATTCTGCTTTTCAGTTGCTGGTCGCGACAATCTTATCAGCCCAGTGCACGGACGAGAGAGTCAACCAATCCACTCCGGAACTTTTTCGTCGCTATCCTGACGCGGAAGCCCTCGCGATGTCTCGGCAGGAAGATGTTGAACAGATAGTTCGGCCTTTGGGTTTTTTCCGTAACAAGGCGACGAATATCCGTGGCATGGCGCAAGCCCTGGTGGAGCGTTTTCAGGGAGAAGTACCGCAGGATCTGGAATCGCTTGTTCAGCTTCCCGGAGTGGGCAGAAAAACGGCCAGCGTCGTGCTGGGAACCTGGTTTGGAATTCCCTCGGGCATCGTTGTGGACACGCACGTCAGGAGACTGACGAATCTTCTGGGGCTTGTGGAGTCACAGAATCCAGAAATCATCGAACGTGAACTGATGAAGCTGGTTCCGCGTGACGAGTGGATTAACTTTTCGCACCGACTGATTCATCACGGCAGAAAAACCTGCATTGCCCGCCGTCCGAAGTGCGCAGACTGTGGGCTTCTGAATATCTGTCGCCGCGTGGGACTTCCGTCGCTTTCAGCAGCACCGGGAGACGCCGACGCTCAGTAGCCATGCTTTACCCACGCAGTCCGTTGGACACCTGTCGATTGCTTTCTGAGTAATTGGCAGCTTCCGGATACCCATCGGCAGCCGGATCATCTGTCTGCGGACTGTGTTGCGACTGTGAAGTGGCCTGTTCAATCCGCAGCAGTTGGTCACCCAGTGACTGAATGCGTCTGGAGACGTCTTCGTTATTCTGTTCCATACCGCCGGAAACCAGATTGATCACACCAAGGAACAGCAGCATTTGTGCGACCGTAGTGACCAGCCAGCCGGTGGGAGTGTATTCCGCATAGCCACCGAAGTGACCGTAGATCACCATGGAAGTTCCGACAGTGAGTCCGAGCACGCCGATGTAGGCAAGAGTTTGTCCGATAATGGACGTCAAATTGGTTCGTCGCGGCGGATTCACATCGAAATGGGGCCCACGGGATGAAAGGCTGTGGGGAGCATCGACAAAACGTTGCTGTGTGGGTCGTGAGGCCATGGTCTGCCCTTCAGATGGAGTCTGTAATGCGTCGCCGGTGGGGCTGGTAGCCATCCGATTGTGCAGACCGACTTCCGGAGAATTTGAAACGCGTACGGGGCGTCCGCGCTCCGTCATCACGCTGGTGGATGCTGTGTCACGTGTTTGATCGATACCCGACTTGCCTGTTTCGGCCGGGCTGTCAATTCGTAAATTTGTACCAACGGTACTGTCTGTCGTGGAGCGAACCTTTGGACTGGGTGGCAGAAGCGATTTTCTCTGCAGATTCGGCCGTGTCAGTGGGGTTCGTCCGCGAGGTTGTTCCGCGATGGGAAGTGATTCGGGATCGAGCCTGGGCCCGGCATTCGACAGATTTTCGATTGTTCCGCGTGTCTTTTCGTCGGCAGCAATCGGGCGGGCGGGGTTAACTGGTGTCACGAAGCCATGACGGGGAGCGATAGGGATCATATTTTCCGTGTCAGGTTGTCCCGGAAAATTTCCATCAGGAAAGGGAATTTGTTCGTCAGCGGCCACCGGTGGAAAAAGCATCGGTGCAATGGGTGAGAACCGGGGTTTCGAAGCGGCCGTAGCCCCTTTCGGCGTCTCTGCATGTTGCATCAGATTCGCCCCGTTATTTTCAAAGAATGCCGCGATGGAATCTGTGTTCATCCCGTCATTCATCGAACTGACAGGCTCATTCCGATGTGTATCACGGGCGGGCGAGAGTGTTTCGCGAAACTGAGGAGTCTGCGGGATCTCAGGATCTGCTGAACTGAGATCGAGCGGGATTGGGACGGATTCGGAAACCCTGATAACGGCTGCTTCTGTTTCAATCAGTGCTGTGGCGTTGGGCACTGATTCCGGGGCAGCAGGCGCATCAGCAACTGGGCCAGCGATAGCATGCGGAGCTTTGGGGGGCTCTGAAGAGGCGCACGTGACATCGGTGGCAGGGGAATTTGCGATTGTGGAATTGGCAGCAGCCGCCACCAGAAATGGGGGAGCGATCAGATCAACGGGCAGAGTTGGCACTTCGCGAACGACCGAGGCGGAAGCGGGGCCGGAGGGCAAAGCCTGAGCAGTTTGTTCCAGTGAGGACAAGTCCTTCCCGCTGATCGCGGCCGCGGCAACGGCCTCAGGCGTTGTGCTGGCGGTTGGGCTGGCATTCGTGCTTGCGGTTGTGCTGGCTGGAGGTGCTGGAGCCAGTTCGGAAAGAGGCGGCAGCGGACGATTGACTGGAGTGACCGGAAGCGACGTCACTACAGGCGAAGATTCTTCCCGCTGCATGGAGAGACGCGGCGGATTTAAAACGGCCTGCTGTTTCTTCGGTGGCGTTGGTTCTGTGTTGTGAATGCGATCAAAGAGATCGCTGGATTGCCAGCGTTCAAGGATTTCGCGAGCTTGTCGAACAGCCTGAGTCTGTCGGGTTACTGCTTCAACGGAGCGTCCGCACAGAGGGCAGGCGGCGGGAGAAAGCCCACTGCTGCTGGCCTGAACCTCTCTGAGACAATGACGGCACCACATTGCGCGCGGAATCCTTTCCGAAGCTGAGGAAAGCCGTTTTTTAGCGTTTGGTACAGAAGTTTCACAAGGCCAAATCTCGCAAGTATTATAAGCCATGCTGCAGGTGAGTAGATGGTGTGCAGGAATTTGCGGCGAGACTGGAGGTTCGGGGGGACTGGGTGGGTAAATTGCTTTTGCGGGCCCTGTTCTCTGTGAGGGCTTTCTGATGGCGGGGGTTGTCAGTGAGCGAACTGCAGCGGCAGGATGGCCTGCCGATGGGCTGACTGACCAAAGTGGCTGTTGTGGGAGACGCGCGTGTCAATATCCGCTGCGTGGACGGGGCGAGAGGATCCAGATTTCATCGAAATCCACGGGCTGTTCGGCCCGGTAGCCTTCGTGCCGAATCAATTCCAGGATAGCCAGAAAAATGCCGACGATTTTTGACTGGATTTTTTCCCCTGCGAAGAAGGCGCTGAAGGAGACGCGACCTTCCTTGTCAATGCGTGCGCGGATTTGTTCCTGAAACACCGACATTGGTGTTTCGTCCATTCTGATGGCGATTGTTTTTTGCAGGTCGGGCATTCGCACGATTCGAGACAATGCGCTGACGAGGTCCCAGAGTTCCACTTCACGGATTCTGTCTTCAGAAGAATCGCGTGTCGCAGTTGGGCGGTGACTGGTCAGCCGTGGATAGCGTTCCATCCACTCGGAGGCCCGATCTTCCAGCAGTTTCGAGGCTTCTTTATATCTGCGGTACTCCATCAGACGCGCGATCAGGTCACTGCCGGACTCTTCTTCTGGTTCTTCCGGAGCGGCCACTGCTTCCTGCACGGGAAGTACTTCGCGACTTTTGATTTCGAGAAGTGTGCTGCCAACGACTACGAAATCACCAAGCATCTCGTAATCAAGCAGCTCCAGGACGTCAATGTACGCAATAAAATCATTGGTAATGCGCGACATAGAGACGGCGCAGACGTCAACCTCATGGCGGCGAACCAGATACAGCATCAGGTCCAGAGGACCTGCGAAAAATCCGGTATCAACCCGGTACTCTGTCAGTGTCATAAAGGGTACTGCCTGTCGCTGGACCGGGTGTTGCAAATGAACGGCAGAAAGTGCCGAAGCCCAACTGTCAGAATGTTTCCGGATGGAGTTGGTGGATGAGCAGATTGTCGCAAAAAAACGGGCTATCCGCTGATGCGGGTGGAAAGATTCGACATCCCGCCATAACTTCAGCGATTCCTGCGGCGAGAAGGCAAATTATTGAGAACCATCGTCTATGGGGGTGTTACAACTGGACTGATTTCCCTGGGTCTGTGAAGAATTCGGGATTCTGGTTCAAGAACTTTCCGGATCGCAATTGCGAGTAGACGGCCGAAACACGATTCTGCAGCGAACCGAATTCATAAAGCAACCGATAAGGCGCAGCATGGCCATTGAATTTGAGTGCCCTTCCTGTTCAGCGACAATTCGCGTTCCTGATGCCTATGGGGGCCGACAGGGACGCTGTCCTGGATGCAATGAACGCCTGTTGGTGCCAACTGTTCCTATGCAGAGCGGTGCGGCTGCAGGTGTGGCCACTCCGGCGATACCATCGGCTTCCCCTGGAACAGCAACTGCGCTCGGTGCGCTTCCTCTGCCCCTTGCCGACCGAAAACCGACGACTGCAGTAAAAGCTCGCCGCAGCCGACGCCGACCTTCGCGAGCTCTTGTGGTGGGAATTCCGGTCATTGGCTTTCTGCTGCTGCTGGGGATCATTGCGTACAGTGTTACGGGCAGTCTTCCGGATCTGAACGGAAAGCTGAGCGCAACCGTTCTCACGGGAAAATCACTTCCTCGTAACGTGATTCCCTGGTCAGATACGGGCTTGGGGCAGGAAGACCGCGACTTGCTGGCGGCAGCGATGATCGAATCCCCGGAGCGGCTCGCCAGTGACCTGATGTCATGCCAGTTGATTGGTTCGCAGGACGGGCTGGAGATTCTGCTGACGGCACCGACTGGCTGCAAATGGTGTGTGGTGGAAACAGCCGGTGGCGAACAGAAGGCACTTCAGTTGTGGCGAAAGCGAGAGCGAACGCGTTGGAATACGGAGCGGCGGACACAGTTTCTGCAAGCCCTGAAAAACTACTGCAACGGTAAGCTGCGACAGATACGGGGGGAAAAGGCTGTCATCGATGGTATCGCAGCAAGAGACAGCGTGGCGCTGGCTTCACGGCTTGATGCGTTTGGATTTGCCATCGAGGGCCGCATCGAAAATCGCATTATCAGACCTGCCGGCGAGAGCAAAGCGGGAATGATCTATTTTTGTGTTCCGGAGGAAACGGTCAGCTTCACCATCCAGGGGCGCACGCTGCCCAATGGCCAGAAAATGTTTCCCGGGGAATACGTTGTGAACCTTGCTGCCGCATCGGCGACTGTCGAGGAATCAGACGCCCTGGAAGAAAGCAATGGGCCGCCACCTGCAGGCGGCATGGACGAGTCGAGTGCTGATGAAAGCACGCCGGCGGCCAGTGCCATGCAGAACAGCGACGGCATCAAGCCTGGCGATACTGCCACAGATCCGCCCGCGTCTGATACACCCTCTAACGAGATGATGACAACACCCAATGGTGCCATGATGAAGAACGAATCGGAAACATCGGGGCAGAAAACGATGAACGGATTTGCCGAGGAAGAGGATGCGACTGAGGAAGGGATGTCGGAAAAGGCAAAGAAGAAACCGGACATGTCAAAAAACTGATGCTGCAGCGCAGGTCAGGCGATGCAGCCCATCTCTTTGGTTGTCAGAACTGACGAATCCCCGTCAGAACTCTCCCGTGACCTGTCCGTCAGATCGCTGGCCCAGTCGCTGCCATGTTCGGATGTCGATGTTGCTGCTGAAGGAACGCACGGATCCGTCCATCAGCAGCCCGTTGACTGTGCCCGTGTGATAACTGCGGGATGTGATAATTCCAAATGTAGCAGCAGTCGCGCTGGCTCCTTCCCGAGAGCTGCAGACATCGACATCCAGCATCTGCCCCGCATTGGAATACGGCACGACAGTGTTCGGACCAAAGGTCGTTGTAAACCCTGTATGAATCGCCTTGCCGCAAACCCATTCGGTATGTCCAGTTGTCCCGAAGGCGCCTCCGGAAACAGCACTGGATACCGCAGTCGCGCTGGTGGGCGCGGCAGCGGGAAGTGTCGCATCCTGAATTCGAGGTTGCCACGCTTTCACTTCTGACATTCCCAGAGTGTTGCTCATTCCGTCGGTGAAGTCTCGATCGCGAATTCGAGCGTTTGGAGCAAAGGCAGCACCGCCCTCGCCTCCGCCCACGGGGTTCCAGACGAGATACTGGCCGACACTTAGCGCGTACGTGAGCGGATAATGCTCGGGAACCCCAGACACATCATTTCTGACACGATCATTCACGTCACTCGGGCAAAGGAATACCGGGACTTTCTGAGCCGCAATGCCATTCGGAGGAAAGTTCGATTTATTGCCTGCGTCGTGGTAACCCAGAGAAAAATTGATCCGGGCATACTGGTTGCCGCCTTCCAGAAAAGGCAGCAGTTGGGCATGCGCGGACCATGGCTGAGAAATCCGATTACCGTCAATAAAACAGGAAGCCGGAAACACGGTGTGCGCTGTGGCATAGTTGTGCAGTGCCAGGCCCAGTTGCTTCAGATTGTTGCGACACTGTGTTCGCCTGGCTGCTTCACGCGCCTGTTGCACGGCTGGCAACAGCAGCGACACCAGAATGGCAATAATTGCGATCACGACCAGAAGTTCAATCAGCGTAAATCCAGTTCGTGTTTTGAAGTCTGCAGGCTTCATACGATTTCTCCTGTCGGCCCTCCCGTGATTGACTTTCCGGGCACCAAATGTGCCCGGAAGTTCAAGGATAGACCGGGACTGATTTAAAGGTTGAAATGAGACGGTTTTTCCAATTAGCCGCAGTGATGTGACGTTTGATTGCAAATCCGGATTCCGTTAGCCCAATGCCGCGGCAGTAGAAACTACCGTGATCCGGGACAAAACCAGGAATTCAGAACAGGCTTCGAGTCAAGAGAACAAGTCGCACCTCCCTGAACACCGCCCCTGATATTGAGACTCATTCTCAACTATTGTTGCCGTCTGCAATCGGAGTTTCAAGGATCGCTTTTGACTTTTCGTCGGCTTTCTCGCTAAACACAGTCTGCCAGTCAGGCTTACGAAATCCGAGTTTTCGCGGCAGGTGCCACACGCCTGAGTTGTCTCGCGTTCGGCCCGTGCTCGTGGAAACCGCCAAAGAATACTAACCCGAAGCGCCAGCGAGGCACTCAACACAGCGCAGCACGCGCCCGAACGCATCTCCTCGCTGGGGACATCGGCAGGTGCCAGGCACCTCTGGTACTAACCCGAAGCGCCAGCGAGGCACTCAACGCGGCGCAGCACGCGCCCGAACGCATGTCCTCGCTGGCGCTTCGGGTTGGTATCTGCCGGCTCAATTTCTCGACGCCAACAGCTTCCGTGAATATTCACAACCCGAGGCACATAAAGCGTTTCATTTAAATCACTTACGTCGGC
>CAIQIE010000006.1 GCA_903871805.1 uncultured Planctomycetaceae bacterium | reverse complement strand
CCTTCACTGACTCCGAGGTAGCGAGCAACATCACGAATCGTCATCATCTTCCGTAGATCCACAACCATCCGCGCGAAGCTCTTTGTGTGGTTGCTTCTCGGTACGACGTGCGGGAGCACAGCGTTCAACACACGCTGGCATCTTCGGCATTCCAGTCTCGGTGTTTTGATGAACAGCACGGTCCGATCCATACCAATTCGTGGTGCGTGAACGATGCGATCAACCTGACCTCGCCGAATCACGTCCCTGTTCCCACACTGGGGACATCTATGGCAGGAGGCCGGTGGAGACAGCCGCAAATGAAAAACACCTTCTTTTCGCCAACAGGCCAACGTTTCGTAGCCAGCAACACCAATTGCCTTGTACAATTCCTGCGCGGTCATCTCGGTTCTCCTGATGAAACGGATTTAGACACTGTTCATCAAACCGAGATGGCCACTTTTCGTAAACCCAAAACCGCAAACAATTTTGATCCGCGCTCTTCATTTTGCGCAGAACCCATTTTCTGCACCCGCTTTGATAACAGCAGCCAAAATTGACGTGCAGCTTGGGGCAAAACAGCGATCCTATTTAAGGTATCTGGACATCTTCTTTTCGACTGATGCAACCGCTCTACTAACGGGTAATCGCATTGCCGTTGAACGCTTTGCAATTGATGCATCCAGTGTCACAGCCGGAACCGGGACTACAGTTGCTGTTTCCGGAATGTCAGGCAGTGGCAACAAGCTGCAATTGGATTTTGGGGCCACTGGGCTTGGCGGACTTCGCGAGGCCGGGAACGGGTTCTACCGAGTTCGTCTGGATCTGAATCAGGATGGCGACTTCACAGATTCTGTCGATCAGGCGTTTGAATTCTATCGGCTGTTTGGTGACGTAAATGGTGATGCAGTGGTTGATGTGGTGGATACAAATTTTGTGACCGGACAAATGGGCCGCTCTGGCAGCGGGCTGGATGGGGATGTCGATGGAAATGGCACCGTGAACGCGACGGATCGGCTTTACACAACTCAGCAACGCGGCAAAAAACTGCTCCCCGCTTTGCTGGGTTGGCTTGATGACTAGTTTTGCTGGTTGCCTGAACCTCGCGGCGTGCGGCGGGCCGCGCGGTTGCGGGACTCTCACCTGCGATTCTAAGGCAGAGACGTTCCGGCTGACGTACCCAAACCCAATTTGTCGCACAGCACCGGTGTTGTTCAGAACGGGATGAAGCCAGCAACACAACTGGCATTTTCAAGCCGTGTGGATTTCATCGGGATTGAGTGATGTCTTGTCCGCCTGCTATGCTTTTCAGGCTTTGTTCAGATATTTACGTGATAACTTTTTGCGAGACGCAGAACAATGAATTTGAAACGACTCTTTTTTCTGCTGTCACTGGGGACCATGATTCTCCGTCTCGGTGAATCGCCGGTTTCCGCCGACGTCATCGTGGAATTTCTGGACGCTGAAATCGTTGCCGGCGGGCGTGGCTATGTCGATCTTCTGATCAGTTCCGATTCGAGAGATGCGTTGTTTCTGGCCTCTTTCAAACTGAAGATTACTCCCGTTCATTCTGTCGTTAGTCAGTTATATTTTCGAGATTCGTTCGTAGAAACTGATCCGACAAACCCGCTCTATCAAATGAATTCGGAGCAGGCAGATGCGGATTATGTATTTGCCGCCACAGTGCCAGACACTACCAACTTTACTGCGATCAGGGACCTAACCGACCCAACGATTTTCATCGGCAGTGATACCAATAGTTCTGGTATTTCGGTCCCACTGTCTGGGATCAAAAAACTGCTGGCCCGCGTGGAACTGGAATCTGTCACACTACATCCGGAAGCAGCTATCGGCGAATCGTTTCTGATTAGTTTGGTGAATGATAGCGATACATACTTCATTGACGATCAAATGAACTATTTGCCGATCAGCGGGTCGTCATTCTCGAACTTTGGTACCACTCGCGTAGCAGCACCAGAGCCTTCGACGTTTGCTTTATTGGCCATCGGCCTTGCTCTGGTTGCTGGTTTTCGTCGCTGGCAATCGGCTGGACCTGTAATAGCAGCAACGGCAT
>CAIQIE010000005.1 GCA_903871805.1 uncultured Planctomycetaceae bacterium | reverse complement strand
GCGAATCAGATGCGGACGCGACGGAATCTGCTGGGGCTTCTGCCACTGCTGGTGACGTCGGCCGTCGTCGGGAGGGATGAGCGCCCTGATGCTCTGGAGAAGAGGATTGACGAGTCCATCCGCAGGGCTCTGCGTTGGCTGGCGGGTGAGCAGCAGGCATCCGGGGCATGGACGACTAATGATTTTGGTGAATCGACGGCCACAACAGCTCTGGCAATGATGGCGTTTCTGTCCGCAGGCCATGTGCCGGGTGAGGGGCCGTATGGTCGTCATTTGCCGCGAGGGCTGGCATGGCTGATGTCTCAACAGCAACCCAACGGATTGCTGGTGGGACGTGATGGTGGTCATGGGCCCATGTACAGTCACGGAATCGCCACGCTGATGCTGGCTGAGATCAGTGGCATGGTTGAGGACTCGCAGGCGGACGCCTGCCGGGAGTGTCTGCTGCGGGCGGTGAAATTGATTGTGGATGCACAAAATCATCCTCGGCCACCTGAACATGACGGTGGCTGGCGGTATCAGCCGACCAGTGGAGATTCCGATCTGAGTGTCAGTGCCTGGCAGCTGCTGGCGCTGCGTGCGGCAAAGGATATCGGCTGTGATGTACCGGCCGAGAACATTGACCGGGCCGTGGCGTACCTGAAGCGGCTGCATGTGAAGCACGACGGTGGCTTTGGCTATATGGTTGGGCACGGCAGCACGATTACTCGTGCTGGCACAGGGATCACGGCGCTGGAGGTCTGCGGGGAGCATCGGACCGCTGAAACTCTTGCGGCAGCCAGGATGATTCTTTCGCGTCCGCTGGTGAGGACAGAGCACTACTTCTTCTATGGGGCTTACTACTGCACGATCGGTATGTACAAGGTCGGTGGTGAGGAGTGGCAGCAGTCGCGGGAAGCGTTGTATCGCACCATTCTGGATCTGCAGAATCCGGCCGGCTACTGGACTCCGGAAGACGGTACAGAGCGGCAGGCTGGCAAGGTGTACTCCACCGCTCTGGCAGTGCTGGCTCTAGCCATTGAGTATGGGTATTTGCCGATTTATCAGAGGTGACCGAGGGGGGATGGCGAAACGAGGTCAATCCCTGGAAGAGTCACGTTTCGCTCCGACGAAGCGATCCCCCTGGATTTTGCCTCGCGAATTCAGCAAACAAACATCTCCCGGAAATCCAGCAAAAACGACCCTGATTTTCCAGATTGCCATCGTTTTGCCATCCCGGACCGAGGGGGCAGGTCGTCCCGTACTGGTGATGTTTCGGTCCCGGCGTCTCGAGAGACCTCGGCAGAAACTGCCGAATTGGGGTCATATGGCGTTGGATGGCGAGAGCGTCTGAGAAGCGGTGTCAGGAAGTTGTCGAAGCGGAGATCCTAGGTTTTTTCGCGAATTCAGCATGCGCTTGCTTTGTCGTTTTCCCGCCGGGTGACTGGGAGGGGGCGTTCAGAGGCAACGGCGCGGTTTTAGTGACGGCAAATTCTGATTTCCCCTGCTGCATGCTGGCGGGGATTTCGTCGAAGATTACGCAGAGAGGGTGGTTTGTTTGGGTCTGCACGGACTGTGGATCGGCGACCGCCATGTTTTTTCGTCGGGATGGATGCCACCGTGAAACAGTTTCTCAATGTACTGATGTTTTGTGGGCTCTTGAGTCTGATGAATCCTGTTGCGGGTCAGGAGCCACGGGGCGCGGCACGGGATCCGCGTGTGGGCAGCAGGATCCTGATTGTGCGGCATGGAGCCCCGATCAAGACGCCGGACGCCACTGTCTGGACGTCCTATCTTGGAGAAGTGTTTACGGTCGCGCTGACAAATGGCGAATGGCTGTGGATCAGCGAGAAGGGGGGATGGTTGTGGGAAAAGGAGACCGTCCCATTCGACTCAGCGATTCAGGAATTGTCGGGCCGGTTGACTCGTGTGGCGACGTCAGAAAATTATCATCTGCGAGGTGTTGCGTATCTGGCCCATCAGCAGTATGAGAAGGCGATCGCTGATTTTTCTGAAAGTCTGCGGAAGGCTCCTAAGAATTCCGGAGCTCTGAACAATCGGGGGAAGGCCTATTATCTGCAGGCAAATTATGCGGCGGCGATCAATGACTTTACGCAGGCGCTGGCACTTGAATCGGGAAGTGTGCTGTATCTGAACAATCGAGCTCTGGCATACATCGAGACGGAGCAGTACAAGGCGGCACTGAACGACCTGAACGCGGCGCTGAAAATTGTCCCCGAGTTTGCTGAAGCGTTGAACAATCGAGGGATCGTGCATCAGAAGCTGAACCTGGTGGATCAGGCCATTGCGGACTTTACAGCAGCGCTGAAAGTGGACGCAAAGTATGTGGATGCGCTGGGAAATCGCGCATTTGCGTATCGCAGGAAGCAGCAGTATGCGAATGCGATCAGTGATCTGGAGCAGGCGATCCGCATCAGTCCGTTGACGTATGAGGCCACGAATGATCTCGCGTGGCTGCTGGCGACCTGCCCGGACGATACAATCCGGCAACCAGCCCGGGCCTTGGAACTGGCGAAGGCGGCCTGTGGGATGACTGAGTATCGGCAATGGAATACTCTGGACACCCTGGCGGCGGCGCTGGCGGATCAGGGGCAGTTTGATGAAGCGGGAAAATGGATTAGCACGGCGATCGAGACTGCGCCTGAGGGGGAAAAGGCGCGATTGATGGGGCATCGCGAATTGATTGCCGCGGGCAAGCCAGTGCGGGAGTGATCGGGAGACGAGAGATTTCCGGAAATCGTATGAACAGGCGTCTTTAAGGGTGCCCGGGGCCGGATGTTTTGTAAGAATTTCGTACTGGATCTGTGGGCAGAGTGGTGCAGGTGCGTATCAGCAGTAGGAAAGAGGGGGCCGGTGATGGACCAGGCATTCAGACAGCGCAGACGCGACTTTCTGACGGCGGGCGGTGGCGGTTTCGCCGGACTCGCCGCGTCCGTGGTTCTGGCTGAGCCCTCGTCGGTATCGGGCGGAATGGCGGAGCTTGCGCGGAGCGCCGGGGCATTAGTGCCGGAACTGCCGGGCACTGCGAAAAGTGTGATTTTTCTGTTTATGGAGGGTGGTCCCAGCCATCTGGACCTGTTTGATCCGAAGCCCCTGCTGAATCAGCTGGCGGGGCAGCAATTGCCGGCAAGTTTCGGAGACGTGATTACTCCTATGGGAGAATCTCGTTCGCCGTTACTGGCCAGCCGTCGTCGGTGGCGACAGCATGGGGAATGTGGCACGTGGGTTTCAGACTGGCTTCCGGAGACAGCGAAATGCGTGGATGATCTCGCCGTGCTGCGAGGTTGCTGGGCGGATGGAATTAATCATTCGTCCGGAGTCTGTCAGATGAACACGTGTTCGTTGATTGGTGGCCGTCCATCTCTGGGAAGCTGGGTCTCCTACGGGCTTGGCAGTGAAAACAGCAATCTGCCGTCCTTTCTGGTGATGCAGGACAACAAGTCCAGTGTGGTGAATGGACCGCGGAACTGGAGTGCGGGATTTATGCCAGCGCAGTACCAGGGCGTGCGTCTTCAGGAAGGATCGGATCCGATTCCAAATCTGACAGCGCCGGAAGGTTCGGGACCGCGTCGGCAGCAGCAGAAGCTGCAGTTACTGAATCGGCTGAATGGCCGATTTGCGGCGGAGCATCCGGAACAGACAGAACTGGAGGCGAGACTGGCGTCGTATGAGCTGGCGTTCCGGATGCAGGCGCATGCGCCGGAAGCGGTCGCCATTCAGGAAGAGACCCAGGAGACTCAGCGGCTGTACGGACTGGACGACAAAGAGACCGCGGTGTTCGGACGGATGTGTCTGTTGTCACGACGCCTGGTGGAACGTGGCGTGCGTTTTATTCAGCTGTATCACGGCGCGGGCAGCAAGTGGGATGCGCACTCGGGGATTGAAGCCAATCATACGGGCTTGTGTCGTGCGAGTGACCGTCCGGTGGCAGGTTTGCTGCGGGATCTGAAGCAGCGGGGC
>CAIQIE010000004.1 GCA_903871805.1 uncultured Planctomycetaceae bacterium | reverse complement strand
TGGTAGGCTTGATCGGATCCGGGCTTTCGCTGTTCAATGAGTCCGTGTTGACGTCTCAAGGTTTTTCGAAAGATGTCTTCTACAACCTGATCACGCTGACGGGGACCGTTGGACTTCTGACCAAGTTGCCCATTGGCTGGATTGGTCAGCAGTTCCCGCTAAACCGTCTCCTGACCGTTGGGCTATTGCTGCAGGCGATTTGCATGGCAACGTTGCCGGTTGTTCGCTCGGTGCCTGGGATTAGTCTTTACGGCGTGGGGATGGGAATCTCCGGCACAATCACAACCGTGCTGTTCTTTACAATCTGGAGCCGAGCGTTTGGTCGCACTCACCTTGGGCAGATCCAGTCGGTAGCTCAGTTGCTGACAGTCCTCGCTTCAGCCGCGGGTCCGATCATCTTTGCCCGTTGTTTGAATCTGTTTGGTAGCTACGCTCCGGCCTTCATGGCTCTCGCGATTGCCTCCTGCGGATTCGCAGTATGGTCGTGGTTTGTATCAATCCCCGAGCCCTCAAAGTTACTTCAGAGTTCTGCTTCCTTACCAACAACCGCAACCGTTCCATTGGTCCAATCCGCAATGGCCGCAATGCAGGAGAATTGATGATGTCCACAGTCGTTCCGCTTTCTGTTCCCCTGGAGATTCGATCGTCCGGAGCGGCGTTGCCTCCGAATCCGGTTGGCACCCGCTTCCATCTTTCCCTGAATGTTTCCAGTATCGAACGAGTGGCTGCTTTCCTGCAATTGGTGCTTGGCGTTGCACCCGTTAAACAAAGAGCGGATTATGCAAAATTTGAACTGGACTCTCCGCCGCTGGTGCTTTCCCTCGAGCCGAATCCACCGCAGGAGTCGGGCTCTCTGAATCATCTCGGATTTCGCTTTGCCAATACTGCTGATCTCCTGAAAGCCCAGGAACGCATTGAGGCAGCTGGCATCTCTACGGAGCGCGAAGAAGGGGTCGAATGCTGCTACGCAAAGCAGACGAAGTTCTGGGTCCATGATCCCGATCAACGGCTGTGGGAGTTTTACGTTCTGGAAGGTGATCTGGAGCACCGTGGCGGCGGACAGACACTGGAGCAGATGGTTGGTGATTCCACATCGTGCAGTACAGCGGCCGCTCGGGTGCGCCCGGTGATCTGGGAGCATCGGATGGGAATTGACTTTGCAATTCCCGCAGTACCATCAGATCAAATTCGGCTTCGCGGCACCTTTAATGTGCCAGTATCAGAGGCGGACATAAACCGGATTCTTCGTGAGGTCTTCATCAATCTGAAGCCCGGAGGCCAGCTGGAGCTGCATATGCTGACGAGTGAATCACCACTGACAGGTCCGCTGGAATTGCCGGGGCCAGCGGCCTATGTGAAATATGTTCCTGTCAGACCCTTCTTAATCCACAAACTGACTGAAGCCGGGTTTGTTGATATCCGTCTGACAACGTTCCGATCGGGTGCCTGCTTTCAGGCGAACGGAACTCCATTGCGGGAAACAAAGATCGCTGCCCTGAAGCCATCCGTCTCAGCGGACTCCAGCCCGATCGACCTGGTCTATCGAGGCCCCTTTGCTGAGATCAGGGACGATTATGGAATTGTTTGGCGTCGCGGCGAACTGACCTCGGTTTCGACGGCTCGCTGGGAAGAACTGAAGCTCGCCGGCTATGAGGCCTTATTTACCGCGATTCCGCAGACTTCGACGTTCAGCCAATGCGGTCAATGATTGACCACTTCGTCGACGATCCCGACTGACTCGAATGAGTTAGGTTTCAGACGAATTGCCACATGGCTTTACGGTGAGTACCATAACATACACGATCTCATGAACCTCAGAATTTGTCCCAGGATGGCAGGAACCAGTGGCACAGGAAGTTTTCGACGCTGATTATTGTGCAGAGCGACTGAAAGCGCTGGGTGATCCCCATCGTTTGCGGATCCTCAACGCACTGCGATTTGGGGAGCTCACGGTCGGCGATATCGCAGAATTGCTCGAAACCGAAGTGGTTACTGTGTCGCATCATCTGAAGATCATGAAATACGCGCATCTGGTCGAAGTCCGACGTGATGGCCGGTACATGTACTATCGACTGCATGAGGATTTGCAGTGCACCGGCGGCAAGGGGACGAGATTTCTTGACCTGGGATGCTGCCGTCTTGAGGTTCCCGATCGGAAATAATACCACACCAGTTCAACAACGATCCAGGGCATATTTGCTGCCCGAATTTACGCGAGATCAAACGACGATGAAGCCCGTTTACATTATGGTTGGTGGATTTTTGGGTGCCGGAAAGACGTCCACCATTTCCCGTCTTGCTCGACATTACATGAATCAGGGAAAGAAGGTTGGCATCGTGACCAACGACCAGACCACGGATCTGGTGGATACTCAGAGTCTGCGGTCACAGGGCTTTGATGTGGGGGAAGTGGCAGGCTCCTGTTTCTGCTGCAACTTCAACGCGCTGACATCGACGGTGGAACACCTTGGTGCGGGGCACCTTCCGGACATCATTTTGGCAGAGCCAGTCGGCAGCTGCACAGATCTGGTCGCGACGGTCATCCGACCGCTGACTGAAGTCTACGGCGTGCCGCTGGACATAGCTCCGTACGGTGTCATCCTGAAACCAAGCCATGGCCTGAGAATCTTGCGCGGCGAAGCGACGAGCGGCTTTTCGCCGAAGGCCAATTACATCTTTCGCAAGCAGATTGAAGAAGCGGATTTTGTTGTGATCAACCGTGTGGATGAACTTCCCGCGGCTGATATCGCTGAACTTCAGAGTCTCATCGAGAAGGAATATCCCGGTCGTCCTGTGCTGCGATGTTCAGCAAAGACCGGTGAAGGGTTTGGTGCTCTGATCGAAACCCTGGAACTGCGAGGGCAGTTCGGCAAGCGTGTCATGGAGGTCGATTATGACATCTACGCCGAGGGCGAAGCGGAACTCGGTTGGCTCAACAGCCAGGTGGTCGTCGAATCAGCGAACGGGTTTGAACTGGACGCGTTGCTGATGGATTTGATCCAGCGGCTGCATGGTAGACTGCTGGCGACAAGCTCTGAGGCAGCCCATCTGAAGGTGATTGGTCTGTGTGATTCCAGCTATGCCGTGGCGAATGTCGTGAGCAATGCAACCGGGGCTGAGCTTTCGCTGGCGTCCGGGACAAAGACAACAGCAGCAAATGTTGTCGTCAACGCTCGCGTCGCAATTGATCCGGCCGAACTGGAAATCATGGTACGCGAGGAGTTGGCGAATGCTGCCGCGGCAATCGGTGCGACACAAAACGTGATCTCACTTCAGAGCTTTCGCCCCGGTCGCCCTGTTCCCACGCACCGGATCACGAGCTGAGACCATTCAGATAAATCAGCGCGGTATCGTACAAAATGGGTCCCTTTGGGGAGCTGAAGATTCGGCAATTTGCAGCTTGTGACGAGTCGTCACCGTTGTCGGCACCAACCGAAGCACCTGATTTCACAAGTCTCTACCTCGACTATACTTGCGTCAAATCCAAACCGGTCTTGAAAACCGGAGTACCCACAAGGGTACCCAGGGTTCGAATCCCTGCCTCTCCGCTTCGGCAGGCGTTGAAAAACGCAGTGTTTTTCCACGAACTCCGGAGTTTTCTCAGGGTTTCTTTGCGTTTCGGGGGCCCGCTTTTCGCCCGTGTCCGCCGCCCTGTCCCCGGGCTGCAGGAGTGCAAAAAGGGGAAAACTGTGACAAGACGAGAAAAACTGAATGGCACCAAGACGGGCACCTTGGCACCAGGACGGCACCGTTTTTTCGGGCGATTTTGTGGCAGCACCGGATTGAGAAACTGGTGCATGCCGGGACGGGCCGAATCGGCGGGCTGACTTCTGGGTCCGAAAATCGTTCTTGGTTGAGGCGACTGATACGGGTGAGTGGACTCGCGATTGCTCAGCGGGCCGCGACCGGTGCTGGTGGCTCTGCTATCATCGGATTCTGCTGCTGCAGGCGCGATATGCCGCATTCCACAGAATCTGCGGCTACGATTCCGCAGAAGTCAATGCGATATTGTCAGTGGGCGCCCAAAACCCGCCACCGATGGGCGCGTCAAAACCAGCCACTTGAGGCAAAAGCATAGTTGTCGTGCACCCGTCAGCAGTCCCGTTGCTAAAGGAGCAAACGCATGGCAAACGTACTCAAAATGGCTACAGTCGCTGACATCATCACATTGATCAAAACCGGTTATTCGGATCGTCGGATTTCTGC
>CAIQIE010000003.1 GCA_903871805.1 uncultured Planctomycetaceae bacterium | reverse complement strand
TCTTTGTTTTTTCGCTTCGGAAACAGATTCCACCACCGACGAGCCAAATCTTCATCCGACCAGGAAGTCCCAACATCCGGCCGAGTTCTGACCACTACGTGCAGGTGATTGCTCATCACCGCAAAGCCCAGAATATCCACGGCAAAGATGCCCGCCAAAAATTCCAGCCGCTGCCGGATCCACTCCCCGCGATGCGAGTAATCCTTTCTGGACTGCCGATCCTTCCCGCACAAATGCGTCCTGCGGACACAGCGGTTAACGACATGGAAAACCTGAATTTCCCCATCCGCAACGATCTCTCGTCGATTGACCCGTGGCATACCTGTCGCTCCGCAAAGTAGTGGTGAGACTTGACCAGAGGAAGCGTAAAAAAGCTTGCATCCCCTGTCAAGGTGCATGGCACCTTTGAATGCCAGTGGATGGGATTTTTGTATTTTTCAGACGACGAACGAAATCAGGGTGTGATTTCAGGGATTTCTGATCATACTGTTTCATCAAGGAGTTGCTTATGCGGATGGTCTGGCTGGGGTGTTGCCTGTGGATGACGTTATCGCTAAGTGTCAGTGCGCAGGAACTGCTGCGGATTTCCGGCAAAACGATGGGGTCGTATTATGCGATCGTGATTGATTCGGCCGGGGCGGCAGATCCCAGGGTATTGCAGGACGAAATGGAACGCGTATTCGCGGAGCTCAACAGTCAGATGTCGACATGGGACGACACGTCCGAGATCTCCAGGTTTAATCAGAGCACAAGTACGGATTGGTTTGCGGTCAGTCAGGATCTGGCGGTTGTGACGGCGGAGGGGAAACGTCTGCATGTGTTGACTGAGGGAGCCCTTGAAATCACGATCGCTCCACTGATTGAGGCGTGGGGATTTGGCCGAAGGAAGACGCGTCGTGTTCCATCGGATGAACAAATCACGAGGGCTCTAAAGACCATGGGTTCCCAGCATGTGGAAGTCCGGATGGATCCGCCCGCCATTCGCAAATCACTTCCAGAGATCCAGATCAGCCTGAATGCCCTGGCACCGGGGTACGCGGCGGATCGGATTGCAGAGCTGCTGAAGACTCGCGGCCTAAAATCGTGGGTCGTCGATGTAGGCGGAGAAAACCGTGCTGGTGAAGCCAAAGCATCCGGAGATCAGTGGCGGCTGGGGGTTGAATCACCGTTGGGTGGGCTTCATAAGGTTCTGGAACTGACCAGCACTTCCATCGCAACTTCCGGAGACTACCGAAACTTTTTCGTCATTGACGGCCAGAGGTACTCGCACGTGCTGAACCCGCGAACTGGTCGTCCGGTGGAGGATCCACCAGCGTCGGTGTCCGTGGTTCACGAATCCTGCATGACCGCCGATGGCCTGGCCACTGCGATGATGGTACTTGGTCCGGAGAAAGGTCTGGCTGTCGCAAAGCGAGCGGGCTTTGACGTGATGTTTATGAACGTCACGAAGGACGGGCAACTGCAGGAACAAGGCATCGGCGTCTTTCTGGCCACAGAAGAGTGACGATGGCGTCCCGAGCGGACGATATGGCAGTACGGCAATCAGAAGGTAAGCGAAGACGGAATCACCGAAAAACGGTTATTGGTGTCCAGTTCCGGCGGCAATTGCACGAATTCTGGACAGCATGGGACCGATTGAGTTCAGAGAACGCCCCAGCTTTTCTGCCACCTCGGTGTAGCTCAACCCTTCCAGATAGATCATTCGCAGCAGTCGGCTGGCTTCATCGGGCAGGGACGACAGCAGGTTATCAACCTGATCTCGTTGTTCAGCCTGCCGAGGCACAGGCGTTTCTGAGGACGCAAAGTCCACAGCGGCCTGGTGAGCATTCACATGCCCAAGGGCTTTCATGAACCGATGCTCGGTCAGCTTTCGCACAACGATACGCCGAGCGATCACCGCCAGATAGGTGGCGAAAGAACTGCTGCCTCGGAAGTTCCGCAACGCCGCCATATCCCGCTGCAGCAGTTCGGAAAACGTCTCCGCACACAGATCTTCGGCGTCATCCCCGGTCAGTTTCAGGCTATGGGCATGGGCTGTCTGGCGAATTACCTGCAGGATCAGGCTGGTGAATCGATCCACAAAGATCTTCCAGCCACCACTATGCCCGGCAAGCAGATCATTGAGTAGTTTGCGATCATGATCTGTGAGTGGCACCTGACGACTCGCTTCAGGAAGAAAAGAATTCCGCCTATCCGATGCATTTACACCGGGACACCGACAAGACACCGCCGGAATCCGGCGACAATATAAGACGCAGGCGCCCGCCAAATGTAACACAACCGCGCAAAAACAGACGCTGCCTTGAAATTCTGCCGGGATTTAGGCGTTTCGACAACCCTCGTTTCCCTGGGATTGGCCGCTTTTGTACTCAAAATCAGCGAATTCGCCCAGCCAGGCAAGCTAGACAGAATGTTCCGGGATTCCGTGGAACGGCCCCGTAACGCCGTCTGTCAGTTGAAAACGGTCGCCCGGTTGCTGATCATAGGACTTCAGCAGAAGCCGGTGCCCTCCTGATCAGGCCTGTGTGGAAACAAATCCGGCGGGAGAGCAGCCCGTGGAAAATGCCTGGAAGGTGTTCATCGCTGCCGAAGAAACGGGTAGCTTCAGGAAAACAGGCATTGACTCACACCGCCCTGATGAAATCCGTACTCTGCTGCCTGACCTTCCCCCACACAACCCTGAACGACATTCTCGGTTCCGCCAGACTAAGTCGGAGCCTTTTTCAGTGAGCAACCTGAGGATCAACACAAACGGTTGAAACTGAATTCGTCTTTTCAGAGTGACCGTATAAAAGAGGTTAACGATGCGATTACGATGGATTCTGCCAGCATTAGCACTGTGTACTGTCATGGGCCGTTTCAGTGATGCGCAAGAGTCCATCCGGCTGCTGCCGGCAGACGTCACCTTGTCTGGCCCGGAGGCGACGCATCGCGTGCTTGCCGAAGTCTATGTGGATGGCCAGGCGATCCGATGGGCTGATCAGCAGGTTCTGGTCAGCGACCATCCGGACGTTGTGCGGATTGAGGGTCAAACGCTGATTCCTGTCAGCAATGGAACGGCCACGATAAAGACATCTGCATTCGGCAGTATTATGGCCGAGCAGAGAGTGACGGTCACTGGAATGGAACAGCCTTTCCGCTGGTCATTCCGAAATCACGTGGAACCTGTTCTGGCGCGTCTGGGCTGCAGTTCTGGTGCCTGTCACGGAGCGTTGGCGGGAAAAGGCGGCTTCCGGATTTCTCTGCGGGGTTACGACCCGGATCGGGACTACTTCACCATTGTTGAACAGCAGCTTGGGCGACGAGTTGACGTTCAGGATCCGGCGACCAGTCTGCTGCTGACCAAGCCCACCATGGCTTTGCCGCACAAAGGTGGCCTGAAACTAAAACCCGACTCGGTGTATTACCGCGTGCTGTCGGAGTGGATTGCGGAGGGCGCCATGCCACCGACGGACACTGATGCACGTCTGCAGAAACTGGAGATTCTTCCGGAGCGGACCGTTCTCAGCCAGGGTGCTCAGCAGCCGCTGCTTGTGCGGGCTCACTATTCCGACGGCCGCATCGAGGACGTGACTCATCTGGCAAAATTCTCAGCAGCGGCGGAAGCCGTGGCGACAGTGGATGAAAGCGGCATGGTCACGGTAGTGGGTTCCGGAGAAGGTGCCGTTACCGCGTGGTTTTCCAGCCGGATCGTCATTGCGGGGATTACCGTGCCTTACCAAAACTCGATCCCTGCGGAGGTCTTTGCGACAGCGGAGCGAAGAAACTTCATTGACGATCTGGTGCTGAAGCAACTGCAGCGACTGCACCTGAAACCCTCGGCGGGATGTTCCGACGAAGTCTTTGTGCGACGCGCGTTTCTGGACACCATTGGGACATTACCAACGGCAACTGAGGTTCGTGAGTTTCTCAGCAGCACAGAATCTGACAAGCGTGATCGCCTGATTGATTCGCTGCTGAACAGGCCAGAATTTGTGGATTACTGGACGTATCGCTGGTCAGATCTGTTGCTGCTGAATGGAACCGAATTGCGTCCGGATGCCATTCAGGCGTGGCACAAGTGGATCCATGAGCGAGTTGCCACCAATATGCCCTGGAATCAGTTTGTTCAGGAACTGATCACGTCGCGAGGATCCAGTTTTGAAAATGGGGCCACGAACTTTTTTGCGAGACATCAGGCACCGGAAGACATGGCAGAAAATGTCAGCCAGGCCTTTCTCGGATTGTCGATCGGCTGTGCGCGCTGTCATAACCATCCGCTGGAAAAATGGACCAACGACCAGTATTACGGGTTTGCCAATTTGTTTTCGCGAGTTCGGGCGAAGGGTTGGGGCGGCGATTCGCGCAACGGCGACGGGAAACGTACTCTGGTCACAGCATCGGCTGGAGAGCTGGTGCAGCCTCGCACGGGAAGGCCGCAGCCTCCAGCTCCACTGGACGCCGCCCCGATTGCCTTTGATGCCCCTGGCGACCGTCGTGAATATCTTGCCAGCTGGCTCACCGCCGCTGACAACCGGCTCTTTGCCCGCTCGATTACCAATCGTGTCTGGAAAAACTACTTCGGGGTTGGGCTGGTAGAGCAGGTCGATGACATGCGTGCGTCGAATCCGGCCAGCAACGAAGAATTGCTGGCAGCGGCCGCAGACTACCTTGTCAGAGAAAAGTTCGACCTGAAATCACTAATGCGGGCAATTCTGCAGTCAAAAACCTGGCAGCGAAGCAGTGAAACGCTGCCGGAAAACGCGGGAGACCAGAGACAGTATTCCCGTTACTTCCCGAGACGATTGCTGGCAGAAGTGTTGCTGGATGCCGTATCGCAGGTGACAGATGTTCCGACCGAATTCAACCGAATCGTGTATCCGGGGGCAGACTTTAAGCCCACAGACGCCTACCCCAAAGGCACTCGCGCCATCCAGCTGAAAGACTCCGCTGTGGAATCCTACTTCCTGCAGACCTTCGGCCGAAATCAGCGAAGAATTACCTGCGAGTGCGAGCGTTCGGATGAACCCAGCATGGTTCAGGTCCTGCATCTGTCCAATGGAACGACCCTGAATGACAAGCTGGCGGTTCCTGAAAATCGCCTCACACGATGGCTCAAGGAATTCCCTTCCGACGAAGAACTCGTTCGCGAAGTGTTCCTCGTTTGTTTGTCCAGAGCCCCCACCGAGGCAGAAACGACGGAAACGCTGGCCCTGCTGTCTGGCATTTCCCCGGAAGAACGTCGGGTTGTGCTGGAAGACCTTGTTTGGGGAATTGTCAGTAGCCGTGAATTCCTGTTTAACCACTGACCACATCACAGGCTTCTGTGCTTAAAAAAAGAGCACTCCGGCAGTTTTCCGGACATGACCAGGTGCCACACCAAGCAACAAAGAGCATTCTGGAGTGCGCGCTCAGCGGACTTTGAAACCTCCGGCAGCAAAAATGTCTGAGAAAAGGAACTTCTCCGGCAAAATACTGTACAAAAATACAGAACTGGTGTTTCTGGTTTTCCGGGAAACGGCCTGGCGTTTGCAATTGTGGAAGGTTCCCTGCGCGAGACGCTGTGGCGAGTGGTGTTAGCGGGGTCGTGTTGGGCAGTGGAATTTTCGGGCGGGGTATCCACTTCTGTGGACTGGTTTCCAGAGCGATCAGGCGGCACGTTCGGGGTTTTGGCGGCAGGCGACTTCCGCGGGGGTGGGGTCTCAGCAAAGCTGCGGTGGCGGTGGGAAGAAAGGCCGAGGACATGTCAGAGAATCAGTTATCACCTCGAGAGGTTCTGGCGTTATGCCGGCAGCGTGAGATTCAGGCGATCGATCTGCGTTTCACTGACTTTTGCGGTTCCAAGCGACACTTCACGATTCCGGCTTCACTGCTGACGGAAGACAGTTTCGAGCAGGGGTTTTCGTTTGACGGTTCATCGATGCGTGGCTGGCAGGCCATCCACGAAAGCGACATGCTGGTGGTCCCGGAATCACAGACATGTTTTGTCGACCCCTTTATGAAGTCGACCCTGACGATGCTGTGCAACGTCAGAGATCCCGTGACGCATCAGACCTACCCGCGAGATCCGCGAAACATTGCCCGCAAGGCAGAGAGTTATTTGCTGTCAACGGGAATTGCGGATCGCATGACGATTTCCGTAGAGGCAGAGTTCTTTGTTTTTGACAGTGTGCAGTTTGACCAGAACGAGCGTTATGGATTTTATTATCTGGAAAGTGAGGAGGGGCAGTGGAATCGGGGAACGACCACTCGCGGCGGTGGAAACTCAATCCGTCATCGTGAAGGCTACCTCGCAATGCCTCCTGTGGACGGTTTTCAGGATCTGCGTACCGAAATCATGATGTTGCTTGAGGAGAGCGGGATCCGGACAGAGGGTCAGCATCATGGGGTGGCCTCTGGCGGTCAGTGTGAAGTTTCGCTGAAGGCAGATTCCCCTGTCCGCATATCAGACAACATTCAGCGTTTGAAGTATCTTGTGCGCAACGTGGCGCATCGTCATGGCAAAACGGCAACGTTCATGCCGAAGCCTGTCTGGAATGACAATGGTTCAGGTCTGCACATGGGCGTGGCCCTGTTTCAGGGAGACCAGTATTTGTTTTCCGGCAGTGGCTATGGTGGCCTGAGTGAAACCGCGATGTTTGCGATGGGTGGTATTCTGAAACATGCGGCAGCACTACTGGCCTTCTGCTGCCCGACAACAAACAGTTATCGTCGACTGACGCCGGGCTTTGAAGCACCGGTAAATCTTTCCTACAGCTACCGCAACCGCTCGGCCGCGATTCGCATCCCTGCCAATTCCGGTCATGAATCCCGTCGGCGGCTGGAGTTCCGCTGTCCGGATGGAGCCTGTAATCCGTATTTGGGTACGGCTGCGATATTGATGGCAATGCTGGACGGCATTCAGAACAGAATTTCCCCTGGAAAGCCCCAGGATAAGGACCTTTATGATCTTGAGCCGGAGGAGCGAGCTGGGCTGGAATGTACACCGGCGTCTCTGGAGGCAGCGCTGAACGCACTGGAAAAGGACAGCGACTTCCTGTTGCGCGGCGACGTGTTCACCCCGGATGTCATTGAACGCTGGATCAGCCATAAACGCGAGGCCGACGTCAAATCGATACTGCAACGACCGCACCCCTACGAATTTGCCCTGTATTTTGACTGTTGAGGGCTCATGTTTTCGCATTCGTGTCCTGCAGATCCGGAGCGGACGCGACTGAATTTTTCACGCCACACCAGTTTCCTGGCATGGTTGTTCAAAGAATTCCTGATCCTCCCGGGAAGTTGGCTGTTTTTGCTTTATGCCGATAATTCACCGGATTCCGCCTTCAGAACAGGGAGAATCGGCGATTGCCGAACCCTTCGATGAGAAATTTCCTGATGTTCCGGCATTGCCCACTGGCATGCATCCTGCGATAACCTAGATTTGCCAAATAGAATACGGAACAGATGTTCAATCCTGACCAGGACAAACATTGATCCGATTCTTTCGATGTCGAGCCTGTACTGCTTCAATGGAAATAACTTCATGGCATTCCCGAAGCCCTTTTTTCGATGGCGTCCTCACCCCTGGCATGGACTGGAAGTCGGTCCAAACCCGCCCAGCCTCGTGCATGCCTTCATCGAAATTTCTCC
>CAIQIE010000002.1 GCA_903871805.1 uncultured Planctomycetaceae bacterium | reverse complement strand
CTCAATTCACTGAAGTCCCTTCTGCAGCAGCTGTCGCGAACCTCGGAACAGGGGCGCTGGTGGCAGGCTGCCATCGTGGCTGGACTGGCGGATGGGTTACCTCAATGCGCAAACTCCAGTCTCCCACGTTCATTAACGGCCCTTCAGTCAAATCCCCCGGACGAACTCAAAGGCCTGCTGGACGGCGTCATAGCAGTCTGCCGCGAGGCGCAGCAAATCGCACTCGATCGTGCCGCCAGCGAACCTGACCGCCTTGCCGCTATCAGCATGCTTGGTTCGCTCCCCGCTGATCAGCTGCAGCAAAGCCTTGAAGCACTGCTGGTCTCCGGAGAACTGTCCACATGTCAGAAAGCCGCCATTGAAGTGGCTCGCAAGGCCGGATACGGACCCGCCGCAGCATTGATACTGTCTCGCTGGGACCAGCTTGCGCCGTCCGCTCGGTCCATCGCACTTGATCTGCTGCTGACCAACCGACAAAGCATAGGGCTGCTGCTGGAAAATATGCAGACAGGATCCATCGCACCGGCGGTCGTCTCCATCGATCAACGCCTGCTCCTGCTGCAGAACCCCGACGAAACCATCCGTAAAACTGCGGAACAACTGTTTGGCGGCACAGTCTCTGCAGATCGAAAAGCCGTAGCGGAACAATACACAGTGGCGCTGACGCTGGAAGGTAATTCACAGCGAGGTGCTGAGCTGTTTGCCCGGACCTGCAGTAAATGCCACCGGGTTGGTACCGTCGGTAATAACGTGGGCCCCGACATCAGCGATACGCGGGCGCGAGCTCGGGATGCCTTGCTCTATGATATCCTCGATCCCAATCGTCGCGTCGACCCCCAGTATTCCGAGTATGTCATTGTCACGCAGGACGGCCGACTGCTGAATGGGCTGCTGCTGGCGGAAACTGCAGAATCTGTGACGCTCCGGCAGCCAGAGGGCCGCGAAATGACGGTCCTGCGGGCGGAAATCGATGAGATGCGGTCCACCAGCAAGTCCCTGATGCCGGAAGGGATCGAAAAAGACGTCACTGTCGAGCAAATGGCTGATATTCTGGCATTTCTGAAATCATAGACACACGGGCTCGACAACAGGCAGTGTACCGATTGTAGCGATTTCGCCGGATATTCGGCATGGAGACTCTGCGGCGTTCAGCATGCACGGGATCTCCATCTCCACCCGTGAAAATGATAGCATGGATGTCCGAACGCTCTGCAGTCCCCTCGAAGTCTCTGACGAAAGACTCTGCCGTTGCCTCGTTGCAGTTCAATCCGGACATTCTATAATTCGGTAAACGGGTGAATTCGCGGTCCAGTTCGCGGTTCGCTCGAAACAACACTTCTTCAAACACTTTCTCAGCGAGAGGAGCGTAACACTTGAACGCTCTGCTTCGAATTCTCAGCCTGCCGGCTGTGTTTCTGTCCCGGGTCCCCGGACTACGTCCCGTAGTTCGGGCGTGCTCCACATCGGTCGGGCAGAAGTTCCTGATGGCGATTACCGGGCTGTCTCTGGTTGGGTTTCTTGTGGTGCACCTCGCAGGAAACCTGCAACTTTTTGCCGGCGAAGAGGTGTTTAATGCCTACGCTGAAAAACTCCACAGCCTCGGACCGCTGCTGAAAATCGCCGAAGTCGGATTGTTTGCCACCTTCGCGGCGCACATTGGCCTCGCGATTTCAACCGCCTCGATGAACAAACTGGCACGTAAGTCCGCTTATGCGATGAAAGAGACAAAGCAGGGATTGTTCGTACTTCCCGCTGGTGGTGCTTCCAGCTGGATGATGGTCACCGGCCTGTTGATTCTGGCCTTTCTGGTGATCCACATCATCGATATGAAGCTGAAAAAGGGATTTGGTGTCGACTACTCAGCCGCATTTCCTGCCGGGCAGGAAGGGGTCGACGAAGACGACGCCAATGCATTCCAGGCCGTCAAAGCAGTCCTCAGCCATCCAGTTCATGCCGCAATTTACTTTGTGTGTTTGATCGCTCTCGGTATTCACCTCAGTCATGGCGTTCGCAGCGCCCTCCAAACACTGGGAGTCAACCACAGGAACTGGAACTTCCTGTTGCGTCTCTCAGGGTTGCTGCTCGCCTGGGGTATCGCCGGCGGCTTCATCAGCCTCATCCTGTGGGCGATGGGTACAAAGTCCTGACGATGCGTGTTTGGTCTGCAGTGTGATTCCTGCAGGTTTCCGTTTTCCTTTGCAGTTCCTGAGGTCTTCCGATGTTTCGCGTGGCAAGTGATGAACTGAACTCGCGAGTTCCCGACGGCCCCCTTCAGCAGAAGTGGGACAAGCATCGGTTCAATATGAAGCTGGTCAATCCGGCGAACAAGCGTAAGTACAGCGTGATCGTGGTCGGTACAGGACTCGCAGGTGGTTCTGCTGCGGCTTCACTGGGGGAACTTGGCTACCACGTCAAGGCTTTTTGCTTTCAGGACAGCCCTCGTCGCGCACACTCTATTGCCGCTCAGGGTGGCATCAATGCGGCTAAGAATTATCCGAATGATGGCGACAGCATCTGGCGTCTGTTCTACGACACTTTGAAAGGCGGCGATTATCGTGCTCGGGAGGCCAACGTTTACCGCCTCGCACAGGTCGCCAATAACATTATTGATCAGTGTGTCTCCCAGGGTGTTCCCTTCGCTCGGGAATATGGTGGCACTCTGGCCAATCGTTCGTTTGGTGGAGCACAACTGTCACGAACGTTTTATTGCCGTGGTCAAACCGGACAGCAATTGCTCCTGGGAGCCTACCAGGCCCTGATGCGGCAGGTCAGCACCGGTCGCGTGAAGATGTTTGCACGTCGTGAAATGCTGGAACTGATCGTTTCCGACGGCGTTGCTCGCGGCATCGTGGTGCGCAACATCGAAAATGGCAAACTTGAAGTTCACACAGCAGACGCGGTGGTGCTGTGCACAGGCGGTTACGGGAACGTTTACTACCTGTCGACCAACGCAAAAGGGTGCAATGTCACAGCAGCGTGGCGGTGCCACCGGCGTGGTGCGTACTTCGCCAATCCCTGCTACACGCAGATTCACCCAACATGCATCCCCGTCAGCGGCGACTACCAGTCCAAGCTGACATTGATGAGCGAAAGTCTGCGAAACGACGGACGCGTCTGGGTGCCGAGAAACAAGAACGACCAGCGGGCACCGGGGCAGATTCCCGAGGGCGAGCGTGACTACTATCTCGAACGTCGCTACCCTTCCTTCGGCAACCTTGCCCCCCGCGACATTTCGTCCCGGGCTGCCAAGGAACGCACCGATGCCGGATACGGTGTCGGCGAATCCGGGCTCGCCGTCTACCTGGACTTCCGTGATGCAATTGCACGGGACGGAGAAGACGCGGTACGCAAGAGATACGGAAATCTGTTCCACATGTACGCCAAGATCACTGCAGAGGACCCTTACAAGGTTCCCATGCGGATCTATCCCGCGGTGCATTACACCATGGGGGGGCTCTGGGTCGATTACAATCTGATGAGTAACCTGCCCGGACTGTACGTTCTGGGTGAGGCAAACTTTTCAGACCATGGTGCCAATCGACTCGGTGCCAGCGCTCTGATGCAGGGACTGTCGGACGGGTACTTTGTGATCCCCTACACCATTGGCGATTATCTGGCCGGTGCAGGAGCGAAGTTGCCAAAACTATCGGAAGACCACCCCGCGTGTACCTCCGCAAAGAAGGATGCCGAGGATCGGCTGAACAAACTGCTCAGCATCAACGGACGCCGCAGCGTGGATTCGTTCCATCGTGAACTCGGCCTGCTGATGTGGGACTATTGTGGAATGGCACGCAGCAAGACCGGGCTGGAGGCAACCATCCCGCGAATTCGCGAACTGCGCGAACAGTTCTGGCGAGATGTGCGGGTGCCAGGTAGTGGTGACACACTCAACCAAAGCCTCGAAAAGGCTGGTCGCGTTGCCGACTTTATGGAGTTCGCTGAACTTCTTGCTGTGGATGCCCTCCACAGAGAGGAATCCTGCGGAGGTCACTTCCGTGAAGAGTACCAGACGCCCGACGGAGAAGCCGCTCGTAATGATGAACAATACAGCTATGTGGCGGGCTGGGAGTTTCAGGGGGTCGGCAACTCGCCCGTTCTGCACAAAGAACCGCTGATCTTTGAAAACGTCAAGCCTTCGACCAGGAGCTACAAGTAACCATGAGCAGTGACCTTCTGAATCTGACTCTGCGGGTCTGGCGACAGGCAGCTCCAAATCAGCCCGGTGCCTTCCGCGACTATCGTCTCGACGGTGTCAGCACACACATGTCGTTCCTCGAGATGCTGGACGTGCTGAACGAGCGGCTGATCGCTCAGGGAGAAGAGCCCGTCGCGTTTGATCATGACTGCCG
>CAIQIE010000001.1 GCA_903871805.1 uncultured Planctomycetaceae bacterium | reverse complement strand
CTGGCCTCGGCCTGCGGAGCCATTGGCGTCTGTGTTTGCGAGGCACGGCAAAGGGATTTGTGCGACTGCGTTGTTGTTATTCGCCGAAGGTGTGGGCAGGCGTTGACCCTGAATGTGGTGATTTTGCAGGCGACGAGCGTGCTGCTACCATCGCTGAGCGCCGAAAACTTGAACGACACCGATGCGCATCCGAGTCGCATGCTATTGCCCGGGCGCTTGCCAGTCATCGCGCTGCCGGTTTCCTTCAGGCAGAATGATCCAGTACCCGGGCAATGACAGCGGCGTGGCAGGTCGCTGCACCCGCTCGGCGAAACATCCGCGCGGCTTCTGAGCAGGTCGCACCCGTTGTCAGCACGTCATCCACGATCAGGATCCGTTCACCGGCGACTACATGGGCATCACGGATGGCAAACGCCGAGTTCTGGTTTTCAAAACGCTGTGTTACTGAAACCCGCTTTTGCGGTCGGGTGCCCCGCACCTTTCGCAGCAGATGAATATCACATGGCACATGCAGCACGCGGGCAATTTCTTCGGCAATGATCCATGCCGGATTAAAGTGCCGGATCAGACGCTGCCGCCAGTGCTGGGGAATCGGCACGATACGGTTGATGCCCAATTCCGAGAGCTGCTGGCGTCGGTGCAACGCCAGCAAACGTCCCAGCGATCGCATACGAACGGCCGAATAGGACCACTTGGCCGACAACAGCGCATTCCGCAGCCACTCGTCATACATTCCCAGACACACCACAGATTCGAATCGCAGTTTACGGCCCCGGCAATGAATGCAACCCTCTGTCGTTGTCGACCACGGACCAATCTCGGCCGAACAGCGCTGGCAGCGAAACTGCGGAGTCGGGCAGAGTTTTGCGGTGCATTCTGCACAATAACAGGTCTGAAAACCGGTGGCTGTTGCTTCGGCGCTGCCGCAGAGTGAACATTGCAGCGGTGCGATCAGATCAACAACCGCCGACAGCGTCGATGTCAGCAGTCCGGAAACTCTGCTTTGCACAACACCAGCTCCATGAATTCCTGCTGCCCGACATCATCGAAAACCAGCGCAACACAAGGTCACTGGAGTTTTTTCCGTGGATGTCTGCAGCAGCTTTCATCATGAACACTGAATTACGTCTGTGACAAGAAAAATTCGGAGGAATTTCATATCACCCTGCAGTGCGAAATTGAAGATCACTCGGGCTTTGTCTTCTTCCCCGGGGCTTTCTTCGTTTTGTCGCCGGATTTCTGCTTGTCCTTCTTTGTCGCCGGTTTGGACTCGGTCGCCCCGAAAACCCGGTCCCAGCCACTGACAAACTTCTTTGAGGCACCCGTGTGTACTGTATAACCTGTCATAATGCACCACTCATCTGAAAACAAAAAAAGAATTGGCGCGAACGCTTATTCTCGCTGCCAGCGAACTTCTCCAGCCACAATCGTTGCGGCAACCTGCCCCGTCAGGGTCATCCCATGAAACGGGGTATTTCGACCTGCTGATTTGAATCGAGTTGCATCGACAGTCCAGCGTACCGCAGGGTCTATCAGCGTGATATCGGCTAATTGTCCGATGGCAAGAGTGCCATGGGGCAATCCAAGTACTGACGCTGGCCCGACGGTCAATCTGGCGATCAGCTCCGGCCATGTCAGATATCCGGGATCAATCAAGGCCCTGACACAGACGCCCAGCGCGGTTTCCAGGCCACTGCTTCCAAACGGTGCGGCATCCAGTTCGACCTGCTTTTTCTCGATGGCCCGAGGCTGATGATCTGCTGAAATCGCCGTGATCGTTCCATCCTTCAGTCCGCTGATCAGGGCTTCGAGATGATCTCTGGTTCGCAGGGGAGGATTGAATTTGTACATGGTGTCGAATCTCTCCATCACTTCATCTGTCAACAACAGATGGTGCGGAGCAACGTCGCAGGACACCGAAGTACCGATCGCTCGTGCGTGGCGAATACGCGATACAGAATCTCGCGTCGTGACGCACATGATGTGAACCCGTCCACCAGTCAACTCGGCCAGCGCGATATCGCGCCCTGTCATGATATCCTGAGCCGCTGCGGGGATGCCGCGAAGCCCCAGTCGGGTTGACTGAAAGCCTTCATGCATGACGCCCCCTTCTGCCAGTTCAGGGACCATCGCAAAATGCAGCACAGGTCGGTGGAACATGCGCGTGTATTCGAGGGCCCGGCGCATGACCTCGGAATTCGCGACCGGATGCCGGGCATCCGAAAAGCCAACAGCCCCCGCCTGGACCAGCTGGCCAATCTCCGCCAGTTCTTCGCCCTTGTGCTGTTTTGTGATTGCTCCCAGTGGATACACTCGACAGTTTCGAGCACGATCCGCCTGCAAACGCACAAATTCCGCCGCTGAGCGATTGTCCAGTACCGGACTGGTGTCCGTTTGTGCCGCGATGGCGGTAAAGCCCCCTGCGAGTGCTGCCGCCGTTCCGGAGGCCGTACTTTCGTCCTCTTCGTAACCGGGCTCACGCAGTGAGACATGGGGATCAATAAACCCCGGACTGACAATCAGTCCCGTGGCGTCAATCTGACGAATCTCTGAAACACCCTGCCGGGCTTCCGCTGAAGCGGCCGACGAAGTTTCAATGGCTGTGATTCGTCCGTCAAGGACCAGCACGTCCGCAACACCATCACGGCCACTGGCCGGATCAATTACCCGACCACCAGTAATCAGCAGGTTCGTCATGCTACACCTCTTTGGCCTGCACGGCGCTCTTTCGCCAGCAGCGATAAACAGGCCATACGGATCAGCAATCCATTTGACACCTGATCCAGAATTACGGAATGGGGACCATCAGCGACTTCCGGAGTCAGCTCCACCCCGCGATTGATTGGCCCCGGAGCCAGAACCAGCAGGTCTTTTCTGGCGCGCCGAATCCTGTCGCCATTCATCCCAAACAGATTGGCGTATTCGGTGATCGAAGGGAAAAATGCGCCTCGCTGCCGTTCAAACTGAACTCGCAGCAAATTGACGCAATCCACTTCCGGAAGAATGTCGTCCAGACTCCACGCGACTTCCACTCCCAACTGCCGTATCTCCTGCGGGACCAGTGTCGATGGCCCACACACAATCACCCGCGCACCAAGTTTGACCAGACCATGAATGTTGGAACGCGCCACACGGCTGTGCCGAATGTCGCCCACCAGCGCGACCGTCAGACCAGCGATGCGACCGCGATGACGTCGAATGGTGTAAATATCCAGCAATCCCTGGGTCGGATGCTCATGAGTCCCGTCGCCGGCGTTCAGCACGCCCGCTTTGAGATGACGCGACAACAGATGCGGTGCGCCGGGCGTCCGATGACGACACACGACCATGTCCACGCCCATGGCTTCAATCGTCAGCGCTGTGTCGATAAAGGTTTCACCCTTCGACAGACTGCTGGTGCTGGCGGAAAAATCCACCGTGTCTGCACCCAGTCTTCTGGCCGCAAGGCTGAAACTTGTTCGCGTGCGCGTTGAGTTCTCGAAAAACAGGTTGGCAACCACAATCCCCTTCAGAAGACTCAGTCGCTCGGTACCGTCACAGGTTAGATCCTTCAGCTGGTCTGCAAGATCAAAGACCGTGTTCAACTGCGATGCGGTCAGACGCTCTAACCCCAGCAGATGCTTTTCACCCCATGGACCACAGACGGGAAGTTCAGACAGTTGCATCGGCTTCCGGCGACTCCTTAATGAAGGAAGTACTCTCTGGCACACACCCGGCCTCAGGGCAGCTGACACTTGTCGCCTGCAGGTCACCAGCCCAACTGAAATGACCTTTGCGTCTACCCGCACACTGCTGTCCGCAACCATGCGGTTCCCTGTGTGCGGACTGTAGTTCCGGAAGGCAGCGTCTTCAATTCTCATCGGAATCAGGCAGGATCTTTCCCGAATTCTCTTTGCTCAGGAACCCCCTGTGTAATCTCTGCAACGACGAGCGTTCTTTGCGGGATTGTGATGCCCGCTTCACGGCAACCAGCCTTCACCGCGGAGCCGTCCGTATTTAATGCTTCTGGATTTCTGTCAGGCTGGCGATGCCCTGCCGTGCCAGATCCAGCATCCGGTTCAAAGTGTCCTGATCAAACGGCGCACCTTCAGCCGTCCCCTGAACCTCAATGAATCGACCAGATCCCGTCATAACCACGTTCATGTCCACTTCAGCTCGGCTGTCTTCGTGATAGTCGAGGTCCAGCACGGGACTGCCGTCAACAACGCCCACACTGATCGCGGCCACGGTATCCGTCAGCACCGGACGCCGGAAAGCCTCAGGACGACCAGCGATGATCTGCTGCACAGCATCCGCCAGGGCGATGAATCCACCCGTGATGCTGGCTGTCCGCGTCCCGCCGTCTGCCTGAAGCACATCACAGTCGATTGTAATGGTGTGTTCGCCCAGCGCTTCAAAGTCCACGACAGCACGCAGGCTGCGACCGATCAGACGCTGAATTTCTGTTGTTCGCCCATCCACTTTGCTGCGGTCACGCTGCTTACGCGGAGACGTGCTGCCAGGAAGCATGTTGTATTCCGCAGTCACCCAGCCCAGCACAGGCTGCTGCGGATCTTTTGACTTGCGCCATGCCGGGATCGATTTCTCGACACTTGCTGTGCACAACACCATCGTGTTGCCGGCTTCCATCAACACACTGGAAAGCGAAGTCTTCGTGAAACCTTTCTGTACCCGAATTGCACGTAACTGGTCCACTGTCCGCTGATCATGTCGCAACATCAAATTGTTCCGCCGTAGTTCCGGGCAGGCCCCGTTTATGCTGTTTTATCTATCACTGACAAACATCCGACGCAGCACTATTCGGCTGCCACAGGATGTTCATCGGTTTTCCAGCAAGCAAGCGTTCCGGCAACTGCCAGATACACTGTGGTCATCAAAATATCACCAAGGATGGTGCCCTTTGCAAAGGGCAGTCCCATAGCGAGACATTCCATCAGGCCGGCAAAGGTCTGAGGATACAGGTACTGGCCATTCAAGGGCATGCACCAGACTCCCGTATTGCTGACCAGAAAGAACAAGACGGCCGCTGCGAATCCGGCTATTGCAGAGCCCAGGATACTTCGCGGAGACAGCCCTCGGCCAGCCAGTACGATCAGGGCATAGGCGACATAGTCGAACGCCATAGAGCCATAAAATCCATAACCCGTCTGATAATGCAGCAGACTGTCTGAAATCAATCGAGCCACAAGCGTTACCAATATCGCCAGCCAAACCGGCCGCACGACGACCCCGCTCAGGACTGCCAGTGCTCCGAGTGCCGAGAAATTGTCAATCGGCAGCGGAACAAAACGCAGCACGATGGCCACAACAGCGGCCAGAACCACCAGAGCCTTCAGGGAATATTTCATCAGACTGCTTTCAGTCAACTGTCGAAAAACGCTTATCAAATGGCATGATACCAGATTGTCTACCTGACTTTAATCCGGAATCAGTCTGGTTTTGTTTGAGCCGGAGCTTTTCCAGATGCACCACGTCTCAGTCGGTCATTCAGCGCAACCCCCAATCCAACCTCCGGAAATTGGCGTGCGATGATAACGTCCAGGCCAGCAGAGTCGAGATCACGGAGACCCGCAAAGAAATTCGCCGCACAGATTTGCAGGTTGTAATCCTCACAAATCCGAAAAATCCGTTCAAATCCGCCACTTGCCGGCCAGTCTCCCCATGTCAGTAATCCACAGTGTCGGCCTGACTCAGGTTCCGCCAATTCATCTACGCTGATCAGTCGCATCGGTGTCCCAGGCGCGTAATGACGACTCAGCATCCCCGGTGCAGGCTGCGCAGCGTCGTCCAGTGCCGGATCGGTCACGGCCCTTTTTACAGGTCCAATCAGCCTCTCCAGCTGCTCAATCGGAAACCCGCCCGGCCGCAGGACGACAGCGTCGTCCGACATCAGCGAGATGACCGTTGATTCCACTCCCACCTCGCACGGCCCGCCATTCAGGATGTAATCCACTCGCCCCGTCAATCCGTCCAGAACGTGCTGCGCTGTGGTTGGGCTGATGCCTCCAAACAGATTGGCACTCGGTGCAGCAAGCGGACGCCCGGTCCGCTTTAACAGTTCCAGCGCCATCGGATGCTGCGGTACTCGTACCCCCACACCCGGCAATCCAGACGTCACAAGATCCGAAATCTCCGGTCGCTTCGGCAGAACGATTGTCAGCGGCCCAGGCCAGACTGCCCGCGAGAGTATCTTCGCTCGCTTTGGTATTTCAGAGACCACAAGCGGTAACTGCTCGGCATTTGCGATGTGCACGATCAATGGATCAAATGTCGGACGCTGCTTGGCTTCAAAGACTGCCGCAACGGCCAGAGCATTGGTCGCGTCTGCGGCAAGTCCGTACACCGTTTCTGTCGGCATGCCCACCAACCGACCAGCCAGAAGCAGGTCCGCAGCACGCTGCACGTCCGTGCCAATTACCGTCTGAATCTTTGCTTTCACCGATGCAGGTCCGAATACGGACATCGCCGAATTATTTGCACTGTCTCAGTCCACCAGAATCACAAGGCTGGTCACATTGTCACGCGAACCTGCGTCCAGCGCGGCCTTGACCAACTGCTCGGCCACGACCTGCGGATCATTGGAAATTCGCAGCAGTCGAGCAATCTCAGAATCGCTCAGCCCGTCATTCAGTCCATCACTGCAGAGCAGAAAACGGTCGCCTGGTCTGGGATTCACTTCGACCACAGCCGCGCCCGTTGCTCCATCCCGACAGCCAAGATACTTGTACAGAACATTGCGATAACGATGCGTCTTCGCCTCTTCAGCATTGATCGTTCCGGAATCCAGCAATGCCTGCGTTATCGAATGATCAATGGTTAACTGACGTAACTTCGTCCCCCGCAACTCGTAGGCGCGGCTGTCACCAACACCCATAAAATAAAATGAGTCCCCGACATGCACCATCAGCACCGCCGTGGTGCCCATGTTCCGCAAACCGGGCTCTTCACTTAGCAACAAAATTTCCGAGTTCGCCGCGACAATCGCTTTCTCCACGGCCGCTGTCACGTTTTTTAAGCCGGGTTTGTCCGAGTTCAGCAGCGGTTCCAGCCTTCCCGGGATGACTTCTACCGCCATTGCACTGGCTCGCTCACCAGCACTCTGGCCCCCCATGCCGTCGGCGACAATAAACAAACGCTGCTTACCGTCAAGGTAGCAGCTGTCTTCATTGTTGTCCCGATAGTTTCCGGTCACACTGACGTGACCCACCCGAATTGAAAGCATGAATCCGCCTGAAGAATCATGAATATTCCATGGAAATTTCAGTGCAACCACTTCAGAAAGTGCCCGGTCACAGTGAACTGGCTTCTCTGAATCGGATCCACAACCGAACGCTGGCTCGATGTCGGGAGTGCCCTATCGTCACTGAGAGGAACGATAACAACTACTGCCCGCTTCGAATTCTTCGATCAATCCAGCAGTTCCCATAAGGCCGGGTTGAAATCTGAACACCGAATTATGGCTGAAAACTTCGGAAAACGCAACAAATTACCAAGGCTACGCAAATCATCATCTCGGATTTCCGCGACATCGCCCCGTCGCCCTCTCAAGCCCCACCGTCGCCGCTGTGGCATAACGTGCCAAACACGTCCGCAAGCCCCAGCGTAGTGGCGGAAATCAATAGCTCTCCCGCTTCAAACCCCGCTGACGCGCCCAACATGCGCCCCTGACCTTCCACTAACCGAAACACCCGCTCTTTACCCGGAGGAAACTGGGTCCGGTAACAACGGATCGATTCGATTTTTGCAGAAAGTGTTAAAGAGATGTCCGAGACAAAGGTTCCACCACCCGTGGGCACATTTAAAGTCTGCAATCCCAGAGGATACCAGATCTGCTTCTGGATCCGATGCACGGGCAATCCCGGAAAATGCTCGTCCCACTTCGAAAGTCGCGAATAAAACACGGCGGCGTCCGTAATCTGCATCGCCTGCCAGTGATCCGGTGAGGCCATGGGAGTTCGATCTGCGATCCCCAGCACCAGCTTCGGACGCCAGCGTCGAAAGACCTTTGCTAACTCCACCCGACTTTCAAACCCGTCAAACAAACGGCGATTCGGCAGCGTCAGCGTTTCACGCATCTGGACGCCCAGCACCTGGGCTGCCGCCTGCGCCTCCTGCAGGCGCACTTCCGGCCCCGGACTCAACGGTGTCGGCTCGCCATCAGTCAGGTCCACAATCCCAACTCGATAGCCCTGCTGAACCATTCTCGCCAATGTTCCGCCACACCCAATCTCGACGTCATCCGGATGCGCTCCCACGGCAATCACATCCAATGGCTCAGGTAACTGCTCCGCTGGTTCGCTCATTTTATAAATCCCGAATCTCTGCGGAAAAAAGTTGACAGAGGCCACGCGGCTTAGCAGGACGTTTCAATGTGTTCCAGTTGCAAATTGCAACTGGACCCTGGCCCTTCGCGTTGACGCTGACAAAAGCTGCGGTGAATATGAGCGATGGGCCGGGTAAGTCCCCGCTGCCGCTGCGCTACGCGTCGAAGTTCTTTCGGATTTTCGACCTGTCGAAAGCCAATTTAACCACCGCATAACGTCAAAGACAGGGTGACGATTTCGCTGATGCCGGCGTCTCCTGCGAATGCCACACGTTGTTGTAAAGTTCATGGTACAGGCTGTTCGCTGTGCCAACACGCGTCACACTGCTCAGTTCCGCAGGACTTTCCCCGAAAACGTTAACCCGCAACGTCATCGTTAACCGCATGGAAACTCTGATCCTGTACAGCGTCTCGGTCACTGACGAACAGTCCCTACCGGGTCCCAGCGTGCCACGTTCGGATCATTCGGGACAACAAACAATTCCACGCGTCGGTTCCGCTGGCGGGATGTTTCCGCGGTGGAATTCTCCTGCGGATGAAACTCACTGTATCCCATCGCCGCCACGCGTTGAGGTTCCACGCCCAGTTTCATCAATTCAAGAATCACCGCGTCTGAACGGTCGGTTGAAAGATGCCAGTTCGTGGGGTGCTTCAGGGCCGTCTCAGGTCGCACAATATTCTGATCATCGGTGTGCCCGACGACAAGGATCTTCATTCCCTTCGCTGATCCGCCCATTACGCTCGATGCAAATTCCTTCAGCAGTGGTTCTGCTTCCGGACGTATGGCATCACTGCCCAGATCAAACAGAATATCTGAGCGGAATCGGTTTAACCCGGTGGCCGGGTCATACTCAAATCCGTCTCCTGCCAACGCCGAATTCATTCCTGCACCATCTCCGGTGCCGCCATCCAGCGCTTTGGCATACCGATCCGCCAGCCCCTCACGCTCGGCTGCCAGATTGTTCAGCCGTTCGTTCATGGTTCCCATCTGCCCCTGCGTGTCCGCCAGTTGCGACAACAGGGCCTGATTCTCTGCGCTCAATCCCTGCGCTGCCTGATTGGCCTGAGCCCATTCCTGCTGCAGTCGCTGGTTCTCGGCATACAGATCGCGGGCGTGCAACTGCGCATTTGTCAGATCTCCGTCTTCTTTGTTCAGGCAGCAACCCGATGCAATCAGCACCAGTGGCAGAGCAACGAAAATCGTACGAAGTAAATGACGGCTCATCATTCCGGTCATCCTGACTGTCAGAAACTCAAACAAGGGGATTTCCCCCTGAGCGGTTCCAGGCGTCTGCTCCCTGCCCGAAAATTCTCTTTCGGGCGGATCCTTCGCCACTCTCACCACGCTTCCGGTGCTCAGCGACGAGGATTGGGGCGCAGCCACTCTGCGAACTCCTCAGGAAGCGTAACCCCTCCAGGATTCTCCAGTGAAGGGAGTTTTGAGCCTTTTCGGGGCAAATGAGGGACTGGCTGGTGTCTTATTTACCGACGACGTCGTGCAGAGGCAGTTCCTGCCGAATCAACCGCAGAAACTGCCGAAACTGGGCCCTTGCTGTGGCAGGTCTACCGGCAGTTTCTGCCGATGGACGCCGCAGTACCGGGTTGTTGCCCAACCATCCGGTAACCAAACATTCGGCGGACTTTTCAAACAGCCCCCCGGCATGCAACATTCCCCGGACGTCGAAACGCTGTCCCTGAAAATGTTCGTGTGCTGACAACAATCCTGGGAATGGATTTGCCCCCAAATCGTCCAGGCACAGTTTCTATGCCGCAAATGGCCGGGGCACTCATAAGAGGGAAATCCCATAACTGGCGCCCGTGAAAGGTCCATCAGGCCGGCCTTCAGCCATGATGTCAATCGGCGTCTACTACTGAATGCTCACCAGTTCGACGATGAAGTGCAAAGTCGCATTCGGTGGAATTGAACCAGGACTTCCCGATGAACCGTAGCCCAGGTCTGAGGGAATCCAAAGCTCAATCATGCCGCCTTCAGACACCAACTGCAGCCCCTCCGTCCAGCCGGGGATGACGCCATCCAGCGGAAATTTGGTCGTTTCGCCACGTTTGTACGAGCTGTCAAATTCCCGGCCATTATTGAGCCATCCGCGGTAGTTGACTTCCACATAGCTTCGTGGTCCGGGCTTCCGCCCATCTGCGGCCCGCAGTATTCTGTATCGAAGGCCGGACTCGGTTTCCTGGAATTCTTTTGACGCATCCTTATCCATGGGCCCGACACCGGAATGCAGCGATTCCTTGTCCAGATAAGTCACCGGGGCACCTGAGGCGTTGTCGGGCGACTCCGCAACCGACGAGTCCTCAAGACGCCCGGAGGACGGAGATTCGCACCCAACCAGACTTCCGAACAGCAGAAAACTTGCCAGACAAACACGCATCGACATTTCCATAACGTTCTTTCCCCGCATCGAACCACCCGAGTCCTGACAGTTTTCTTCTTTCATCGCGCCAACCAGCACACAGACAGATGCCACTGGATCGATTGTCTGAACCCCGGTTATGTGCCCCTGTGGCACACAGTATCGCTCAGCACCTGAATGCGAGGATTGCAGACATGGTTTGAACACTTCCGCGAGCGAATTCTGATGATTCGGCCGACGAACTGCAATTCGGTTGCCTCGTGAACTTTGGCTGTTATTCACTGTATTCCAGTCAAGAGAGCCGAGACATCCGGAAATTTGACTGCATGCGAATGCAGGTACATTGCACCATTACCGCCGTTTTTGTCCGGGCTTTGTGGAAAATCGGACAGGGGGATGGTCAGAGAGTCTATGGTGCGCCACACTCGTCGTCTAGAATTCGGTACCCCACTTCCTGCCCAGGCAGGTGACTTCCAGACGGAGCATTCGACCTGTGTCCATCAGCCCTCATTCCCCCCCTGGAATTCAACAACGGATTCAGCAGCGTAAAGCAGCGCTGGCGGCCATTCGCAGCGGGGGCCGGGAACGCCGATCGGCAGGCGAATCCGGAATCGGCTGTTCCACCTGGCTTTCGGATCAGATCGATGACTTTGTCAGAGGCAGCTTTAAACATGTTGCGGGTGACCGGGCAGACCAACTGGCAAACGCTTCCGCGCTGCTGGCGATCGGCGGCAGTGGGCGAAAACGTCCCGCTCCGTATTCCGACATCGACCTGTTGGTCATCATCGATGCCAGATTGCAGGCCGAAATCGAACCGCTGATCACGGCCGCCATCCGTGACTGCTGGGATTCTGGCGCACAACCTGCCTGCACCGTCCGCACCCCCGAGGACGTCATAGCGTTCTCGGCTCTGGATATCCCCTTCGCAACGTCGTTGATGGAACCCCGTATCCTGCAGGGAAATGCCAGGCTCGCCGAATCCACTCTGCAGCAGGTGCAAAGCAAAGTGCTGACACGTGACCGCACCGGACTGATTCTGAAGCTGATGGCGTCACGACGGGAGGAATGGATCGCCAGGGGAAATTCCGTCAACCAGCTGGAACCGGACGTGAAGCGTTCTCCCGGTGGTCTTCGGGATATCCAGTTGCTCCGATGGGTTTCGTTTCTGCGTCATGGAATTCCTGATCCGGAGGCCCTGTTTGCCGCAGGAGATATCAGCGAGCAGGAACTGGAAGAACTGAAACTGGCTGACGAATTCCTGACGGCACTTCGCTTTGATCTGCACACTCTGCATGGCCTTAAGCAGGATGTTCTGACTCGCGAACTGCAGTTAAAAATCTCCGCGTCCCGGGGAATCTCCGGTTCGGATCCGTCCCGGCCCGTAGAAGTCTTCATGCAGCAGTACTTTGGACACACATCCAAAGTTGCCGCGATTGCCAGACGCGTGGCTGATGTGCCACGCAAACTGCCGCTGCTGGCCCGTCTGAAAAATCTGTTTCTTCCACGGAAAAGCACTCAGGGGTTTTTAATCATCGATGGCGTGCTGCAGGTGCCCGAACACCTGTCACGGACGCTTCAGGATCCCGCGAGGATTCTGGAAGTGTTCGTGGCCGCAACTCAAAATCAGGCACGCATTGCTCCGGATGTCAGACGCCGCATCGGCTATGCAGCGGCATCCCTGCCGGAAGAACCGGCGTATGAAATGACAGAACAGTTTCGGGAAATTTTGCGAAACGTCCCGGGACTCTCAGAAACGCTGCGAGCCATGGCTGAAACTCGAGTCCTCGACTGGCTCATACCGCCATTTCGCGAAATTCGCAACCTGATGCAGTTCAATCAGTACCACAGCTTCACCGTCGATGAACATACACTGAAAACCATCGATGAAGTGGCGGCCTTTGCCAGCGACAATTCTCCAGTGGGATCGGCTTACAAGGAAATCCGACATCGTGCCACTCTGCATCTGGCTCTGCTGATGCACGATATCGGCAAGGGCCGCGCGGGTGATCACAGCCTGATTGGCGAACGGCTGGCAGATGAAGTCGCAGTCAGACTGCAACTTGCCGCCAACAAAAAAAGCATGCTGATGTTTCTTGTGCGATACCATCTGATCATGCCGGATCTCGCGTTTCGCCGCGATATGTCCGATCGCGTGATGCTCATGGACTTCGCCCGACTGATCGGTGCCCCTGAACTGCTGCGAATGCTCTACTGCCTCACCGTGGCAGACATCCGCGCAGTCGGTCCCGATGTCTGGTCCGACTGGAAGGGAGAACTTCTCGCAGATCTCTATAACCGCGCCAGTCTCATCCTCAGTGGACGTCCTTACAATCACCTTGAACGCGAACGTCTGCAGCAGATCCGTATGACTGTTCGCGAATCGTTCATCCCGGCGCATCGTTCTGGACCCGGTACGGCAGAAGAATGGGGCCAATGGGCCGATCGCCAGCTGGATACGCTGCCACCTCTGTACCTGATGAATCAGCAACCCGCCAGAATCGCACGCGATCTGACCATGATTCAGCAACTGAACGAAAACGATGTCAAAATCGAAGGCGAATTCGATCTGGAAAAAGAACTGGTCAGTTATCGCGTTTTCGCGCCAGCCCGATTTGCCAACGGCAGCTTCCACCGAATTGCCGGGATCCTTTCCGGCATGGGGATGGATATCAAGGAAGCTCTCGTCTGCACCTCGTCCAATGGTTTCGTGATCGCAACCTTTCGAGTGAACGATCGCGATTTCAAAGGCAAGGTTCCGCATTCACGAATCGAAGATGTGGCCGTTGTTATCGGAGATGTACTGACTGCGAAGAAACCCGTGGAAACAGTCTTTCGCAGAAGCAGCATTTTTCGCCTCAACCGTCAGAAGTCGGTGATCATTCGACAGGATCCCAAGGTTGGCGTCGACAATGACTGCTCACAAAGATTCACGGTCATTGACGTCTTCGCAACCGATACACAGGGATTACTCTTCACACTCGCTCAAACACTCTTTAATCACGGACTGACAGTCTATCTCGCTCGAATTGATACCAGTGTCGATCAGGTCGTGGACGTCTTCTATGTTCTCGATCAGGATCAGAAAAAACTTGAAGACCCGGTGAAGATCGAAGAAGTACGGACGTCCCTGCTGAACGAAATCAGACAACTCAGTAACTGACGGGTTCCTCGCCTGGTTGTTGCCCGGATACTGCGGCAGTAATCTGCCGGTGTTTGTTTCAGCGGCGACTTCAGGATGCTCACACCCACCTGATTCGCTTCACAAAGCCAGCCACGCTTGCCATCTGACGTCCCTCGTCTGAAACTCGCTGGTGACCTGTTTTTCGGGAAACTTCCCTATGCATGAAGAATCTCTGACACGGGCTCTGCTGTCTCAGGTCATAGCTGTCGCAGACGCAAATCAGGCCATCAGAGTGCAAAAGATCGAAGTCTCCTGCGGTGGACTCAGCGGAGTCGAACCGCTGCTGCTGCAGGAGGCCTTTCAAAGAATTCAAACCGAGCACGAATGCTGCCGGGATGCTGTTCTTTCGATCCACGATCCGGGACTTCCAGCGCAATGTCGGGACTGCCGTACGACTTTTCAGATTCAGGACTTTCGATTCCGCTGCCCAGTCTGCTCTTCCAGCGACCTGCAGATCCTTGACGGAGATTGCCTGAAACTGCTGAACGTGTCTCTGCAACTTCCCGAGGAAGTAATTTCGGAACCGATTTCCGGAACGGTGCCGTAAACTGCTCGCCCTTCTATTTCGCTGGAATGTGGGTGACTGGTTCACAGCGAAAGACTGAGTTTTCAGTGGGCAGTTTTCAGTCGGCAGTGGGCAGGCAAGCCGGAACACAGCGTGGCAGCGTGGTCAAAGGGAATCGCTGAGCGCCACAATCACGGATATCGTCAGCAGCACGGCTCCCGTCAGACGCAGCAGCATCACGGTTGTGGAATATCGCAATTCCGCACCCCCGAAGACTCGTGACAGGCCCCATGCAAGAATCACCGCCCAGAGCCCTCGCAGTGCATATACGATATTGATTCGGGTGGCATCGCCAAAGCGGCTGAGCGAATACGACATGCTCAGTGCCTGAATCGCCATAAGTAAGGTTCCGATCAGGATAGGTCGAAACACCCGCAACTCTCGAAGTCTGGACGGCCGGTCCACCCACGGAAGAAGCCCGCAGGACAGGAATCCCGTACAGACAAACATCGCCGCCAGAAAGCGTTCCGCCCCCCAACTCCGCCCCCATGTCTGCAGTCCGGCATCAAATAATGACAGCGAAATCGCTGCCAGCAGAGCAAGAACAATCGTCAGTGCCGCACGACGACCTGACAGGGCGCCTCCGGATGACGTCCCGGATCCCGCCTGAATGAAACCCACTCCGAGCGCGGCCAGCGCCGCCCCCGTCCAGACTCGACCAGAAATCGCCTCCTTCGCCAGTACCGCCAGAATTACAGCGACTATGATCACCTTCACGCCAAAGATTGGCGTCGCAACTGAAACGTCTCCGTGCTGAAAGGCGAGGTACGTAAACATCTGACCGCCAACAAAGCACACAGCCACCAGGGCCGCCTGCCACCAACCAGCCAGCGGCAGGACGTTCTGCTGCATCAATCCGACGATCAGCCAGAATAAACCAAGCCAGAGGTTTGCCAGAAAAGTCCCCGTCCATGGACTGACTCCACGGACAATGGCACTTTTGGCGAACAACATTCCAAAGACGAAGACGAAGCTGGAAAACAGGGGAAACAGCAAATGGGCCGACACAGTAACTCTCAGTCAGAAAAATTCCGCAGTCACGGGACACCGCATTTCGCTGCGGAAAACTGCTGATTCGAGGGAAAGCTTACAGAGACCTCAGCTGTTTTATTTTGAATGTCAAATCCAATCACCTGCAGTGTCGCCATCAGCGATCACGTGGACGCTTACCTCACGCCGATGACCGAAATTCGGGGAACCGGGGATCACTTCCCGGAAAACGTTTTCCATGCGACATCAATTCCGGAGTTTGTCGCATCACCATCATGAAAGTACATCGCATATCGCAGACGCAGTGATGCACCATGCTTCAAATGCACAGGAGCGGCTTCCCTTGCCCCGTTAGTATAGGCCTTTTCGCCAAATGGGCTGACGGAAAACAGGCCGTAGTCGCGAACATGATACCGTGATGGGCGAAAATTCTCTGGATGATCCATGATCGTCACGCCCACTGTCTTCTCGCCAATCTCACCACTGTAATCCACCCAGGGAAACGCTTTGCCCCAGCACTCCGCCGTAGTCTTTGAACCATCGCTGGCCACAACACGCCCACCATTCTTTTCTTTCATGGAAGGTGCTACTCGGAAACCAAACAATCCTTCCTTGGTATCTTCAAAGACCACGTCTCTATGAATTGCAGAAAACGTCATGTCGTATACCAGCAGGCGGCTTGGATACACCGTGACCGTCACTGTTTCCAGCACTTCCGGACTTCCGGACTCCGGATTCCGCCATTCATTGGTGGCCCGGAAGGATGCTGTCGCTCCTTCTGCAGCCAGAATCTCCACAGACGTATTTCGAATGGGCCCCTTTTCGGCCCAGAACTTTACCCCATTGACCTCGTCAATCGCGTTCCACGCTCCCTTATGATGCGGATGATCTGCATCCGACGCATCACCCAGCGCCCGATTCAGAACTACTCCGCCTGCCGTCGTGACGGGCAGGAAAAATGGCTTGGGCAACGTTTCGCCGTAGTTGTAAGTCGTAAATGGCTTGTCATTAACGGTAATCGTGAGTGTCGAAGAATCCGTTTTGCGGAGACTAACCTGGTCAGCCGCCTCACCGTTCGCAAGCAGCGAAAGGCATGCAAACAACGGGGCCAGAGTACTGCAAAGGAAACGTGGCTGAGTCATGCGGCGGGAACTCCATCAACAAATTACCGGCGAGAACAGACCATCAACGGTCCGTCGAAGACAGGATAGACGAACGTCTGCAGAATGTTACAGATCTCGCCCACAATGCGCCAATCCACCACCAACAGGGACGCCCACGTCGTTGACACCGCAATCCGGGCCTCCGCGTTCGTTCACTGTTTGATAACCAATGCCACACGGGGCTGGCGCCCTGTTGCGCAAACGTCATTCCCGCGCAGGCGGGAACCCAGTGTCGCAAAAGTTTGAATTCCATGGGCGTTAGGGCCAGCGCCATGCCCTCAAACACTCCACCCATCGAATGGGTCGCCAGGAAGTGGGGCAAACTGAGGTAGATGGCACCGTTGTCTGACGCACCGTCGTTTGTGGTGGCTATCGGGCTGACTGATTGTGCTGATTGCGTGCAGTTTTCTGGTTTTATGGGGATTGCCAGTCAAGCGGATCGCCCGGCAAACTGCCTGGATGGGTGGGACCGTTGAGGTCCGGTGAATTCTACAGTGTTTGACCTACCGGGGCTTTTTGTTATTAAGGAATCTTCCTATCCTGTCTTACAGGAGCTATTTATTACAGCCCACAATCCAAAGTGGTTCCCCGCACTTTTGCAGGCGAATTGACGATGATTCGTATTGGTATCCGCCCCACGAACGATTTTGCATTCAAGAAAACCTTCGGCTCCCCGGGCAACACGTTGGCTCTCATTAGTCTGCTCAATGCAATTCTGAAACTGCGTGTTCCCATTGTGGAAGTGACAATCCAAAATCCGTTCAACCCGCAGGATTTCAACGATGACAAACTGTCCGTTCTCGATATTCGCGCCGTTGACCAGCGCGGTGCGATCTATGACATCGAAATGCAGTTGTCGGCCAGTCCCGGCCTGGCGAAACGCATCGTTTTCTACGGCTGCGAAGTCTATGCAGGGCAGTTACGGGCAGGGGACGAATACGATGAGCTCAAGCCAGTGTACTCAATCTGCCTGCTCGACGGGCGTCTCTGGGCAGATTCCACCAGGGTGCATCATGCCTTTCGGCTGACAGATCGTGACACTGGGCGTTGCCTGACAGACACTTTGGAAGTTCACACTTTGGAATTCGGATTGTATAATCTAAAAGAGAGCGACCTGTGCTCGGCCAGTCTGCTGGACCGATGGTTGTTCTGGCTGCTGCATGCGCACGAGTACGACGAGGAGACGCTGAAGCGGCTATTTCCTGAACCTGCCTTCTGGCAGGCGACAGAAACCATCGCACGGATCGCAAGGATCACCGAGGACAAAACCATGTACGACACACGAGAAAAAGCGCTTCGCGACCAGCAGTGGCTCCTGAATTCGGCGAGGGCAGAGGCCCGTAAACAAGGACGCGAAGAAGGACGCGAAGAAGGACGCGAAGAAGGACGCGAAGAAGGCGAGATAAGAGGTGAGTTGAGAGGTGAGATCAACGGAGAGATCAAGCTCATTCAAACCTTGCAGGAAATCTTTGGGGGCCCGATCAGCGACGAACCCAGTCTGCGCAGTCAGTCTCTTGAACAACTGCGATTGATAACCGCAGAACTTCGCGCCCGCATTCAGAATCGTCCGCCAGTGCCTCAAGGCCCCGCATCAGGAAAGGGAATTGACGGGCAAGGGTAGCAGGCGAGGATGAGGAGGCCTGGTGGGTGTTGTGACGGTCTGCAACTTCAGCCTCAGTCCCGCTCCGCCGTAAGCAGGATAAAGGCTGCTGCTTGCTGTCCATCGAGCCCTCAGCGTCAGGGGGGCTGAAAAATGCCGTGAAGAGTCAGATGGAGGCCATGTTCCAACTCCCTGACGGTCGCGCGATGTGGGTTGGGCAGGCCCGCTGTCGTGGGAGCTCCCGCAACTTTTTCACGCTCCGGCCACGCGATTGAGCGTTACTCACCTTTCCATTTGCTGATCAACTGCTGAGCCTCTTTCAGAAGCTTGTTCCTGAGCGCAACATTGGATGGATCAAGTTTCGAATACTCAACCAGACGATTCATCGCACCGACACAGGTTACAGACGACGTTCCCGTGGCCCCGGCTTCCTTCATGATGGCAAGATAGGCTCCCATCTCGCGGCTCATTGTATCGACAAACTTTTTGTATTTTTCCTGATCACTGACAGCATTTATGCCTTCAAGTGTCTTAATGGCCTCTTCTGCACGACCGATGTAATGACCCTCATTGGTACTCAGATACCTCATCACCGGGCCATAGCCAAACCACAAAGCGGCAAAAAACAGCATACCGGCAAGGACCTTCATCGGCGTGCCGAACTCGAAATCAAAATCAAAATTCCAGCGACGCCCCGACGATGACTTTGCTGCCGGTGACCGCAGTGGGCTGAGCGGCGGACGCTTTGCCGCGACGGATGCCGTCGCCGCGGTTCCAAAAGCGCCAGTCGACGACACAAGCGGGGACGCGATCGCCGGCTGGCTCATGTCTTTCATTGGTGGCTCCGGATTCAACCCAGCACTCGAATTTTCTGCTCGCTCCTGCAAGGCAGAACGAACGCTGCGTGGCTCGGAACTTACCTTTTTTTCATCTTCCCGTTCAGCAAACACCTCCTGAAAAACATCCTCGGCAAGGTCAGGGACATTTTGCTTTCCCTTCCCCTTTCCCTTGTTCTTACCCTTTTCAGAACGAGAAACCTCGGTGGCACCAGAACCTTTTCCGGAATTCCGAACGCTGACAACTTCTGCAGGTGCCGCGGGACTGACGGTATCGCTTGCTGGTCTGGACGCAGGGACCTTGCCTGCAGCCGTTTTTGAAGATTCAGTTGAGGCAGTCTTTTTAACAGTCTCGCTGCCGGGCACGCCTGAAGCCTGCGCGGGTTGAGGTTCCGCAGCGCGTAGCAGAAAAGCCGCAGACAACTCGTGGTATTCTGAGGCAGCCTGCCAGAGAAACTCATCCTCCTGACGCACCAGATCCGTCTCCCGCAGACGCCCCAACTCCGCCATGCGTATCAGAGTTTCCAGGGCCAGAGGACCTATTGTCTGTCCCAGAAACTGACAGAAGTACTGTGTCGGCGATCCAGAGTCTTCCTCGACTTCGTCCGCCTCAGCGGTGACCGGTTGCGGCGTCCCGGAATGCTTCCCACGATTCGATTTTCCGGGGCCGGATTCCTCAAATTCAAAGGACAACTGAGACAGATCGTTCAGTACGTCGTCCGCGTCCTGCGCCTCGGCAAATATCGTTGCAGCCTCGACCCATTCAGTCGACTCTGATGCACGAACCTGATCTGTCTGAGCAATAGTCCCGTCACGCATCAGCTCCTGAAGCGTCTGCTGAGACACCGGGCCAAACTCTTCCCCAAGCAATCGATAATACCAGCCTGACATTGCTGCACTCCCAACGTCTTTAAGGAATCTTCTAATTCACAGTTTGCCAAAAGTAGTGCTCGGACTTTTGCCTGAGAGCCCTGGATGACTACAAGCCACTGCATAGCCTCGGAAATTCTCCACGGCACACTCGCAACTACGAAACGGCAATGTCTTCCAACTGGCTGCTCCCTCCCACAAACTCACGGCGGCGACATCCGACAATGGGCCTGATCAGGCACGAAGAAACCAGACTTACGAAACTCAGTAACGGCCATCGCATCAGTCAATACGAATTACCACCTGAGCTACTCATGCCGCACTGAACGCGATTCTGACCGCTCACCGCTCATACGCATTCGCAACTGTAATTCGTCAGGCGGCGGAACTGTCACAGGGAATTACGATCTTCATCAGAAATTCAAATAGCCACCAAAAACGGCCTCAAGGGCTCTCTCAGAAGGCTACCTTGCTGTGTCCCCGGTTGCAGGACCATGTCCACGATTGCTGAACATCCATACAGATGTGCAGATTCGGCCCCATTCGTTTCGTCGCCACCGCACAAATCCCGCGTTTGCTCGTAGGCAAGATGTCTGCTGGCAAGGGGAGGCGTGTTCAGCAGCCATAAGCAGCCTGTTGAAAATCGAGATTCATCCCGCGGGCACCTGAGCATTCATGGTCGGTATAAAAAAATCAAGGGGTTTCTGCGTGCGCGGGAATGGCGTGCCTGGGGTTGGCAAAACCATTGGAAGTTTTTCGACAGTCTGTTAGGCCGGGAAAATGCCTACAGAGAGCATCCACGCAGGCCGGCGGCAAAAACCGGCTATGAGAGAATCGCGGAGATGACGCTTCCATGCACGTCCGTCAATCGTCGATCAATACCAGAGATTCGGAATGTCAGACGAGTATGGTCGATTCCCATCAGATGCAGAATTGTGGCATGCAAATCATAGCAATAGGTTTTTCCCTCTGCCGTCTGGTACCCAAGGTCGTCACTGCGTCCCCATGTAGAGCCGGATTTGATGCCGGCTCCAGCCAGCCATGTGACAAAGGTTCCCCGATTATGGTCACGTCCAACACCGCCCTGTGCAAAGGGTGTTCTTCCAAATTCAGTGGTCCAGATCAGTAAGGTGTCCTCAAACAGTCCCCGCTGTTTCAGATCGGTCAGCAGTGCAGCCGCAGGCTGGTCAACGCTGGCTGCAATCGGTGGCAGCTCGTTTGGAATGTTGCCATGATTGTCCCAGTTGTTTGCTGCCCCCTGCGGCCCGCTCCATACCTGAACGAACCGAGTTCCGCGTTCAATAAGTCGACGAGCGAGAAGACAGCGACGGCCGAAATCTGCTGTCGGTTCCTGTGATGTTCCATAAGCAGCATGCGTTGCTTCAGTTTCCCCGGAGAGGTCAAAGGCTTCCGGGGCGCTCAACTGCATCCTGGCTGCCAACTCCGCTGATGCGATGCGCGCTTCGAGTCGGGAATCTTCCTGACGGATCGCAGCGTGTTCGCGATTCAGTTCCTGCAGAAGTGTCAGAGTCTCCCGATCTGAATGATCCTGCGCAAAGCCATACTGTGGATGAGCAAAAAGATCGGGAATTGGCGGCTGCTGTGATGCGTCTACCAGAGTTCCCTGGTGTTTCGACGGCAGAAATGCGGCACTGAAGTTTCCCTTCTGGTTATACGGCAGGCCTCGAGGATCCGGGAGCACGATGAAGGAGGGCAGATTTTCCGAAAGGTTGCCGAGCGCATAAGAGATCCATGCACCAAAACAGGGAAACCCAGGCAGCATGAATCCCGTATTCATCATGTAACTGGCGGGGCCATGCACATTAGTTTTCGTAGTCATGGCCATCAAAAAGGCGGGCTCATCAATAATCTTCGCCTGATGCGGAAACACGGAACTGACCCAGCGACCGGTTTCTCCGTACCGGGCAAAGGTAAATGGACTTTTCATGACGGCGCCAGCCGGAGCCGTAAATCCTTCAGGCTTCTCTTTTGGCCCCAGCATCTGTCCGTGCAGACGTTCCAGCTCCGGTTTGTAGTCAAAGGTGTCCATGGGGCTGGCCCCGCCGTTCATGAACAACTGAATCACCCGTTTGACTTTGGCCGGGTGATGCGGAAACTCGTGACGTTCAACACGCACTGTTTCGTTAGCCTGACTTTCGGACGCAAAAAGTCCGGCCAACGCCAGCATACCAAACCCTCCGCCACCGTTTCGAAGGATTTCCCGGCGGGATGTCAGTCCAGGGAAAGGCGAATAGAGCATTACGCTGGAGCCTCTGTGCGCAGGGAGGAATTCGTGCCGTAGTTCGGAGACGTCAACGGGGTTGAACTTAAATGCTGATTGCCTGTTGCATTGTGATTTGAAACGGAGGATTCAGACTTTGCAAGCAGAATCGGGAAAGGAAGTCGTCAAAATGCCAGCCTGAGGGGTCTGCCGTCCGGGATTCAACGACTGCAGCCCGGGACTCAACAGTGTTCACCAATGCCGGGCCAGGATGCTTCCGGACGAATTCCGAGATTCACACGGTGATTTCCGGGAAAAAGTCCCAGAACAGAGCTGGCCTCGAATGTGAACATCTGTCGTAAAGTGCTTTGAAATAAAGACTTGTAATTCCCCTCAACAGGCAGCCGTCTTTGAGCTACACTTTCGGTTCGTTTTGGACTGAGAGGGGATTGGCTGCAATGGCCCGGTCGCAGGAGGTGTCCAGCCGAGTCTTTGCTGCTGACCTTCGGAATTCACAGTCCCGGATTTCCCTGACAGGCACGGAAGCCATGAAGATTCGATCAAGAGCAGTGAATTTGTTGCTTTCCTGGACGGCGTCGGTGTTGCTGCGACTGCTGTTTCTGACAGTTCGCGTGAGACATCATCATGTGGATTCGGAAGGCAGTCCTTACGTCAAACCACGCGGCGTGCAGCGGTATACGTTTGCGATGTGGCACGATCAGATCGTGATGGCTGTGTTCTCAAACCGAACATTCAACCTTGCAGGTCTGATCAGTCAGCATCGCGATGGCGGTTACCTTGCGGATTCGGTTCAAATCGCCGGGATTCACCCTGTTCGAGGCAGCACGAGTCGGGGCGGTATGGAAGCGGTTCGAGAAATTCTCAGCCTTCCTGATCTGCACCTTGCAATGACACCTGATGGTCCCCGTGGTCCACGTCGCCAGATGAAGGAAGGAGTGATCTTCATCGCGTCCCGCTCACGGCGCCCGCTGGTGCCATGCGGTATGGCGACTTCGAATGCCTGGGCCATTAAGGGCAGTTGGACAGACCTGACCGTTCCGAAGCCGTTTTCAACAATCGTCATGATTGCCGGCACTCCTGTGCTGCTGTCAGAGGATCTGGAACGCGATCAGATGGCAGTGTGTGGTGAGGCCCTGACACGGGAAATGAGTCGCCTGGATGAAGTGGCAGAACGCATTCTGCAGGGGGACGTGGTCGCTCAAAAGCTTATCGATCGAAGTGATGACCCCACGTATTTTCCATTTTTGAAAGTCCAGTCTGGCAGGACAGTTCACAGAGCTGCCTGACGAGGAACTGCTGCATCAATCACCGCCGATGGAACCCGTGTACGCATCTGCAGAGTCTGCTGGAATCCGAATACTGCTCTGAACTGTCCGGATCGTGTCCGGAATCCGATCCTGATTTTTAAACCAGACACTGTCGAGCTGGCCGGAATATCCGCATTTCAAAGATTGCTGCGTTGAATTTCCTCGGGCGCATCTCCCGCGACCATCAGTCCCTTCAGGATCCCCATTGATGACTCAAGGAAAAAGTAGCGCATTACTGTCAGCGGAATCCTGCTGTCTGGCAGTCATTGACGTTCAGGAGAAACTGATTCCAGTGATTTCCGGCGCGGATTCGGTCATTCGCAGCTGCCGCTTTCTGATGGAAGCCGCACAATTGATGCAGGTTCCGACCTTTTTGACAGAGCAGTATCCGCCGGGGTTGGGACACACCGTTCCGGAACTGACCGAGGGACTGACCGGGCTATCCTGCCGACAAAAGCTGCGATTCAGCGCTGCGGATGTGATTGAAAGGCAGGTTGCCGAGGATTCTCCGAACGGGCGAGGCGAGCCCGCCTGTATCGTACTCGTCGGAATTGAAGCCCATATCTGCCTCCTTCAGACAGCACTCGATCTTGCGCATCGCGGGTACCAGGTTTTTGTCGCTGCTGACGCGACCGGCAGTCGTGACACCTGTGACCATGACTTCGCACTAAAACGTCTGGCCGCTGGCGGCGTGACCGTGACGACTGCAGAATCGATTGTCTTCGAGTGGTGCGAAAGTGCCGAGCATCCAAATTTCAGAACACTGAGCCAGTTAGTGCGTTCTCGCCGAAGATAAGCTTTATTGGGGGAGCGTTAAAGAAGTGTCCGGGACGCCGTTTCGCGCCTGCTGTTCCATCTCGTGCAATACTTCTTTGACCGAGATCGAGCTGACACCTTCGAAGGAGGGCCGAACTGGCGGCTGGGTGAACTGGTGAGTTCTTGTTCCGCGAAACTGGTGATCAGCCTGCTGAAATCTCCAGATCAAAGCCACCACTGCAAGGCAAATGGTGGCGGCAATCCACGTCAGCCACGGGTTCAGTTCGTCTGCGCGAGTCGTGACGATGCGTGGAACTGTTCGCTGGATTCGGTCAGCAATAATCAGTGGAGCCAGGGCCAGAGCTCCTGTCCCATCGCGGCCCTTTGCGGCGTAACCTTCTCGCTTGAAAAAATAACCTGCAAGCTCCACTTCCGGCGCATTTTTTCCCGTAGAGTCTACAACGGGCAATCTCGGATCTGCCGAAAGTGCAAGCACGTGGATCAACTGATTTCCCGAATCCGCAGTAGAAATCCATGCTTCCCATGCAGACTTGATTCCGTAGCGGTTTGCACTTCGGGGAAGTTGCGCACGCGTCAGACGACGCAGACGACCGTGCACGGTAAAAGGCTTACCACGACACGCTTCCGGCGAATCCATCATCACTGCATATCTGGCTTCGGGCATTTCGTGCAGCCGATCCCTAAGCACCTTTTCGGACAGTCGCAACGTACCAAGCATCGCGTCATTCTCGTCCGAAAGGACTCCCAGAACGTCGTCACGAACAATGCGTATGAGTGAATCAGGAACATCGTCCAGTCCCTCAGGAGTCTCTGTCCGGGCTTCCATGGCTGCAGCGCCGGCTTTATCAATAATCGCCGCCGGATTAATGGCAGACGCTCCCGGATTGTTGGTTACGACCTGCACTTCATCAGCCAGCAATCTGCTCGGGTCACGCCGGACGGTTCCCACAGAACCTTTGGCAGCCCCGGTCTGGATGAGTGCCTCATTCAACGAGCTTCCGGAGCCGGAAAGCTTCCAGAGCAGCAGCAGCACGGCACCACCAGCGATCAGAAATGTGGCACGACGAGCACTCCGCAGGAGCTTTTCATCACGGGTCTGACCTCTGGAACGAAATCGCACAACTGTCATCCTTTACACAGCAGAATCGCACGCGTGACCACAGCCCGCGATGTCCGCCGCAAAGCAGACGAAGGAATAGTTCCGCAGCAAGTCCCCGGGGCATCACACACTCGCACCGGGAAATACACAATGTTCCCGTCGACACTTTTGGCTATTCTAGGTTCCCGATCCTGCCCGGCTCAAGCGATTCCTCCCATTTGACCTGAATCGCCTTTTTTGTTTTCCATCAGAAAAATCCTGCAGGGAGCGAAATTCCCGGCCGTATGAACCACGCCAGACCCTCGTGTCATTCGGCCTTCAGTCACCCACTGTCCGTCGGATTTTCGATTCGGCGATCGTCCCGGAACGCCATAATTGTCGAGACGTTATGAATCTCCCTGATTGTTCTGCGCCATTGCATTTCCGGGGAACTGCGGATTCCCGACCGTCGAAAAATGCAGCCCGGGTCGCTGGCCCTGTATCCAATATTCAATTTATTGCGGGTTCTTTATGTGAGTGCCCATGTTCAGAAACAGCAACAACCCGGAAAATTCGGCACAGCTGAGGCGAATCCAGGGACAAGGGTAGTGATTCCGCTCTCACTTGTTTTCTGCGGCTGCTGGATGACCTAAGTTGTCGATGGTGTAAACCAAAGGCGGCAATTTGAAAGACTTTATTTTGCATTTCGCGGAATACTGGGTTGAGACTCGGGGCCACCCATCGTGTCAGAACAAGATAAAAATCCCAACCGTTTGCTACAGGACATTCCTCCGCAGCATCGTTCCAGCCAGAAAACGCAGATAGTGGCGATGGAAGCGGAGAGGCCGTTGAGTTTTTTCCGCGATCAACAGGACGCCTTTGCGTTGGTGTCGGAATTGCAGCGGGAATCCGTCGCGACATCCACAACCGGCGCACCGCAGGCCAGTTGTGATTTCGCGCCAGCATGCGACCAGGGGATGACGCCAACTCCAGCGGTCTGCTGGCGCAATGTGGATCCCTCAGCACGCATCCTTGTCGTTGCCGCCGATCCAGGATGTCTGAAACAGATTCGCAGAACTCTGTATTCCGTGGGTTACAACCACGTTTCGGTGACTTCGAACTCGCGTCAGGTTCTTCCGATGCTTCGTTCTGAATCCCCGGATGTGCTGTTGCTGGACCTGAATATGCCTGAAATCACCGGACTCGACATTCTTCGAGTCGCGGGGCTGGATTCGGCATTACAGCATATTCCGGTGCTGCTGCTTTCCGACGACAAATCAGCCGCCATTAGGCGTCACGCGCTGGAACTGGGGGCCAGTGATTTTCTGGGGAAACCTGTGGATCCGGATGAACTGCTGGCCAGAGTTCGAAACTCGCTGGTGGTTCGGAAGCACTACCGGCTGGAAGTTGAGCAGGCGTTTCGTCTGCAGGCAGAGTTTCAGGTTCGCAGTCGCGAAATGGAATTTACGCGGAACCAGTTGATCCTGTGTCTGGCCAGAGCAGCAGAACATCGGGACAGCGAAACGGGGAATCATGTCATTCGTGTTGGTCGTTACACGGCCATCATTGCCCGTCAGATGGGATATCCGGAGAAGCATCTGGAAATGCTGGAGCAGGCAGCGCAGCTGCATGATGTTGGAAAAATCGGAATCCCGGATTCGATCCTTTTCAAACCGGCAAGGCTTGCAAAGGACGAATACGAACTGATGAAGAAGCACTGCGCGCTGGGGCGACAAATCATCGAGCCGGTTTCTGAGCGGGACTGGGATGCTCTGAAGTCTTATGTCAGACCCGACAGTGCAATACTGCCTGTTCGCACATCACCATTGCTGATACTGGCTGCCAGAATTGCCCAGAGCCACCATGAGCGGTGGGATGGCTCTGGTTATCCGCTCGGTCTGGCTGGCGAAGACATTCCTCTGGAAGGTCGAATTGTTGCAGTGGCGGATGTGTTCGATGCACTTTCCAGTCGCCGCCCCTATAAGGACCCCTATCCTCGTCAAAAATGTTTTGAAATTCTGAAGGAAGGCCGCGGAGTTCTGTTTGATCCGACGATCGTCGATGCTTTTTTTGCCTGTTCCCGGGAAATCATCGAAGTCCAGTTGTCGCTGATGGATGCAGAAGACTGCGTGTCACCCCAGCCTGAAGCCTAACGGCTGTCGGCCAGGTGCTGTCAGGCAACCTGCTTTAAAGCACATCAGGACATACTCAGTCCGGACGGACGGGCTTTCAGTCGCTGCTCCAGCCTTGGCATCAGTCCATAGGAAAGTGCGAGCAGTTTAATGGGGTGGATGGTCGGGATGGCTGCGGCCTGTTCCATCTGCATGCGACAACTGCTGCAGTCGGTGACACCAGCTACGGCGTCCACAGTCTGCATGGTCTGGATCAACTCAGCCCCGATCTGCAGCGATTTCTGAAAATGTTCAGCCGCTGCCCCAAAGGTGCCGGCCATTCCTGTGCATCCTTTTTCCACAGGCACAATCTCGACCCCCGGAATCAGTCGCAGAAGCTCCGGCATTGCAGCTTCACGGTGAATTGCCCGAATGTGACAGGGGGTGTGCCATGCCAGGCGAAGTTTGAGTGGAGCAAAGTCTTTCTTCAGTTTTCCGCGGCGGTGCAGGTCCAGCAGAAATCTGCCCGCATCCTGCGTCTGCTGCGCGACGATTTTTGCGTCTTCGGTCGCCAGCAGCAATGGGTATTCGCGCGTCAGGCAAAGGGTTGCAGATGGTTCTGTACACAGAATCGGGTAGCCCTCCCGCGCTGGCTCGGCAAGTTCCCGCAGGTTCTGCTCAGCAACATCAGACGCAGCCACGACGTCAGCTACCGAAACCATGCTCATCCCCGAAACGGTCTGTCCCCTGGGAATAAAGACTCGAAATCCATTATGTTCCAGCACACGCACAAAGGCTTCTGCCAGTTCCGGGTCGTGGTGGTTGGCAAAGTAGTCCACAAAATACACCACCGTTGGCCGGGGACTGCCTGGCGTCCCGGTGTTATCAATCCTTCGGACTCGCTGAGATTCCAGAAACGGTGTCCCGGCGTAGCCTGGCAATCTGCGTCCGGCCGCCAGTCCGATAAATTTCTCCAGGGAACGTCTGAAAAGAACATTCCGCAGCAACGGGTTCAAAAGGAAAGCAAACCTTGATGCCACTCGTGCATACGTATGCACGCGCGACATCAGCCAGCTGGTTCGCGTCAGGCCATGGGCACGTACGAACTGAGCCCGGGCTTCAAGGACAATGTGCGGAATGTCAACTTCCGATGGACAATCCAGTTGGCACTGTTTGCAGTTGAAACAGCTCTCGATCACCGTGCGCACAGATTCACTCTGCAACAGATCCACCGGAGAATCAGCACAAAGTGCTCTTCGCAGCAGGGTTGCCTTGGCCCGCGGACTGATCTCCTCGTTGTTACCCTCCTCCACAAATGGACACATTCTCTCCGGCAGCTCATTGACTCGACATGAACCGCATCCGTTGCAGCGAACAGCTGCCTCAGCAGCCTCGGCTGCCGTCCACTGAAGCTGCATTATGGGAAGCAAAGGTACCGACGTGGATTCCTGCAGTCTTGAGACCGGCCGCGTCTCACGCAGATGACGCACGGTCAGTTGCGGATCGTTGCTGACGATCTTGTCCGGGTTGAGCAGCTTGAGTGGATCAAAGATTTCCTTCACCTGCTGAAAGACCCGGTATAACGGACCATACTGCGTGCGAATGAAGGACGTTCGAGACAGTCCATCGCCGTGCTCGCCGCTGATCGTACCACCCACCTGAATCACCTGCCGATAAAGATCTCTGGCAATCTCTTCCAGTCGAGAACCTTCGCTGCGACTGGGCACAGGCAGTATCGGGCGAAAATGCAGCTGTCCCGAGGCCGCATGGGAATACAGTGTCGCGGTGACTTCATGTTTCTGAAAGATCTTCTGTGCAGAGATCAGAAACTCCGCAAGTCTGTCCGGAGGTACCGCAATGTCTTCGACAAATGGCAATGGCCTCGAGTCACCTTTCAGTCCAGCCAAAAGGGCAACCACCCGTGATGGCAGCGACCAGAGCAATTCCACCTCTTCAAAGGTCATGGCGATACGAGTCAGACGAAAGTCGATCCCGCTCTCCCGAACAAGTCTCTGCATATCATCTATACGCTGGCGGACTTCCACGGCACTGCCACTGGTGAATTCCACAATCAGCCCGGCTTCCGCTTCCGGAAGAATCATGTCCCGGAATCGAATATCTGCCCCCCGGCCAAGACTCAGCAGGCGGCGGTCAAGCAGGTCGCAGGCACTGGGATCCATAGGAAGAATCACCTGAGTCGCCTGCACAGCCTGCTCCAGGGACCCAAACATCAGCAAGGCGACAGACCTGTGTTCAGGTAACGGCATCGTAAACAGGGTGGCTTCCGTGAACAAAGCCAGCGTACCTTCAGAACCCACCAGCATGCGGGGCAGATTCAGACAGCCATCCTGAAGAATACTGCGTAGCATGTATCCCGAACAATTGCGAAGCAACGGTGGCTGATGCTTTCGAATGAGTGCTTCCTGAGCATGAAGCAGGTTGCCCAGCTGTTCAATAATCTCAGCCCGACGCGTGGCCGCCGTCTGTGTTGTCAGTGGCAGGTCGTCATAATTTGCCAAAAGACCACCGTCGGCATCCCCCGGGCGGACGACTCGGGCGCCTTCAGATGACTCCTGCCCCACTTCGAAACGCTGACCACCGGACAACACACATTCCAGACTGTGCACGTGATCTCGCGTGGAACCGATACGCACGGCATGCGCCCCCGCTGCATCAACGCCCAGCATTCCACCTATCGTGGTGATCCGGCTGTTGGATGGATCCGGGGCAAAGTACCGGCCCTCGCTTCGAAGGCGGCGATTTAACTGCTCCCGAATCACGCCCGGCTGAACCCGCACACGATCCCCGGAAATCGAAAGCACCTGATTCATGTGGCGGGAAAAATCGATCACGATACCCCGTCCGATCGCCCCCCCGGCAAGGCCAGAACCCGAGCCGCGAGCAATCAACGGAATACTTTGCTCCACCGAATACGCAGCCAGCTTTTCCACATCAGAACTGCATCGCGGATAGGCCACGGCCACCGGTTCAATTTCATACAGGCTGGCGTCCGAGGAATACAGAGCCACCGCAGTGCGATCCACACGGATTTCTCCCTGGATCGCATCGGTCAGATCTTCTGAAATTCTTCGTCGCAGCTCTTCCACAAACACCGTTCCTGATTGATCGAGGTTCTTGCTGTTCCCGTTTCAGGGACCGCAGCTCTCCTTAAACTTCCCCGCTGAAGATGGCGCCCTCCTCAATTCTATCAGTCAGTCGTTCCGATCAGAACTTCCCGCCTTCTTAACATCCCACCTGACACAGAGCACGCAGGCTCACCGAAGTCAAACCCCTGCCTGCCGCTTCCGCAGTTCCTGCTGCCGATATCGCTCTGCCGTCTCCAGATCATAACGCGGATGCCGCTCATCCATGGCAGACTTCCTGTGCCTCGCGGCACAGCGATAGCACACAAGCATGTCTCCCATGAATGTATAAAGCACCATGTCAATCAGCGCCGCTGCCATCAGGGAGCCAATCGCCAGAACGGGCCTGTAATATGCCCAGGCCACACAACTAATGGTGGCTGCGGTGGCCACAATTACCAACCCAAGGGCCGGTGGAAAATCTTTCTGTCGCCAAAGGTCCTGACAGCCACAGATTCTACAGCGATTCAGATAGCCTTCAGAGTAGTCCGCAATGCCTTCGTCACGCGTCCACTGACAGCCACTGCATCTGACTGCCGCATCTGGCGGTTGAGGTGAACTAACCTGACGCGTCTGACACGCTGGACACTGAAAGATGATATGGCCAGCCATGGTGTTTCACTCTTTCAGATTCTTGACGCCATTTCTTACACAGGACCGGGCTGTTGGGATTGCTGCCCCGATATGGCATCCCGACAGAGGCCACAAAAAACCCGACCGAGACCTAATGCCCCCGTGTCACTCAGTCTAACCACAGACAGTGATTGTCCGTAATCCCGCAGGTCCCCGTTGCAAAGATTTTTCCAGAGTCTTTGTCTGAAAAAAAAGGGAGATGCGGGTGAGAAGTTCGGGGTTTCACCAGTAAAATCGGAGGTATCGCTGTTCAAATCGAAAACCGCTGTCCTGCAAGGCGTGCCGAAAACACCACCAGATCGCCAGCCTGGGACCTTTCACACCCGGTCTGTTTGTCCAGAATCGGAAATTCTGCTGACAACACAGGCCAACCCCTAAAAAGGCACAGCCAGATCCTGTTCCAGCAGCGAGGCCGCCATTTCGCCCATGAACACCAGTATGAGTGCCGCAAAAAGAACGCCCGTTGCCGACTGAGTATTTCGATACAGTAGAATCCGGTGGACCAGAATCGCCGTCGCCGCAGGAACAAGTATTCCCCCAAAAAGGCGAAGCCCCAGCCAGAGACCTCTTACAAGATCCACCGATTCCCAGCCCGCGACAGACAGACTCAGACACGTAACCAGACAACGAGCGACCGCAGCAATCCCCAACACAGGACAAAACCACTTCAGGGGACGCAGCGACATTGTCGGAGTCGTCAAATACCAATGCCCCAGCAGCATGCCGGTCAGCGTCGCGCCCAGCACTGCCGCAGAAGAGATGTCGGCCAGCATCTGATGCCACACCGGTACTTTTCGCATTACCTGCGAAGATTGAAATAGCAGTGCCCCAAGGCTGAAAAGACCAAGGAGCCAGATGCACAATGTCCCGGGGCCACGGCGTCCAAGCTTCCAGAAAATATGGCCAGGATAGGCCGTAACCGCCGCGGCAAACGCCAGCTTCTGCAGCCATGCGACAGCCTTTGTTGCGTTCTGGAATTCCAGGTCGCTGGCAGCCGCACCTGTCAGGTCCCGCACGGCAGAAGCAGCCCCTGTTCTGAACGCAGATGACTGGAACAACAGCACCAGCAGCACACTTAATCCCAGAGCAACCAGCATCTGAATCCTGAAGAAACCGTCAGCCACATCACGACGCGGCATCACCAGCCACATCAGTGTGATTCCTGCCAGAAGCTTCATGACGAATAAGGCAACCATTTGACTACTTACCGTTTATCAGCGCCATGGCCTCGGCACGGCTTGCGAGGTTATTACGCAACTGCCCACGAACCGCGCTGGTCACTGTCAGTGCCCCGGGTTTTTTGACGCCGCGAATTGTCATGCAGGTGTGCTCCGCTTCAATCACCACAATGACGCCCAGGGCCGATAGCTCAGTTTCAATCAGATCGGCGATGCTGTGAGTCATACGTTCCTGCACCTGCGGACGCCTGGCCACTTCATCCACAACGCGGGCCAGTTTGCTGAGCCCGGTGACTTTGCCTCGGGGAATGTACCCAATATGCGCTTTGCCAATAAACGGCAGCAAATGGTGCTCACACATACTGTTAAACGAAATGTCCCGCACCAGCACCAACTCGTCATACTGCTCTTCAAAGACTTTCTGCAAATGACGACCCGGATCCACATGCAGACCACCAAAGATCTCTGCATACATGCGGCCGACACGGGCTGGTGTCTCCTGCAATCCATCCCGGTCAGGGTCTTCACCCACGGCCAGCAGGATTTCACGCACCGCACGCTGAATCCGAAGCTGATCAACCGTCCGGAATTCCGGAGGTACAGCTCCACCCGCCAGAATCGAATTCATGTCGGTCATGAGATACTCGCAAACATTCCTGTTAATGATGCTGAAAACGATCAACAAAGTCGACGAACCGCATACCCCGCTATGATCTGTCTCTGCAGCAGATCAGTACCCCAAACATCGCCGATGCCCCAGCCACTTCCTCGGCCGCTGGAGGTCTGGTCTGCCTGGCTCTGGTCAGAATTCTAAAAGAAGCCACGCTACGAAACATCGGTTTGCCCGCGGTTTCCTGGGATCTGTGCAAGTTCGCGGAACTGGGGCAGGAATTTCCCGCACAATTCCCACGAAAAATTGGCGTTTCTCGCCAATCTTTCCGCAATCGTCCTCCTGGGTACCGACATACCCTTTCCCCGTCACTCCGATTTTCTGTTTCCGAACTCCAAAGATTCCTCCCCGCTATCCTGACGGCCGACACACGTTTCCCCTACACTCTTTTGCCAATTGTTCCGCATGCCGTGCAACAAGTCTGTGCAGACACCCTGTCTGAAGCGCGGCGCGAAAACTCTCTATACCTTTTATTCAGCTATCCGGATTTCTCAGGCCGTCTAACCACCATGGCGGATCTGTCGAAGGTCGGAACGGTGAGAGCCGTCCTTGCCTGCAACAAACTGTGCGTTTGCAGAATACGGATGCAGATTTTCAGATTTTATCAGGAGTACTCAGAATGTCAGCACGATTGCTGGAAGGCAAAGTGGCTCTGGTAACAGGTGCCGGACGTGGACTTGGGCGAGGTTTTGCGGAACATCTGGCAGCGCTGGGGTGTAAAGTCGGCATTCATGGGATGCGGGAAAATGGCCCCGCCGAATACGGCGAAGGCACCACCCTGACACAAACCGCTGCTGACATCGCATCCACCTATGGCACCCAAACCTGCCGCGTACTCGGCGATCTGACAAATGCCGAACATGTACAACGAGTCGTTGCGGAAGTCTGTGCTCAACTGGGTCCCATCGATATCCTCGTTCACAATGCCGGCGGTGACATCGCAGCGGCTGGCGGGAAACCCAATCCCAACGACTGCGTCGGCATCAAACTGGAAGACGTCCGCGCGGTGCTCGATCGCAATCTCCTCAGCACCATCCTGGTCTGCCAGGAAACCGCAAAAATCATGATGCCCCGCAAGTCGGGACGCATCCTCACCCTTAGTTCCATCTCGGCCTTCCGCGGCATTCCCAACAGTTCCATCTATGCCACGGCCAAAGCTGGCGTCGTCGAATACACCCGATGCCTCGCCGAACAACTGCGAAGCTTCAATATCAATGTGAACACGCTGGCTCCGGGCGACACCCGCACCGGACGTTTTCTCGGTACCCGAAAGGTGGAAGACTCCCGCCTGGTCACCGATGGAACACTCGACCGCGTCGGCCAGGTCGATGAAGTCACTCGCGTGGTGGAATTCTTCGCAGGTCCCCTCGGCGCATTCGTCACCGGACAGGTCCTTCGCGTCGACGGTGGCTCGCAAATCTGGCCGGCGTGATAAAAAATGCAGGACGCGCATCGCGCCTGCGTTACAGCCCCGACTCGCCGACGGGTTCCCGCACGTGCGGGAACCCGCCTCGAATGGTTCTTCCCGTTCCCGTTCACGCCTGCAGCGCAACTGCAGAAATTTGTAGAGCCTGGGTTCGCGGCCTGCGGCTGAACTCCGCCGCGACAACACGGACAACTCCTGCCGGTTGCTCGTGGCCTCCGGCTGTCGATTGCCTGAGGCCCAATTGTGCAGCCCGGAGAAAAACCAGGCTCCTTTCAACTCAGTGGCCGCCAGATCCCCAGACCATCACGATTCCAGTGTCCGACTTCCACTGGCGGCGGTCTTGTCATTGAATGCGGGCAAGGATCACTCCTTCCAATGGATCATGGGGCTGGACTCCGCCTTGTTCATCCGCAAAGCGGTGGTGACCTTACTTTAAAGGCCGGCATGAGCCAAAACTTCTGGCCGTCGGCCAGGAATCGGTGAAAGGTTACCGACCGTGCTTTAACACCAGATCGCGTGATGCAAAATCGCATCTTTTGAATCGCTCCCGGGGATGTGAATCGAACTCGGAATCGAACTCGGGGACACACACAATTCCCCCAATCTGGCGACACTTCCCCACGGCTTTATTCTGGAGAGTTGGATTGCACCCGGCAGACCTGGGATATCATTAATGATGCGACTATTCTGTGAAGCAATGGAGCCGGGAGCCTCTCAGATCAAACGTTCACTTTTCGCAACAGCCACGGTTGCACACTCGCGAGGTCTGATAGGGGCAAGGGCAACGATTAGGCACTTTCAACTCTTGATTTAACGTGCCTCAGAAGAAACATTCCCCCTAATTTCCCATTGATTCCATAGCAGAGACTTCGGTCATCAACCGGACGACTCGAAGGGATATGTTTTCGCCGGATTCTCTGTGCGGCTGGTAACAGAAACAGAGGTGTGAGAATTCCTGAGGTTTCTATCAGCTTGCAATGTTCCCGAAAAACTCAAGGGGGTCCGACACCCATGCAAGCGTGGACCTCGTTCGTGGCGTCGGAATCCCGCCAACGCGGGATGAACGAACCGCAATAACAACGGGAGACCAACGCATGAGGAAACCACGCAACTGAATTCAGCCAGAGAATCGGCACGCAGAGATTGTCGCTGTGTCCCCAGTGGTTGTTCTCCCACAGGTCGTTTTCCTGCTTGTCGAAGCTGATATTTTGGGGGTAAGTAGACGCAGTCCGGGACTCAACGAATTCTGCATGAACGAACTCAGGATCGACATTCAAGAGGTTATAACCCTTTAATGATGCCTCTTGCCTGGGAGATGGTGACGAGCAAATACCGGGGAGCACTATGCCGTGAACGCCGCCATTGCCTTCGGGCGATTGAGCAGGAAAATGAATCGGATTCATACAACCGAAGTTTTGGACCGCCAAACAGGAGATCAGGCTATGCTTTGTCGTCGAGTGATATCGATTGCCGTATTTATGGCCGCGAGTCTTGCTTCGGTCGCCGGTGCTGATGAAGATCGCGAGGCGGCCGATGAGGTGGCGATTCGCAAGGCTATAGATGCCTATGTTGCTGCGTTCAACAAGGCGGATGCAAAGTCGCTGGCGGCGATGTGGGCACAGGAGGCGGTTTATACAAATCCGCTCACGGATGAGGAGGTCGTTGGACGCGAGGCAATCGAGGGTCAGTTTGCTTCCATCTTCGCAGAAGCAAAGGGTGTCCAGCTGGAATCAACAACTCTTTCCATCGGGTTCGTGTCACCCAATGTAGCTGTTGAGCAGGGAATTGCCAGGGTGATTCGTCCAGATAAGACATCGGAAGAGTCACAGTATTCGGCAGTCTATGTGAAGCGTGACGGGCAGTGGCTGCTGGATCGTGTCACTGAGGAAGTCGTTCCCGTTGTAACCTCAAATTATGAGCAACTCAGGGAACTGGAGTGGATGGTGGGGCGCTGGGTCGATCAGGATGATAAGGCGACGGTGGTAACGGAATGCAACTGGACACGAAATAATAACTTTTTGGTCCGATCATTTCTGGTCCACGTGAACGACAGAATCAATATGTCCGGGATGCAGATCATCGGCTGGGATCCCGCGGCAAAACAGATTCGTTCATGGGTCTTCGATTCAGACGGTGGTTTCGGTCAGGCTACGTGGAAGAAAAAAGAAGACAAATGGTTTATCCAGCAGAACGGTATTTTGCCTGACGGCCAGAAGTCCGCATCAGTGAATATTATTCGGTTTGTGGATGAGAAGACCTGCATGATTCAGTCGGTCAGCCGCACCGTTGATGACGAGCTGTTGCCCGATATTGCTGAAGTCCGGATCGTTAAAGACTGAGTGCACGTACACATCTCAAAAATTCGAGGGAGTATAAATATGAAAATAACGATACGGATCGCTGTGGTTGTCCTGCTTGCACTATCAATGACCGTCAGCGAAGCATGGGCTCGCGGTGGTCGTGGCGGCGGTGGAGGGGGAGGACGTGGCGGCGGTGGCATGGGCGGCCGCGGCGGAATGGGGGGAATGAGACCGAGTCCGTCGATGGGCCGATCTCCTTCAATGGCCCGATCAGCAACTCCGCCGGGGGTTGGACGTAGTGTGGGACATGAGGCTGGAGGTGTTCGACCTGGTGCTGGTGTGCAAGGAGCTGGAGGCCGTCCAGTGACCGGGAATCGAGCTGTCGCGGGCAATCGTCCGTATCAGGGCACTGCACGAAACTTTATGGACTTCAAACCATCCAGTGGGTCTGCTGGTGGAATAGGGGTACGGCCGGGTAGTCTCGGACCGGGATATGCAGGGGCAGGTAGTGCGGCTGCCGAGTTTCTTGGAATGGGTGGCGCAGCTGGGCGTCCGATCGCTGGAGTATCTCCAGGAGTGGGGATACGCGGACAAAATCGGACTGATCTGGCAGGCGGGCGCACAGACCTGCGTAGTGCTCGCACCGGCAATCAGCCGCAACGGATCGAGAATCGCCAGCAGTGGCAGGACAATCGCGTGCAGCGCCGGGACGAAGTTCGCAATCAGATTCAGGATAATCATCCGCGGCTGGACTTCTGGTCCGACCACCCAGGCTGGGGCGCCATGCGGATCACGCGTCCTTATCGCTGGGCTACGTGGGGCGTAATTACAGGCTGGGTCGGATATGGCTGGAGCGAACCGATATCCTACGGTTACGGTGACTCCATCTATTATCAAGGCGACACCGTCTATCAGGGCGAGCAGCCTGTGGCATCCGCCGAAGAGTACACTCAGCAGGCTGAGGCGATTGCTGCCAGTGCTCCGGAGGCGCCTCCAGCCGACGCAGAGTGGATGCCACTGGGCGTTTTTGCGTTGACACAGGACGGTCAGTCAACAGGCCCAAGCCCATCCCTGTTTCTGCAACTGGCCATCAGCAAAGAAGGAATCATTAGCGGTACCCTGAATAACTCGGCGACCGGCCAGACGCAGAAGATCGAAGGCATGGCGGACAAGACTTCGCAAAGATGTGCGTGGACCGTTGCTGGTCAAACCCGTCCAATTATGGAAGTCGGAATCTCAAGTCTGACTCAGGACTCGACGCCAGCACTGGTACATTTTGCTGATGGACAGACTCAGCAGTGGCTCATGGTCCGTCTGGACGAACCCGCGGCACAAAAGTAGCGTCCTAACGTTCGTGTGCAACTACGACCTCAGGCGACCTCAAACTACAACCTCAGGTGCCTGGCACCACGGTGGAGGTGTGAAGCCAAAACGGGCAACCAAATGGCTGCCCGTTACGTTGTGTATCGATCCATACAATGCACAGTTAGGTGCCGAAAGCACAAATAGGTGCCATGCACCTTGACAGAATGAATGAGTCTTTTTATTGTTATGGGCAGGGTCTTCCACTGGCATTTTGCGGAGCGACGGGTATGCCACGGGTCAATCGGCGAGAGATCATTGCGGATGGGGAAATTCAGGTGTTCCATGTCGTCAATCGCTGTGTCCGCAGGACGCATTTGTGTGGGAAGGATCGGCAGTCGAAAAAAGATTACTCGCATCGCAGAGAATGGATTCGCCAGCGGCTGGAATTCCTGGCAGGCGTGTTCGCGGTGGATATTCTGGGCTTTGCGGTGATGAGCAATCATCTGCACGTGGTGGTCAGAACCCGGCCGGATGTTGTGACTCCCTGGTCCGACGAAGATGTGGCTCGCCGGTGGTGGAATCTGTTTCCCAAGCGAAAAAACAAGGACAAGTCGCCAGCGGAACCTACCAAAGAGGAGTTGGAAAGGATCAACAACAGCACCAACGGGATGAAGGAAAAGCGTCGTCGATTGTCGAATTTGTCGTGGTTCATGAAGTGTCTGTGTGAACCAATTGCAAAGGACGCAAACCGGGAAGACAAAGTACGGGGTCACTTCTGGGAATCCCGCTACAAGGCTCAACCGTTGCTGGATGAAATGGCCATTGCGGCCTGCATGGCGTACGTGGACCTGAATCCCATTCGAGCCGGAATCGCGGAGGCTCCTGAAACCAGTGATTTTACTGGTGCTCAGGCGCGTATCCAGGATCGCCAGGAGGCACAATCCAATCGCACAGCTGAGGTTCAGGCGGAGAATACGGAACACGGCCCGCGCGCCGGTTGGCTGACTCCTGTAGAGCTGGCGCCAAAGCAAAAGAAGGCTCGCGAAAAGCAGACCACACGGCGAGCCAGCAACAGGGGCTGTCTCTTCATGTCACTGGATCAGTACCTGCAGTTGCTGGACTGGACGGGGCGTCAATTGCGACGGGACAAGCCGGGAACAATTTCCGGCGATCTGAAGCCAATCATGGAGCGACTGGATTGCACGGTAGAATCCTGGCTGGACCTCGTGCGGAACTTCCGTCGGCGATTCCGCACGGAAGCAGGGCGTCCAGAGGCTCTTGCGGGCGTCAGTACGCTGCGGCGGAACTGCCGGACGGCAGGCTACAAAAGTTGAGCATTTGATTCATCACAAGTCTCTTCCTATGTTTTACTTACGAAATTAGGTGCTTGGCACCTATGGCCTCTTAGGCACCTATGGCCTCTTAATCTGAGAAAGCGAGGCCGCGATCACGACGGAACGCTGCTCACCTGGCCCTGCCCTGCTATGCCGCTATTGTGCTCAGGTCAGACCAACAACGCCGACAGCAGGCCCGACATTTTCGGGCTTCCACAGAGATATCCTGGCCTGTAGAACATTGTGCTCTGATCGAATTCGCGCAGGAGACAGGAGACGGCTCAACGTTCTTCGCCGATTGCCCCTAATGGCTCGGCTTCGAACAGAAAAAAAACAGAACCCTTTGACTGAGCGGACGCCAGAAAAGATGCCTTCCCCCAACGAAATTCTTCATCCCTCGGGATGGAACGAAGATGCGCTGATGGAGGTGTGTCTGATGAGACAGACACGGCATAGTGGGCCGGGAGGACAGCACCGCAATAAGGTGGCGACTGCCATAGAACTGGTGCATAAGCCGAGCGGTCTGACGGCATTCGCGGCGGAACGCAGAAGCCAGGACGCGAATCGCCGTGAAGCCATTTTCCGGCTGAGAATTCTGCTGGCTATCGGCATTCGCACCGTTCATTCATCTGAAGTAACCCCATCAGTACTCTGGCAGACACGATGTCGACAGCAAAAAATTGCCTGTAACGAGCGCCACCCCGACTTTCCCACACTACTTGCAGAAGCCATCGACGCCATCGACGCGAAAGATTACGACGTGCGGCGGGCGGCTGCAGCATTGGGCTGCTCGACTTCGCAGCTGGTGCGATTTCTTGCACGAGTCCCGGATGCCCTGACTTTGGTGAATGCCCATCGTGCAGAAAAGGGGCTACACCGATTGTTGCCGTAACAAGGCGCTGCGTGCGGAATTAACGCAGGAATGTGTCAGGACAGTGTGCCCTAATGAAGAACAGATGCGTGCGAACACGCGAGATTATCTGTTCAGGTCTGCGACAGGAAGCCGCCGTCCCACGCAGCAACTCCCTTTAGAAACTCTTCGGCACCCTTCGTAAATTCTGCAAACAGGTGTTCTCCCTTTTCCGCAGATGCAAACTGCGGAGACCCCATATGGCCGGGGCGCGTCCTGTCTTTTGTTGTCCAGCCGCGATAGGCTGGTTCAAATCCAAAATCTACTGGCACTGTTTCGAGGTTTCGTGTCTCTTTCACTAACTGCGGAGCGATTTTGAGAATCATCGACGTTTCCCACTCGCACGCATGCCCCATCGAGTGTTGCACGAGATCACTGCGAGTTTCCCAGGGGCGAGCAAAGTCCCAATAGGTTGCAAACAGCAGCAGCAGATCCGCGCGTTGCCGAAACCGCTGACGGGCTTCAAATACAGCCTGCTTTCCGGGAACAATATTTCCACCATGACCATTCAGGAAAACAATCCTGCGAAATCCGTGCGTCAGCGCCGTATCAATCTGCTCGTTCAGAAGATCCAGATAGCTTCGCGGTCGGGCAGAAATTGTTCCGGAAAAATCCATGTGATGATCAGAATTTCCAAGCCACTGCAAAGGGGCAAACAGAATCTGCTGATTCAGGCTAATGCTGAGCCTTCGAACGACTTCTCCGAGCAGCATGCTGTCCGTCGCGACTGGCAGATGGTGTCCGTGCTGTTCAATCGCTGCGACCGGAAACACGACGGGAGTATCCGGAGCCAGCGCCTGAATTTCCGGCCATGTCAGATCAGTCCAGTTCATCGCTGCACACCTGTCATCGAAGGGAGTAGGATTTGTGATTTCAAATTCCAGTTCCGAAGTGTAGTTTGTGGTATGAATGACGGACAGTGAATACCGTTTGAATTCATGCCCGTAAACAAACAGAGATCACCAGCTCAGAAGGGTGGTGGCTCACTTTTTCGGCTGATCTGGGAATGCAGTTGTCGGGTCAGCAGTACCAGCGATCGAGCATAATCGTGAAGCGTGGAATCGGCTCGAAAACGGGGGATCAGGATCAGATCCAGCCCCGCTGGAAGTCGCTGCTGGTTTAAGCGAAACGCCTCGCGCAACAGCCTGCGCTTTCGATTGCGAATCACCGCAGAACCATGCTTCCGAGAAACGCTCAGCCCGGCACGCGTCAGTGGTTGTTCATTTGGCGCCGCAAATACCAGAAGATGCCCGTCTCCAGCACGAAGTCCGTCTGCATACGTCCGTTCAAAGTCCTGCGAACGTCTCAATCGCATCGCAGTTGTGAGCTGGAAAGTGTGCTGATCCATCGCAAGACCACCTGACGTCAGAAAAAGAAGCCGTGCCGCAAATGATCCTGGCTGTATCCGGAAACGCAAATTTCTGACGACCCCGGTCATTCAACTCCGCCGCTATTCTCCCGACTCTTCACATCCGGCGACGGTCGGAACCAGATTTTTTTCCAGAATTCTCCTGAAACCACCGCGAATCGCGTTCTCAAACATTATTCTGGCGATTCGACTCAGTCATTCCCCCGCAGAATTCTGAACTTCGACTTCTTAACAGGTTTCGGCTCATGAAGATCGATTACGTTTCAGCAGCCGCAGGAATAGCGGTCTTCACCTGCGGCGCCTTGATGCTGGTATGGCAGTTCCAGCGGCGTCATCGGAACGTATTAGCACCGGCGGCAGAACGAGAGTTTCTTCAGAAACAATTCCAGCGACGTGCCCAGACGGGTGGAGTTGTGGCATCCCTTGGACTATTGATTGTGCTCAGCGATTTTCTCTCCCTGATCACTCGCTCACCGTCCGCAGCTGCCCTGTACGTGATATTCATGCTGTTTCTGGCGATTTGGCTGATTCTGCTGGGGATCAGTGACGCACTTGCCAGTCGCCTGCACCTTGGAAAAAAACTGCGACAGCATAGCCTGACACGACAATCTGTTGTGACGGATATTCACCGGCGTAGAGAACAGTTGTCCAGTTCCCGGACGGGTGCCGAGTATTTTGAAACGCCCGGAAGCAAAGAATCCGGGTCAATCGACGCTCGCTGAAGATCGGCTCATGGTCTGCAGGTACAGTAAAGACCTGCTCGCGAATGCGATGATCACTTGTCCGATTGCAAAACCCGAAGCGCAGCACGCCCCGAACAGAAGCGGTTCCGCAAGTCTCTTCTGTTGCGATTCTTTGTGCAGATCCAAAACGCAACAGGCTATCAGAGTCGATTGACTCTGATAGCCCGAGGCATTGTGCTTCAAATATAAATGTTCTGCAGCATGATCATCGGAGCGGCGGGAATGCTGGCACTTCCCAGCTGACAGGGTCCACCGGTGTTGCCGGTGCAGGGACTTCTCCTGCGGAAGGTGCAGGCACCGGCACTGGCGAATCTACTGGTGCGGCTGTTGGCGGGGTTGGATTTGCCGGAGACGCAAAATGGCGTTCCTGAGGCTGAGGCACTTCACCTGGAGCGGAGAAGTGGGCCGGAGGAGCCGGGTTGGGCTGGATGTGCACCTGTGGATGCATTTGTGGTTGCGGATGCATAGGTGGTTGCATGTGGGACTGTGGCTGTGACATTACCGGGGGATGTCCGCCGAACACAGGACCATGCGGAGCAGTGCAGTCTGGAGAATGAGGCATCATGGTGCTGTAAACAGGACCTGAACCACAGTCGGAACTTGCACCAAAGACTTCTGCTGGAGCATGACAGTCCGGTTGAGCACTGTAAATGGGCTGCACACAGGAAGGGGCTTCACAGCTCGGACTGACCATACCTGAAGGAGCTGAACAGGTCGCTGGTGCCATGCCGCACTCGGTACACTCGCCACAGCTATTCCAGACTTCGCCGCAGCCATCGCTTATGAACTGACCCTGGTAGCCCGGATTTGAGGGCCAGGTATCACCCGGAAACAACGGCGTTGGCCTGAAGCCGTGGGCCGATTGGCTACGCCCAAATAATGGCGATTTGCCGTTTCTGGAGGCAGCACACTGACATGTTCCGGGATGTTTCTTTGATGACGACAGGGAGGAGAGGCAGGAGGGGTGACGACCGCCGGACATACTCACGCAGCAACCGGTAGAGGCGAATGTCACAATGCCGAGCAGCAGAAGGTTGAGGCAACGCATTGATTTACTTCCAGACAGGCGACCTTGCCGTTGAAAAACGCACGCTTTCGAGTTACGGAAGGTCTCGTATCTGCTGTGTCGACGCACATACCCGCCCGACTTTAACGATTAGGTAAACTTTTTTTATTTTTCTGATTATGTGCCCCGGGAAATGCCGATGTGCTTTGTAACCGCCTTGCAAAACCGTCACATCGGCGGAATCTGCCGATGTGTGTTTGCTGGCTGACCGGTAAACGAATACTCCGTTTCTGTTCAAGCACCTGCTTCCCGGAATTTTTCTGTCTCACCCCATGCCTTCAGCGGCCCCCCTGATCGCGGACCACCTTAAATCAACATCCCGACAAAACACATGTTCAGGCATACGTCGGAACGTGTTATGATCTCTCCGCCAGTGTTTCAGACAGGACTTTTCGGACTTCTCCGTTTCACCTTTTCTGTCGCACAACGACGATTTCGCAACCCCGGGAATATCACTGATCACCGTCACCCCTGTTGGCTGTTTCTGCTTTCTGTTTCATGGAGGAAGCAGCGATGAAGACCGCTGCACTTTGTTTTCTTTCTGCAATCCTGGCAGCTGGAACGGTGCTTTACGTCCCCCAGCTTCCATGGTTCTCCGCGCAGGTTCTTGCGCAGCAGGGCAAGCGTCAGCAGGTCTCCCATCGCTCGCAGGCGGCCACTGCGTCACAGGAAAGTGACCGAGTTGTGCTGGAAGATGCATTGAGCGACATGGTGGCTCCGCGCGTCTACAACAGCGCTGGGCTCGCCCCGGACGAAGCTGTTGCCGCATATGTTTACGAAGCCAACGATCGCAGCGTTGTCAACATTGCAACCAGAATCGGCGCGGCACGCGGCATTTTGGGAGAGAACCCGACAGCAGATTCCGGCTCCGGTTTTATCCTTGACCACCGCGGTCATATCCTGACCAATAATCATGTGATCGAAAGTGCTCAGCGAATTCTGGTCACCATGCATGATGGTGAGGAATTCGATGCGGAACTGGTCGGTCGTGAACCCATTAATGACATGGCTGTGGTACGCATCAACGCTCCTCAGAAAAAGCTGGTCCCAGTGCGATTTGCGGATTCATCCGAGCTGAAAGTGGGCATGCGAGTCTTTGCCATTGGCAATCCCTTTGGCCTGGAACGCACCATGACCACCGGGATCATTTCCAGTCTGGATCGAACACTTCCCGTCACACGCGCTCGGTCAATCAAGTCTGTCATTCAGATCGATGCAGCCATCAACCCTGGTAACTCCGGAGGCCCGCTGCTGAACTCCCACGGAGAGGTCATCGGTATCAACACGGCGATTGCCAGTCGCACCGGGCAGAATTCCGGAATTGGGTTCGCCATTCCCTCCAACCTCGTTGCTCGTATTGTGCCGGAACTTATTCAGCACGGCCGATTCATTCGTCCGGAGTTCGGCATTGAAGAGGTGACAAAAACAGAGGACGGGCTGCGTGTCATCACTATGGTTCCGAATGGTCCAGCTGAAAAGGCCGGACTGCGTGGTCCGGAAATTCGCAGAAGTCGTCGAGGCATCTTTACCTTTGAGTCCCGGGAAATTTCAAGCGCTGATCTGATCGTCGGCGTCAACGGCATGAAAACTCTTAAACCGGATGAGTTCCTGTCAGAGGTGGAAAGCCACCGCCCCGGAGACAGAATCACCATCGAAGTTGTCCGGGACGGACAGGTGGTCTCAGTTCCACTGGTTCTGGAATAGCGATGACAGAGGGCCACCACAGTCACCAGCCGAACCAATCCAGCGAATATCCTGCAGACAATGGCTCAGCCTGCAGACTTATTCATGCGAGCATCCACGCAGGCGGCAACCACGAGATCGCCGACGACATTTACCAGTGTCCGCGACATATCCAGAACTCGATCAACACCCAAAACGATCGCGATGCCATCCGCTGGTACACCCACGGACTTCAGCACGACAATGATCAGTGGAATGGAACCGCCAGGCACACCCGCCGTTCCAACACCCGCCAGTACGGACATCAGCACAACCGTAATCTGCTGACTGAGTGACAGCTCCACGCTGAACACCTGCGCAAGAAACAGAACGACGACTCCTTCAAACAGCGCGGTTCCGTTCTGATTCCCGGTGGCCCCCACGGTCAGCACAAAATTGGCCGTTTCAGGTGCCAGCTTTAATTCGTCATGCGCGACTTTTAATGAGGTCGACAGCGTTGCACTGGACGACGATGTACTGAAGGCCACAAACATGGCATCTGAGACTTTGCGGAAAAATGTCACCGGAGACATGCCTGCAAACATTTTCAGTACCACGGAATACACCACAATCAGATGAATCAGCAGACCGCCCAGCACAACCATCACGAAAACTGAAAGAGCCAGCAGAATATCAGTCCCCATCTGCGCGGTGACACCAAATACCAGACATCCGGCTCCCAACGGTGCCAGTTTCAGTGCCCAGCCAATGATCGTCATTGAGATCGAATACATGCCGCGCATCGTACCGGACAGGACTGCGGTCTCTTCCGACTGCATCGTTGCCGCAATCCCGGCCAGCAGAGCAAAAAACATCACGGCCAGCATTCCGTTGCCCTTCGAAGACCCATCCACCGCTCCCGTCATCTCCTGCACAGGGTTTTCCGGGAGCAGGTCCACAAGCGTCTGACCCAGTGACTTTGCGGAATTCGCCTTGTTCACGCTTTCTCCCGCCTTCTCGGAATACTTCACTGTCAGGACTTCGCGAGTTTCCGCCGAAAGCGCCCTGCCAGGTTGCCAGAAATTCACCAGCGTCACGCCGATCATCACTGCAGACAACGAAAGAATTCCAGTGAAGAACAGAGTCGTCAGGCCGATGCGGCCGAGCCTCCGAAGATCTCCTACGTCAACCACCGCCAGAAACAATGCCGAGAACACCAGCGGAAGCACAACCATCTGCATCATCCGCAGAAACAATTTGCCCACGGGTTCTGTAAACCCAATCACTGCCGTGACCAGCTCTTTTCCGCTGTCTCCGCTGCTTTGCACAGCATGCGCCACAAGGCCCAGCAGAATCCCGATGGCTAATCCAGCCAGAATACGGAAATGACCGCCCGAAGCCGGGCCCGCTGTCCTGCGTTCTTCATTCATCGAAGCTGATTCCTTCAGAAAGAATATCCCCTCACAGTCTATCTACCACCACTGACCAAAAGGAATTCCCCAGAATCAGACTCCGTGCAGTTTCGTCGAAAAACACCCAGCCCGTCAGAAACTTCGAACGACGTCTTCAGTACAAAACCTCGTGCCGCTGCGATAAAACCAGACTGGACTAATGCGTCCCAGGATCCTGAAACATCCCCAATCATGGTCTTCGATTTCGTTCCTGTTCAGCCGTCTCAGGAAGCTCGCACAGCTGCACAAGGAACACTCCACGCAGGACTCATTACCGTTCCCCCCTGCTTCAGGACCTCTCCAATGACAAGTCTGATTTTGCGTTTGTTCGTGAGCAGCCCGCTTCCCCTGATTTCAGCACTGGTCATGGTCATCATGCACCATCAGGCGACGTTTGCGACGCAGAACGACGGTGACAAGAACCTCCGGTCGAATGTTCTGCAGGCTATGAAAACGTCCACAGACTTCATGACATCCTGTGTCGCAGTTCACGGTGGTTATGTCTACAAAATCTCTCTGGATCTGAAATACCGCAAGGGTGAAGGCAATGCCACGGCAACAGAGATCTGGGTCCAGCCACCAGGCACTCCGGAAGTGGGCGGAGCGTTTCTTGATGCATGGGACGCCACTGGTGACAATCAGTTCCTTGAGGCCGCAAGTGCGTGTGCCGACGCATTGATTTTCGGGCAGATGGAATCCGGTGGGTGGTCCGACCGCGTGGATTTCGATCCCGCTGGAAAAAACACCGGTCGCTACCGCAACGGACGCGGAAAATCGAAAGGACGCAGGTATTCGACACTGGACGACGACAAAACGCAGTCCGCACTGCGATTCCTGATCCGTCTGGACCAGACACTGAAGTTTCAGAACGCCGAACTTCACGAGGCGGTTCAGTTCGCCTTCGACCGCCTGCTGCAGGCTCAATTTGCCAACGGCGGATTTCCCCAGGGCTGGCAGCAGCCAGTGACACCGGGAGTCGTCATCAAGGCCTCGTTTCCTGACTACGACTGGCGCACCGAAGGACGGATTAAAGAGTATTACGAATATCCAACACTGAACGACGGACTGGCAGGCACCGTAACCGCAACGCTGCATCTCGCATGGACAACCTATCAGGATCCACGCTACCGCGACGCACTCCTCCGTTTTGGCGATTTTCTGATCCTTGCCCAGCTGCCAGCCCCACAGCCGGCATGGGCTCAGCAGTATAACGGCCAGCTGCAGCCGATGTGGGCGAGAAAATTTGAACCACCGGCCATTGCGGGCCGCGAAACAGAAGATGTGCTGGAAACACTGCTGTTCCTTGCTGACGTTTTGGGCGAGCGGCGATTTCTGAAACCGATTCCAGCGGCTCTGGAGTGGCTGAACAGATCAGAACTTTCCGATGGAAAAATTGCCCGCTTTTATGAATTGCGGACCAACACCCCGCTGTATCTGACCAAAGACTCCTACGAACTGACCTACAGCGACTCAAACTTGCCCACACATTCCTCCTTCAAGTCTCAGTCACGCGTGAAGGAGATTGAAATGCGTTACACAGAACTTCTCGAAGGCCGAAAAATAGAACCTCGCCGTCGTAGCCTGAAGACGCTGACCAAAGACGTGCAACGGATTCTGTCGGAACGCAACGAATCCGGACTCTGGGTCACCGACGACAAAGGACGAACGGTGAACAGGACCTCCGGGAAGGACCCGTCAACGTTGTGGCTGGAAAGTCGTCAGTTCAGTCAGCGTCTCAGCCGCCTTGCGGAATTTCTGCAGGCGGAAAAACTCAGCGAAAACGCAACCCCATAACAGCCTTCGCCACCATCTCGCAGTCGCATCATCCAGGCGCTGCACAACTTCCACCGTTCCCGGCATTAATCGAGCCCCGAAGACGTCTGCCTGCGTGTTGGGGTTCGGAGGTCGATCCGACGGAGAACTGAAACATGCCGCGGTTTGACTTCGTAGCCCCATGAGCGGAATTTCTGCTTCCGAATTTACTCCTGTGGTGTTTTTTTTCCAGCCGGCGGCGTCAGAAGCGAAACAATCACCAGCGTCAAAAAGCCGAGGGGAATGGTCAGAATTCCGGGCTGGCTGAAGGGCACGATGGCATCGGCGGCGTCAAGACCATACACCCTGGAATACGATTCGCCGCTGAGCAGGACCCAGGTCAGCGAAGAAACCATTCCGACCACGATCGCGGCAACAATGCCCTGCTTTGTCACGCGAGGCCAGAACAGGATCATGACCAGAGACGGCAGATTTGCCGACGCAGCCACACTGAAGGCCCAACCCACCAGGAACGTGGGATTCATCTTTTGAAACAGAATCCCCAGCACGATGGCGATCGCTCCTACAAACACCGAGGAGATTTTGGCGACCCGCACTTTCTCGGTGTCTGACATCTTCCATTTCAACACGCTGCTCAACAGGTCGTGTGTGACGGCCCCGGCGGCCGCGAGAATCAAGCCACTGACGGTTCCCAGAACCGTGGTGAATGCAATGGCCGAAATCGCGGCGAAGAGCCAGGTATTCATGCCTTTCGCCAGCAGCGGCGCTGACATGTTTTCGTCACTCACGTCCAGTTCGCCGCTGGTCATTGCTCCCAACCCAAGATACAACGTCAGCACATAAAAGAAGCCAATACTGGCGATCCCGACAATCGTGCTTTTTCGGGCACTGCCGGCGTCCTTGACTGTGTAATAGCGAATCAGAATGTGCGGCAGCGAAGCGGTTCCGCAGAACAAAGCCAGCATCAGAGACAGAAAGTTAATCTTGTCCGTGAACTTCTCGCTGCGAATCCCACGGAATGTCGGATGCTCGCCCGGACGCAGCACCTGGCCCCCCGGAGTCACCTTCGGGAAATAAACTGTCGTTTCACTGCCATCCGGATGAGTCAGCTTTTCGTTGCGCCACAGCACCACCTTGCTCTGCTGCAGAGTGCGAAAGAAATCAATCGCAGACAACGGGCCGGTTTTCTGCAGGCCACCTGGCAGTTCCGTCAGATAGCCCACAGGATGCAATTCAGGTTCTCCCTTTTTTGTTCCCTTGACCTGGCCGTTGACCAGTTTTTTGCCGTCACTGGTCTTCGTCAGAGTTTGCGCTTCGGACAGCAGCCAGTCGGCATCCGGCTGATCCGAGGCACGTCGTGCCAGCCAGACGCTCACGGCTGACGTATCAGAATTCTTCAGCCGGACGAATGATTCCTTAGCCTTTTCCCAGCCACCTTCCGCCGGCAACACTTCGGTCTTCTGCAGCGTGCCGATGATGCCATCGTCATTGGTAAAGTCAGAATTGGCGACGGTCAGGCTGACAAACCGATGACCATCAGCGCCGCCATCAGCCACTTCCAGCCCACGATCCAGAATCATCCACGTCAGAATGGCACTGAACACGACCAGCAGACCACCCTTTAGAAACTGCACCCATGTGGTGGACACCATCCCGGCCGTTACCACAATCATGATCACAACGGTTCCTACCATGACCACGCCCACCCACTGCTCAAACCCCAGCAGCGGCGTTACCAGCGCTCCCGCGCCAACCATCTGAGGAATCAGATAGAAGATACTGACGACAAGGGTACTGATCCCTGCCGCCAGTTTGATGCCACGGGAATTGAACTGAGAATCCAGGGCATCGGCGAAGGTGAATTTGCCCAGCCTTTTCATAGGTTCGGCAACCACAAACAACGCCACAATCCAGCCTGCGAGGTAACCGATGGAATAGAGAAATCCATCGTAGCCATAGAAGGCGATCATGCCGCAGATCCCGAGAAACGAGGCTGCGGAGAGGTAGTCACCGGCAAACGCAATTCCATTTACAAACCATGGAATCTGACCATGGGCTGCAAAATAGCCCTCGGAGGATTTTGCTTTGCGACCCAGCCAGAAGCTGAAGCCCAGAGTAAATCCGACGAACAGGAAGAAGATCGCGACCGCCTGCCAGGATGATTCGTAGATCACGGCTGAGACTCCTTATCGCCGGAGGTCCGCGATACGTCGCCGCAGAGCACCCCATAAATGGCGGACAAAACAACAGCTCCGATAATCAGTGCAAAGCCGTACACAATCGCCACATTCAGTCCGGAAAGCAGGGTTTTCTCCATGCTGTCCGGAGCAAAGGCGTTGATGACCACAAACCCGCCGTAAAACAGCAGGTAAACGGTAAAAAGAATCAAACCGTAACGGGAACTTCCGGACGCCATAGCCACAACCCCTGCGAAAACATCGCGATGGTATCAGTCATCTAACAGTCGCTGCCCCGCAGGACTGGTCAATAAGCCAGAAACCGTTGACCGGGCCAGGCCACATCATCGAAGAACCGGTCCAGCGGCCCGGCAGTTCTCAGACATACTGCGATTTCAGGCGGAAGTGGGGTCGATCTTCCAGCCACTTCGCAATTCGATCTTGGCGCGACAAAGCCACAGGGATGAAGTCGAGTGCCTGCTGAAGGCGATCATTGGGCTCTGCACAGCTGAACCGCAGAAAGCCGCCGCCCGCTTCACCAAAGCATTCGCCCCCCAGACAGGCCACACCGAAGTTGTCGTCAGCCGCTTCCAGGAAGTACAGGGCCAAACCATGGCTGGTGATTCCCAGACGGTTACAGACCGGTTTGACGGACGGGAAGACATAAAATGTCGCCGTCGGATCGAGTGTGCTGAAGCCATCGATCCGATTCAGTCCTTCGGTCAGCAGCACGACCTTCTCGCGAAACTTCAGCATCGTGGCATCCCGCTCTGTGGAATCCTGATCCAGAGCAGCGCGGCCCGCCAACTGCACAATCGGTGGCGTACAGGAAAGTGTCGTGTTGATCATCTTGCCGATCGCTTCTGTGATTTCACGTGATGATGCGCAGAAGCCAAGTCGCCAGCCACTCATGGAATACGACTTGCTGAAGGTATAAGCGGCAACACACTGATCCAGCATCCCCGGCTGGGCCAGCAGCGAATGGTGCCGTCCCTTCCAGATCATGTGGCAGTACGGTTCGTCACTGAAGACGGCAACGTTGCGACCGCGAACGAGATCGGCAATGTCGCGCAAATCCTGTTCTGTGGTAATACCGCCCGTCGGATTGTGCGGTGAATTCAGGAAGATACCACGAGGCGACGGGTCGGTGTTCAGGAAGTCTTCAATGTCAGACACCTGCGGGCGAAATTCGGTTTCCTGACGCAAAGGCTTCAGTACTGCCCTTGCCCCACGCCGCTGAATGTTCGGAATGTAGGTGGGGAAGTGCGGACTAAAGACCAGACAGCCGTCACCGGGATTCAGAAATGCTTCGCAGAAGAATTGCTCAAACACTTTGGCCCCAGGGCCCACGGCAATGTTTTCACTCACGACCGGAATCGAAAATTCACGACTTAGAAATCGTGCCGCTGCATCCCGAAACTCAGGAATGCCCGGGGATGGGCAGTAATGGGACTGGTTGTCGCGAATGGCCTGCAGTCCGGACTGAATCGCCGAGGCCGTGCTGTTAAACGGACTGTCGCCGATTTCCAGTTCAACAACATCTTTGCCCGTCGCCTTCAGTTTCTTTGCGGCGGCGAGGACAGTGAAGGCCGTTTCCACATTCAAAGATCGAGCGAATTCACTCAACTGTGCCGACATATCAGTTTCCTTTTCCCGCGGGTCAGGTCGCAGGTCTTGAATCGAGAACAAAAAACCGGCCGCAGGGACCAGTGGCGATTATCAACCCCCAAAAACCGTTCTTTCCGTCACTTTCGGAGAAATCCGATTGCAAAAGAGGCTTCGTACATCCGGAATATGATGATGGCCACAGGAAATGGAAGCGTAGTCGCACGGATTGCCTGCCGTACGATCAACGGAACTGGCGGAACGTCACGGTTTTACCGAAAATAGCCATCGGACGGCTTCCCGAGATTCTTGGATCAAACCCCGAATCAATCTCCCGGGCCCAATGCCGTCGCATGCTGATTAGGGCAGATATGAGCCGGGTAATCAAACGATCCGGCAGGATTCCTGTAGACACTGGCCGAACGCGGCATACCAGCACACACACAAAAAATCGGATCCGGGGCTGGACAAATGGGTTGAAAGTCCGGGGGATCTCAGGAATTCGGCCAACACCCCGCAGATCTCTGCGTACTTGTCTTCTGTTAACCGAGAATTCTCTGAACGAAAAAAACCGGCAATTCCGGATTCGGATGGCGGACCTGGCTGATGATCGAAACACGAAACCTGACAAAACGATACGGCAACCTGATCGCCGCTAATGACATTAACCTGAAACTGGATCAGGGTGATGTCTTCGGTTTTATCGGTCCCAACGGGTCGGGAAAAACCACCACCATGCGGATGATCGCTACGCTGCTTGCTCCAGACCACGGCGAAGCCTACGTCTGCGGCAAATCCATCTACACCGATCAGGAAGAAATCCGCCGCCTTGTGGGCTTTATGCCGGACTTCTTCGGTGTTTACGATGACATGACAGTGATCGAATACCTGGAGTTCTTTGCGGCGACATACCGTATTGATGGCAGTCGCCGCAGAAAGGTGGTCGAGGAAAAGCTGGAACTGGTGGATATGGCCTTCAAACGGGATGCCATGGTCAATGAACTGTCCCGCGGACAGACTCAGCGCATCGGATTGGCACGGACCCTGCTGCACGATCCGCAGGTACTTCTGCTGGACGAGCCGGCCAGCGGTCTTGACCCGCGAGCCCGGATCGAGATTCGCAATCTGCTGCGTCGACTTGGCGAAATGAAAAAAACAGTCATCGTCAGCAGTCATATCCTGCCGGAACTCGCCGATGTCTGTACTCGCGTTGGCATGATTGAAAAAGGCCACATGATCGTGGATGGCAACGTGGCCGAAGTCATGCGCAAGGCGCGGCAGAGAATTCTGCTGCATATTCGCGTGAAAGACCGTACCGATTTCGCGGCGTCGCTGCTGGAACAACTGGACAGTGTGGAAAAAGTCTCAATCGGGAAAGAGCAGTTGATTGAAGTAACCCTGAAACCAGATGTGGAAGACTACAGCGATCTTCCCACGGCACTGATTCAGGGCGGAACCGCCATCACCCTCTTTCGCGAAGAAGAAGTCAATCTGGAAACCGCCTTCCTGCAACTGACGAAGGGCCTGGTTCAGTAGTCCCCGCACTTCGACAACATGCAGAGAATTGATCCGACTGCCTGTGTCGGAAATCCGTCCAGCCAGCTATGTTCAGGTTCCATCGCAGGGGCTTCGCAGTGGCGTCCGCTGGAAAAACAAGCCGCCACAGCGGTAGGACAGGCCGTTATCTAGATTCTGAATGACGTCGGCAAAATGCGGAATCAGGGATCCCTGACAACAATCCGCGTTGTTCCGTTGGGGATCACAGGGCTCTCAGAGTACAAGCGACGGTTGACGTTGCTTTCCAACTCTTCAATCCAGCGGCGGAGTTCCATTCCATAGGCTTCCGCCATGTCGCTCTTAACCAGATCCCGAAGAAATCCCGCTGCGCCGTAATCGGACAATTCTGCCTGTTCGGCCGTACTGAAACGTTTGCCTGGGTCGGGATGCACAAGACCCCGTAACAGCCTGATCAAGGCCTCACTGAACTGAAACTCTTCCATCGGCAGCAGTCCGGGAAGCTTTTCCAGGATGTTCGTTTTTGCCTGAATGATCTGATCGAAGGACAACCCGGAAAACGGACGGGACCCTGAGAGCATTTCAATCAGCATGTAACCCAGACTGGCCAGGTCAGACTGCGGCGTTGCACGGTGGCCGATTAGAACCTCTGGCGCGGCATATTCCAGAGTGCACGGCTGGCGGTCCGGCGGTCTTCCCACCCAAAACGCCGATCCGATATCGATAATCTTCACCTGCCCCGTTCGTTTGACCATCACATTGGATGGTTTCAGATCGCAATGAATAATACCGCCCCGGTGGAGCGCAGCAATCCCCTCCAGACACTCACGAAGAATGGCCACCGCCATCCCCGGTTTCAACCTGCAATCCACCTCACCCGCCGTAATCACCCGCTCATTGATGCTGGCAAAGCGACGTTCAGTGACAGCATCCTGAACAATTTCCAGACTGTCCCTGCGCAGGATGTGTAAAAGATCAAACCCATCAATCCATTCCATCTCCAGGACATAAATGCCATCGTCCAGCTGGAACGAATGGACTGACACAAGGTGATCCACCTGAATTCTGGCCACGATGGCAGAAACCTCGGCCAGACGATGCATTTCGATGTCGTAGGCTTCGTGGGAATCAAAGGCTGCCGGAGAAAAAAACTTCAATGCAACAGGGATACTAAACAAGGCGGCGCCGCGACGCTCTGCCAGCATAACGCTGCCCTGTCCTCCAGTTCCAAGGCGTTTGAGAAACGATCGCTCTGAGGTCCAGCGAATGCCTGGCTTCATCAGCAATCCCGAGTAGCGATTCTGAAGTTCCTTCATGCGAACATCGGAATCCGTGCTATTTTCAGAAACACCATCCACGGAAGTGACGCTTTTTAACAATACACAAAAGTTGAATCACCCGACAGGAACACCTGCCGACACCACCGCTGCTCCATGACCAACCTGTGCAGCGGATTATCCCAAAATTCCATTCTGCCACCAGTAGGGAACTACTTAACTGCACGAAATACCGAAAAATTGCTGCGTTTCCGGGACCTGTTTGGGATATCCATGTCCGATGTCCGCCTTGCAGGGCGTTGCTTACCTGCTGTTTTGCTCAGCCCGTTGGGGCGAACTCTTCGATACCGCCATCTGATAACACTCAGAGACAAACAGACGACTTTGGGGATTGTCGGGTGATTCAACAAAACCCGCAGGAACGCTGATTTTCCAGAACTGAGAGAGATTTTTATTGCCGAATAATCACTTTTCCCAGCTTTCACAATACAGATAATCGGCGGAAATGCTTTTTTACCTATTCTTTGCCTAAGCCGCTGTTTTTCCTCATTTCCCCATATCAGGCAAAGTTCCCGATTCCTGCCTCCCTGTTTTCTACTCTATACTCCCGATGTCTCAGTCTGCCTTTGTTGGCGATTCCCCTGCATTCTGAATGAGCGCTCTCATGAAAAAACTCCTTGCGTCACTTACACTCGCTATCCTTGCCCCCGGTGTTGAAGCGGGCGATCACGGATGCTTTCTTTTTCCCAAAAAGAAGTGCACAACCACCACAACAACTCAGTGGTACAAGGCCAAGGACGGGACCTACCGCGAAATGATGCCTTACGCCAAGGCTCTTAGTCGCGCAGAAGACGCGGATGATATGGAAATTGCCCTGCGGAAGACTGAGGAGGAGCTGTCAACCGCCAAGGCCACCGCCGAAAAAACCAGTGCTGAGCTGGCCGCGACTCGTCAGGAACTGGAAAGCACTCAGGCTGAAATGGCCAAGTTTAAGGCTGCCATGGAAGCGCAGGTCGCAGAACTCAAGAAGCAACTCGCTGCAGAAACACAATCTGTAGCCAGTCAGAAGGATCGTGCGGACAAAGCTGAAGCGGCCCATAAGAGTGCAGTTGGCCAACTGGCGACACTAAGAGAGACTGCTGTAAAGAGCGAAGAAACTCAGGCTCAGACTCTGAAGGATCTGGCTGCAGCCGCTCAGGAACGTGATGCTCTCAAGATCCAGGTGAACGATGTTCAGAAGGCTCAGGCTGCCGCCGAAGCGGCTGCGAAAATGGCCCAGGAAGAACTGGAACAACTGAAAAAGGCCGTGGAAGAAGGCAAAAAGATCGAAAAACCGTCCGCAGAAACTCCGGGCGACGGCAAAGTGGAAGAGCAACCCAAAGTCGAAGGCGAACAGCCCGCCACCGAACCAGCGCCTTCCGGAAACTGAAGTCCGGCAAAATTTCGTTACCATGGGCGTCACCGCTCCGCAAAACACAAAATGCCATCCCGAATCAGGGATGGCATTTTTCGTTGGTGATTCGCAATGAAGGACAGAAGGGAACCGGCCTGCCCCCGGATTCCCCACATCTGGTCCTCCACGAAAATGTCGGACACCGACATACAGTTCGTGCGTTGCTCTCTGCACGCCGCGTCAGACAGCGTCCCGGACCGGGACTATTGGACTAGTGCTTTGTCAAATCTTAGTTTTTGGGTTACGTCATTCCCGCGCAGGCGGGAAACCAGTGCCGCGATCTGGATTCCCGCCTGCGCGGGAATTACGGTGAACCCCAATTCAAGTCGGTGAACCCCAATTTCGGGCTTTGACAAAGCACTAGGGCGATAATTCAGCCGCTTTGTCATCCCACTTCAGATTTTCTGGCTTGTTAGCCTGAATCCATTCCGCCAGCGGTCGTACATCATCAGAGGCAAACTGCTCGCTGTTCTGTATCAACTTCAGTCCGACAACTTTGACCAGTGGGGCAGATTCCGCGATTAATTTTGAGGGGGCGGAGGCCCCAGATCGATTTAGAAGACCTTTCCGGTCGGCGAGGGAAGCCGTTGCTTCTTCGTTCGTCACATGACGATACGCAAAAATCAGGGACGCTCCGCAGGCAGGCCATTTGGGATCTCCCGGAGATCGATTGAACTCGACCGCCGCATCACCAGCAAGCTGGGAAATCTTCCACGCCAGAGGATCCAGTTGCATCTGATTATCGAAAGCTCCGCGTCCGACCCCCATTGCGGCCAGACAACGCACTTCGATGGGACGACTACGATCATTCAGCACAGCAGCGAAGGATTTCATCGCAGTCGGCTCGGCCCCACCAACAGTTTTACGAGCCTTTCGGATGTCAAACAGTGTTTCAAGCAGAGTCTGCTGATAGGCACTCTGAGTACAGTTGCGGTCGAGTTCGACCGCAATCGCATCGCAAATCCTAAATTGTTCGGTTTCGATCACATCACAGTTTCGCAGAACGTTGCGAAGGGCACTGGCCGCAAAGACTTTTACAGAATCAGGCTGTTCCTTTGCCCCAAGGACATCCAGCAATGCGGCGAGCGCGTCAGGATACAACTTTGCCGCGGCACCACCAGGAACAGGCCGTACTTCGTAAAGCACCTTGATGATAGAAACACCGGAAACCCGGGAATCGAAATTATTTGTGAGCAGTTTTTTGCAGAGCGTCAGCACTTCCGCACAAAACTTCTTTCGGGCGGTCAGCTGATTTGCGGGATTGCCGATGTTCCCGCCCGCACGCTGTACGTCCGCTTCAACATCCTTCAGCATTTGCTGAATGTTACCGGGATTCTCGATGAAGTCGGATTCCGTGACTCGCAGTAGCAGCCAGGCCAGATAATCCTGCACCTTTTTGGTGTCTGCCGCGTTAGAGAACCCATCCGATAACAGCTTTGTGTAGTCCCGCCGCAGCCGTGAGGCTTCGTTTTTGTCAGGATACGGCAGCGGCTCGCGCAATTCACGCAGCGTTCGAGTCAGTTGCTGCTCTGCCAACACCTGCTGAAGGCAGGACGCGGACACACTTTCCTGTGATCCAGTCGGCTGCCTGGCCGGTTCCTCAGGAGCAGACGCGGGCTGTTCAGCAGCGGCCGGGGGTTGGGCAGGAGACTCCTGACCAAAACCGTCCGCGCTTAGCGAGCTAACGCAGCAGAAAACAGCAGTTCGAAACCAGCGGCTAACAGTGATGCCTCTGAATTTCGTAGTGTTGCGGACAACGACAGGCATAGGACTCACCAGAGCAGGGACACGTCAGTGGATCTTGTGTTCTGTCAGATCCTGTACACAGTAGCACCATCCGCGTCCGAAAGGTGATCCATGTGGACAAAACCAGCGGCACGTCAGAGGTGTCGCATTTTTAGAACCACGGGAAGGTGAAACCCTTACCCGAAATTCCTTCAAATTCTGCTAAACATGACAGGTCGAAGGATTCTCGTCCAGAATCAGACCACCAGAACAGTCACAAATCAACAGTTTTGGCATGGAAATAACAAAAGGGAGCGCTGATCCTTCCAGACAGTCCGAACGCTCATCAGCCCCCGCAAAGACCCCCACCCATCGAAAACACCCAAAATTCACTAAGGAAAAGCCAACTTTTCTGCAACATCGATCAGATGTTCAAAAAATCCCCCATCAGCTCCCAACCTTCCGGAAATGCGATCAACGAACCTGCACCAGTAATTTCACTGTATTCCAGGGCTCTCGATGGAGAAATGCCCGTTCCGCACATGGCAAACGGACAATCGCCATGACTGTGTGTCCTGGTTCTCAGGAAGGTCGGATGGTCCGGACAAATCAGTAATCGGTATTCTCCCTGGCTTCTTAACCAGGTGTGCAGCGGCCCGACAATGTGTCTATCGATCTGTTCCACGGCCTTCACCTTTTCCTCCACACTGCCTTCATGAGAGGCTTCATCTGTCGCTTCCACGTGAACCACAACAAAGTCCACATCGGGTTTTGACAGGGTCTCTATCGCCGCTCGACCTTTGGCCGCGTAGTCTGTATCGAGATATCCGGTGGCCCCGGGAACCTCAATGATATTCCACCCGAGCAATCGTCCAATGCCTCGCAGCAGATCAACTGCTGTGATTACGGCCCCTCGCAGCCTGAAACGCTCCTCAAACGTCGGGAAGACTGGTCGTTGTCCCTGGCCCCACAACCAGATCTGAGTGGCGGGAAGCTGACCTTGGGCTGACCTCAACTGATTCGCGGCTGCAGTCGCAAATAACTCCTGACTCCGATCCATTAACGCCTGCAACTCATGCGATCCCGGCCCTGATGGCAAAAATGGCTCAACCGGCTGGTCGGTAATGTCGTGCGGCGGTGTCGTAATCGTCTCCCTTGAAAAGGGCGCAACGATGCCCCTCGACCTGTAAATCAACAGGTTCCGATAGCTAACTCCGGCATGAAATTTCCAGTGGCTGTCGCCGCACTGAGTCTGCTGAAGCAGCAGAAGCAGGTCTTTCGCCAGATCACTGGGGTACTGACCAGCCGTGAAGCTTTGCATGCGGCCACCTGTGACATTCACGAGATTGCAGCGAATCGCCCAGTCACCGGAATGCAATTCAATCCCCTGGGCCGCAGCCTCCAGCGGAGCGCGCCCTGTGTGATACTGCAGAGGGCTGTAACCAAACAGACTCATTGTCCCCACATCACTGCCTGACGGCAGTGAATCCGGGACGTTATTCGTGCGACCAACCCGTCCCATCGAAGCGACTTCGTCCATATTCGGAATGTGAGCCGCCTGGAGTGGCGTTTTGCCACCGAGTGATGGCTGCGGTTCATCCGCGACGCCGTCGGGGATTACAAGAGCAAATTTCATGAGTATTCTCGTTTAAATTCTTTAATGCGAACGGGGCCGAAGGAAAGTTAAACGGATTCGGGGCCGGGCTCGTTTGTTTCCACCTTTACCCTGCCGTGTAGCTCTAACACCCCAAATCGGGCAGGGTAAAGGAGCCACGTCAGTCGACCGTTTGTTTTCTGCGGGCCGGAATATCGACAGTCCGCTGTGTCGAGCATCATGCCCGTTCACTTTCCGGCGGTTTTCTCCAGCGCCAGTTGCTTCATTCCACGCAGATCCAGTTTGCCGGTTCCCAGCAGAGGAATTTGTTCCACTTCAATAAATCCATCTGCGGAGGGAATGAACAGATTCGGCAACCCTGCAGCCTGAAGACGATCCGTGATTTCTCTGATCGACTTTTTCATGGGCTTGTGCAGCACGATCAATCGTTCACCCTTCTTCGGGTCGGAAACCGAGGTAACCGCGCACATAATCGACGACTCTTCCACAGCATCCTCATCCAGAATCTTTGCGAGCTCCTGTTCCACCAGCACGTGAGGTACCATCTCGCCGCCGATTTTTGAAAAGCGACTCATGCGGCCTGTGATACGAATAAACCCGTCATCATCGATCACCGCCATGTCGCCGCTGTTGTACCAGCCATCAGTAATCAACTCGGCCGTCTTTGCAGGCTGATTCAGGTAACCCAGCATGATGTTGGGTCCTTTGATTTTCAGAATTCCCTCACGATTGGCCCCCAGACGCGCACCAGTTTCAGGATCGAATATCGCCGCTGCAACTCCGGGAATCGCCCGGCCCACCGTACCGTGACGCGTTCCCGAACCAGTGTTGGCTTCAGCTCCCATACGAGTTTCCGGGATGTTGAAGGAAGCCACCGGAGACATCTCTGTGGTACCATAGCCCTCGATTGGTTCGAATCCGAATTTTTCCTTGAACGCATCCCTGAGTTCGTCAGGCATCTTTTCAGCGCCCACGATCACCAGGTTCATGGTTTTCATCTCTTCCACCGTGCAGCGTTTCAGATAGCTGCGGAGAAACGTTGGCGTCGCAGCGATAATTGTACAGCCATGTTTTTCGGTCAGAGCCCCGACAGTGCGGGCATCCAGAGGATTGAAGTGATAAACTGCGCCCGGCTCCGCACACAGCGGCAACCACATCGTGACCGTGTAGCCAAACGAATGAAAGAACGGAAGCACTCCCAGCAGCACATCGCCCGAGTGCAGTCGCAGCAACTGGTTCACAGCATCAATATTCGATCCAATATTATTTTGAGACAGCACAACCCCTTTGGGTTCCCCCGTTGATCCCGACGTGAAAATTACAGTCAGAGGATCATCTGCGCGAAGTCTGTGCAGCCCCAGAAACTTGCTTAAAAGCCGCAGAGGCACCAACCGGGCCGTGACCGCCGCGATTCCCTTGTCTGCAACGGAAAGCTGACCTTTCAGATCTTCCAGAAAGATCAGCTCTGCATTCAGCTTCACCGGTTTTTTTTCGATGAACGAGCGACTGGTGATCACCTGACGGATGCCGGCTTCACGAATACAGAAATTCATCAGCTCGTCACTAAGCGTATAATTCAGGTTGACAGAGATCTTTCCGGCCAGTGCCAGCGCGGTGTTCGCCAGCACTCCACCGACCGATGGCGGAATCAGAATTCCCACATGACTGGCCGACGAATCGAGGACGCGTCCAGCCAGCACTCGCCGAAAAGCCAGTGCTCCGATCAGCAGCTGACCACCACTGAGAACCACTCCTGAAGAATCCGCGACCTTCCGACGTTTCCATGCAAGGCGACACTGCCGGATAAATCGTAGAGCAGGAATCATGCTGCGTTCCTTTCGAAGAAGCATCGACTGAGCATTCAGCTCCAATACGGCCGACCGTACCGTCTCCACGTCTTCAACTTTTGCAATCGGCTGACCAAACGATATCGACACTGGATAAGGCCAGTAGCGTGGTTTCTTCCACAGAAACCTCCCCTGATCGTAACTGAAAATACTCCCCCAGAGCTCGTCCAGGCAAACTGGCACAACAGGGGCATCCGTATCCTTCAGGATCCTGAGTAATCCTTTTTCAAACTTCATCAGCTGACCGGTGCGTGTAATCGCACCCTCAGCAAAAATACAGACAAGTTCGCCATTTCGCAAAGCATTGCTGGCGATGCCCAGCGAATGTATCAGAGCCCTTGGACCATCTCCACTTCGGATCGGGATGATTCCAAACAACTTTGAAAGCCAGCCCAGCAGTCTGCCCTGAAAATAATCCGCGTAGGCCACCATGCGAATTGGTCGCGAACTGGCCAGCAGGATCAGAACACCGTCAATCCACGAAACATGATTGGCCACCAGCAGTGCCGCTCCCTGCTCCGGGACGTTCTCTATGCCGTACGTTCGTACCCGATAAACAAATCGACTTAACAGCCAGACAAAAAACCGAATCGTTGCCTGCGGAAGCAGACAAACCACGTAGACCACAATCGGAATGATACTCAATCCCGAAATCAGAAAGACCTGCGAAGCATCCAGTGCCAGCGGACCTCGCAGGAACCAGAATAAGCCGGAAACAAACAGCATGCCCAGCGCTGTCAGTTGCTGACCCGCTGCCAGAATTGCCCCCAGTTTATCATGGGGACTGCGTTCCTGCAGCCATGCCTGCAGTGGAACATTAAACAACCCGCCTCCCAGGCCGATTACGGCCAGCATGGCACCTGACATTAACGGCGAGTCACTGGTGAAGTACAGAAAAATACAGGCCACGCCCATCAGCAGTGTCCCAAACGGCACCATGCCAAGCTCTACCCGACCACAGGACCACCAACCGGCCAGCAGACTGCCAATTCCCACACCAATCACCAGCATCGCCATGAACGGGCTCGGGTCAGTTCCCGTCAGATTATCGGCCAGTTCCTGTCGCACAAAACCGTCAATCGACATTTGTGCCATCGCGGCAAGGCCCCAGTAAAAGACAATCCCCATTGTGACTTTCACGATCGCCCGGTCTGCAAAAATCAGACGAATGTCGCGCAATGAATCCGCGACAAGATTCCACTGAAAGCGGACCTTCGGACTGGCAACCGGAACACGCTGAGTCATCAGCGCCCCGACTGTTCCGAGAATCGCAGTACCAATCAGGGCCAGAGCTGACATGGACAGCCCCTCCACTCGGTCAAGCTGAATCCTGGCGCCCAATCCGTAGCCTACAACAGTTCCAACTATCACACCGACCAGTGTGGCAAGCCCAGACCAGCCGTTGGCCGCCGAAATGTCGGACCTCCGCACAATTTCAGGAATGATTCCCAGCTTGGCGGTTCCAATCAGTGCTGCCTGAAAACCAATCAGAAACAACGCAAAAAACATCAGGAAGACATTCGAAACCTGAATCGCCCAGACTCCCAGCGAAACCAGCAAAATTTCTGCCAGTTTCAGCAGCAGAAGAGAGGTGCGCTTGCTGAAACGATCTGCCACCCAGCCAGCCCACGGTGCAAACAGCACAAACGGAAGCGTAAATATCCCCAATCCCATCGCCAGAACAAATGACTCCAGATCCTCAAGCGTCCAGTCCGGACGCCGCTGACTAATCTCAAGTCGGGCCACCGGAACCAACAACCACCGAAACAGACTGTCGTTTACAGAAGTCAACAGCGTCATCAGCAGGTAACCCGCAAATGACATCGACGACAACCGCCGGGGCGAATAGTCGCTTTCTGATTGTGAATCGCTGGCTGTAATAAGTCTGCTCCAGGGTGTTGCAATTCCGCAGCCAGTCCACCACGCTGCAGAGACGACACACTTTCAAGTCGAATGCCCCGCACGAGGCAAAACTCACTTTTTCTCTTCTGTCCGTTCAGCAGATCGCTGACAATCCGGACATTCCCGTACCCAACATTATTTTCATCGGAGGCCTTCGGGCTTGACCACCACGCCCTGACCCTGATTCTGGTGATGACCGATCCGCCACCCCTCTGCCGTCCTTCCTCATTTTCGGCACTTCAGGCCTGTGCATAGAAATGCCGAAGCCGCAGGCCAGCGACATTCACCTAACCCGCGCGGTGCAATCGTTTCCAGCAACGTGGGCCCACGCTCAACCAGCAGTTTCTGCCGATTTTGAAACACGACCATGAAGCAGAATCGCCTGTTGCAGGGCCAAAGACGCCTCCCCGAAAAAATTATCGCACATCGGACATCTATTCACCGGTCATGATTCGCCGGTTCCCTGCAATCCGATTACACCCGACAACTGGCCTTCCGGCCCCTGAGAACTTTCTGCAGTTCAGCAAGCGTCACCGGGACCAGCGAAAGAACTCCAATCATCAGCCATTCACGACTCGTGATCCACTGCAGCTGCATGATGCTCATGCTCACCGACCAGTGCATCAGGCAAATTTGCAATGAGGCGGAAACAATGATTGAGGTCAACAGCCACATATTGCTGAAAAATCGGTGAGAAAAGATCCCGGTACTCAGACTGCGAACGGACATTGCCATCAGTAACTGCGAAAAGGAACACACCGCAAATGCAACAGTCTGCGCTGCCGGCAGTTTCGCTGGATTCCCACGATAAACAAACCAAAACCCGAGTGCTGTCACCATAGCCAGCAGCAGCCCCTGCAGCAGGACCATCATCCCGCGGCGAAGATCCAGTACCCTTTCGTCCGGTCGTCTCGGATTCCATCGCATCACATCCCCTTCAGGAGTGTCCATCCCCAGAGCTACCGCTGGCAGTCCATCAGTTACCAGATTAATCCAGAGAATCTGCAGGGCCGCCAGCGGTGCCGGCCAACCAACAAACGCAGCAAACAGCATCAGCAATAATTCTGAACTATTCCCGGCAAGCAGGAAGTGCACAAATTTTCGGATGTTGTCAAAGATTCCTCGCCCCTCTTCCACGGCACACACAATGGATGCAAAATTGTCGTCCATCAAAACCATATCCGCAGCCTCTCGCGCTACGTCCGTTCCCTTCAGCCCCATGGCGACACCGATGTCCGCCGCTTTTAATGCCGGTGCATCATTGACTCCATCCCCCGTCATCGCGACGATCTCACCGCGGGCTCGCAGGGCCCCGACAATTCTAAGTTTGTGTTCGGCCGAAACTCGGGCAAACACCGTGCATCGTCGAGCTTTTTCCGCCAGCTTGTCATCCGACATTATTTCCATTTGGCGGCCCGTAATAACTTCTGAGACATCGTCTGCAATCGCCAGTTCCCTGGCGACAGCAAGCGCCGTCTGAGGATGATCGCCGGTGATGATAATCACCCGAATCCCGGCCTCATGACACTTCCGAACCGATGCCGCCGCTTCTTCGCGAGGGGGATCGATCATTCCGACCAATCCCAGAAACACCAACCCGGACTCACTGGCATCCCGGGAATCCACATCCGTCGACATGGGCGGTATATTCCGAAAGGCAAACGCAAGAACTCGGTAAGCCCCTGCTGCAAGCTGGCTGTTCTGTTCCAGAATTTCGTTCCGACGCTGCTCAGTCAGCTCACAAATCTGCCCGGCAAACGCCTCATGTGAACTACGTTCAAGAACAATTTCGGGGGCCCCCTTTGTGTACATGGCGATATCCCCGGCGGAATCTCGTATCACGACGGACATAATCTTCCGCTCGCTGTCGAAGGGAATTTCAAATAGCCTTCGATCCACGGAATTCCGCAGCGGAAGTCCAGCCTTCATTGCGGCGACCAGAAGTGCTCCCTCGGTTGGATCTCCCATGACCTGCCATGCCTGCCCGAAATCGTCCGTGGGCCCGAGAGTTGCATTGCTGCAGTACACACCCGTCAAAAGCAGCATGCGCAGATCAGGCTCCTGTTCCGGATTCACCCGCATCATCTGATCGGCAGCCGGTCCCTGCACTGAACCATGCTTCAGTATGTCGCCCTGGGGAAAATAGCCAACCCCAGTCAGTGTGAATCGAGCATCCCCGGTGATCAACTGCCGAACAGTCATCTCATTCCTTGTGAGTGTGCCCGTCTTGTCTGAACAAATAACCGTAACCGCGCCCAGTGTCTCCACACTCGGAAGCTTTCGCACCAGAACATGGCGTGCCACCATTCGCCGTACACCCAGAGCCAGCGTTAAGGTCACCACCGCAGGTAAACCTTCCGGTATTGCCGCCACCGCAATGCTTACTGCCAGCATGAGTGTCTGCAGCAGGTCACCACCACGAAGCATCCGAATCAGGAAAATCAGAAACACCGGCACCAGACATGACAACGACAGGACACGTCCAAAGACGGCCAATTGTTTCTGCAGCGGTGTCGACTCACAAGCCGACGCCTGAAGCATACCCGCAATACGACCCAGCTCGGTCTGCATTGCCGTGGCGACCACCAGCGCTCGGGCTCGTCCCGATACAACGATCGTCCCCATATAGACCATCGTCACCCGGTCAGATAACAGCACACCCGGCACCAGTACCGCATCCGCATTCTTTTCCACGGCTGCTGCTTCGCCCGTGAATGCGGACTCCTGGACCATCAAACTCCACGACTGCAGCAACCTGCAATCTGCCGGAATGTTTTCGCCCGCCTCAATCTCCAACAGGTCCCCGGGAACCAGCGTGGCGGAGGGTAACGACTGCAGCTTCCCCTCACGATAAACCCGAGCCATCGGCAGAGAAAGTTTTTTCAGGGCCAGCAATGCTCTCTCAGCACTTTCTTCCTGAAAAAAACCAAGCATACCATTCAGAATTACAATGCAGAGAATCGCAATGGCATTCAGAAATTCCCCCATGATCGCAGCGAGGATTGATGCCACAAGCAGTATTTGAATCACCAGCTCCTGGTACTGCCGAGCCATTCTTCGCCAAGCTGGCACTGGCGGCGCCTCACGCAGCACATTGGTACCGTACTGCTCTGTCCGCCGCTGTACTTCAGACGCCGGCAGTCCCTGCTCACGATCGCTTTCAAGCCGTTGAATTACCTGATTTGCACTCAAACTGTGCCACTCCGGGACCATAACGGTACCACCGGGCGCAGACGCAGCCTCGACAACAACGTCCGATTGATCCACTGGAGCCTCGCAGTCTCATTCCCGCTCGCAGAGACCGGACACCGGCACCGAACACCAATGCCTCAACGAGCCGGAGCCAGCAGCTTCAGAATCGCCTGAGCATACAGCCGATGGCCAAAGTCATTCGGATGATTCAGACCATTTCCAGTCAGGTCCAGGTCTTCTTTTGACTTCAGCAATCGCCCCCAGACCTCGGTGAGATCGGCAATTGCTGTTCCAGATGATGCACATGACATCAGAACATTCCGATACTCTGCAAACATTTCCCGCGGGGTATGAATCCACTCACGATTGCCCAGCATAGTACAGACCAGCAGAATTTCAGACTGTGGCAGAACCTCACGAATGTGCCGAATCATGGCTTCATTCTGTTCGCGAAACCACTTCGGATCTTTTCGCCCTACGTCATTCATTCCATAGGCGATCACAATCAATTCTGGTTTGGCCGATAGCAGGGCATCGAGATCCTGCAGTCCGTTCGCGACACTCCAGCCCGCAACTGCACGATTTACATACGTCACATCACTGTCCGATAACACTCTCAACTGTGCCACAACAAGCTCCGGATAACCCGGCTGAAAAGGAGCAGTCCCGGTGGTCAGTGAGGCGTCGAGTCCGGTAGAAATGCTGTCCCCGCTGATGCCAATTTTCACGGACTGCCCGGTACGCAGTCGTTCCAGAGTTGCCGGAAGACTACCAGCAACGACCGAAGGCTGTGTTTCCACATCAGCGGTCCTGCTGAGTCGATAGGTAATTTCCAGATTTCGATCATGAAACCAGCGTCCGGGACGATACATCAGATTCTGTTCCGGATGGTCCCGGCGGTGTCGATAACTGTTCGGCGCGTCCTGCGGCAGATACATCGCGTCATCGGATATCGCTTCCACAGGCAGTTCTCCGGAAAACTTCACAGTGACCCCATCTGCGGACAGTTCCCACTGCTCCCGGGAAATCCGTGTCGCACCATTCGCAGTCGCGATTTCCAGAATCTCAGCGGCCGGAAATGCCAGCCTCGCACGAGCCACATCTGAGGAGTCATGAATTCTGAGAACGGTACTTTCCCGATGGACGATGTTGGATTCCCAGGCAGGCTCCAGCAGGTGCAGATCGCGCAGCAGGAAGGACGCCGCGTCCACTCCGGATGGAACACGATCCAGCCGACTCGTCAGCAACTCACCCCACATCGCCGCAGCGCGTCGCTGCCCGAGTCCACTGAAATGGCGTCGCGAACCCAGGCCACCACGATTTTCACCCCGCAGCAGATCAGTATCAGGCCCGGCACCGAACCCAGGCATCGCGGAAAGATCATCGATCGCATCCCGAATCCGCTGCTCATCCTCGGGTTTGTCGTAAACGGTTGGATGATGTGTCGATTTGGCACACAACCACACAGGCTCAAATCCCCACGCTCGGACCGCCGCTGTACGAATCGTCTGTATATTGTGCACGTACTGTTCCCGGGACGTTCCGTTGATGACATCCGATTCCCCCTGTTGCCATAAGACAGCTCGAAATCGTCCAGTCGATTTTCCGGCCTGAACCAGTCGTGGAAAGAGCTCCCCAGCCGGCTGCCACTGTTCTGACGACGTCCCTCCCACCGCCACATTCATAAATCCAATCGGTACTGAATACTCAGCAGCCAGCAGATCTCCCAGCGGCGGCCAGATAGAACCCCCATCCGTTTTGTCCGGCGCGGGCTGTGGGTCGTGAGCCGTTTGCCATCGGTCAGACATGACATCATAAGCCGCTACACGCAGGCGTTCGTCTTCAACACGCAGGCGTTCGTCATTCGTATTGGTCGCGTAGGATTGACCCGCCACCAGAAACACTTCACCGACCCCGATCGGCTCCACTGTTGTTTCAATCCATGGTACATCGGCAGTCTTTCGAAGACGAACCTCCAGTCGGTACCAGCCTCCGGCCATAGCCACGCAACTTCCGGACCACACATGCTGTCGCTGATCGTGTTCCAGATCAAGCGGCGACCACCTGACCTCCGACCCAGTGTCTGTTGTCTCCAGAATGCGATACTCAGACTGGTATGGTGCCGTGTTTCCACTGGCCTGATCGCCCGATAATCTCAGACGGACGGGGATTGTGGCATAGCCACGATTCGCAGACACTTCCGCTGCCGGTGTCGGATGAAACCCCACCCGCTGAATCACCTGATATGGGACAGGATGTACTACGGTAGCCCCGTCCTCCGCCGGAAGTGAGCTCATCAGACCACAGACACTCGTCGTCAAGGTCAGCAACTGAAGTAGAAATTGTCGGAACATGACGAAAACTCCCGGAGGAATCTGTACGTGGGTAGTGAGGACATCGAAAGACTTCGCAGAAGATGATATTCTATCGCCCCGGCAACTGCACGACGAAACTCTGTGCAGAACATTCTGGTCAGCAGGGCAGGGCAGATGACACAAGGAAACATTTCGAAGTTTGTGCAACTGGAACTCTGCGCCGGCGGTATCTGTGATGTAGAGCTGGGGGCCAGACTCAAGGTCGATCGCATCGAGCTCAACTCGGGCATGGTGGCCGGGGGACTGACGCCTTCTCAGGCCCTGACGATTCAGGCGAGGTCCCTGTTCAGTGGTCCCATCATTACCATGGTCAGACCCCGCGAAGGTGGCTTCACCTATTCGCAGGCAGAGTTTCTGCTGATGCTCATGGAAGCAGAACAACTGATGGAACACGGTGTGAATGGAATCGCCATCGGTTTTCTGACGAACGAAGATACTGTTGATACGGCGAGGTGCCTGCAACTCAGGAAGATTCTGCCGGACGCGGAACTGGTTTTTCACAAAGCCTTCGACTGCACCCCGGATCTGTTCACATCACTCGGGCAGTTGATCGACTGTGGATTCACCAGAATCCTGACAAGTGGCGGTCGAAAAACGGCAGCCGAAGGTGCTTCCGTACTTCGACAACTGCAGCGCCACGCGCGGTCTTATATAGAGATTCTTCCGGGCGGCGGAATTCGCGCGGCCAATGTCCTCAGTGTGCTGAATCAGTCAGGCTGCATGCAGGTCCATTCCGCGGTACGTGAAATCCGTAACAATCAGCACTCAGTCAATGCGTCCGCATTGCACTTTGGAATACCAGGTGAAGGCCCGGAAAGTTACGGAGTCGCATCGGAGATTCAATTGCAGGAGCTAATCGACAACTTAGCCATGAGGCGCAGTCCGAAGGAAAGATCCTCCGCCCCGGAGAACGGACCGCCACTTCCGGAAAGTGCTTATCAGACGGACTTACTGAAGAATTTGAACTCCGCTGACCCCCGAAAGTCTGTTTTTGGTTCACAGGACACTGAGGTGCATAGCGGATGACATTCGAAAGCCTTCCCCTGATTGAATCCTGCGATGACTGCGCAGCCTGCTGCCGACGAACACCAATCCCACCGTTCCAGCCCGGGGAAGAAGCGCACTGGAATGTGCCGGATTCGCTGATGCAGCCGATTTGGGAGCGAATCCACCTCGACCAGCATTTTGATTTGCTTCCCTGTGTCTGGCTGGATATGGGCACACTGAAATGCCGTCATTACGATCTGCGTCCTCAGGCCTGTCGGGACTTTGAACGAAGCAGTGACCTCTGCCGACTTTGCAGAGATGACGAAGGAATCCTGCCTCGGGAAATCCGCTCGGATGCGTAACGAATTTTTCGCGACGTTGATTTTCGGCAACACAGATTTCAGGGTTTTCGCCCAAATTAATTCCTAAAAGACATATGCATTCAGTCACTATGGACATATGCCAATATTACCCGCATCAAACTCGCACGACAGCTTTTTCAAACAGGCGTTTGGGCAGCAGGATTACGCTCGCAGTTTCCTGCTGTCAACTCTTCCCACGGATATCGCGCAGTGTCTGAATCTCAGCGTTCTCGAACCATCACCGGCATCTTTCGTCGACGAGAACCTCAGGCAGGCTCATTCAGACCTGCTTTTCAGAACACAACTCGCAGACGGCAGTGATGCGGCAGTGTATCTGCTCTTTGAGCACAAAAGTGCGGCAGATCCAATGACCGTCTTTCAAATGCTCAGGTACATTCTGAAAATCAACGAACAACGATTGAGAGACCAACTTGATCTGTGCTGCATTATTCCGCTGGTGGTCTACCACGGACAGAACCCCTGGAATGCACCAACTTCGTTGAGACAGTTGATTCCGGTTCCGGACGCGCTTGCCCCCTTTATTCCGGATTTTTCTCTGCAAATCATGGATCTTGGGCAGATTCAGGACACAGTCTTTCAGGGGGACCCAATTTTTCGGGCCACAATTTTGGTCTTCAAATATATAATGCGGCCTGAGATCATTGAGAAACTGTTTGAGATTTTCAAAATCCTCAGAACCACCGGCGAACTGCAACTTACGGATTCTGTCAGACTGATACTCAATTACCTTGTCAGTGGTTCTGATCGAGTCCCGAGCGAGATCCTGCTGCAGGAGATCCGGAAGGGGCTGTCAAATAACAGGGAATCGATTATGCCGACAATCGCGGAGCAGTGGATTGAGGAAGGAAGAGCGGAGGGATTACTTGCTGGCAAACTTGAGGGCAGGCTTGAAGGCAAACTGGAGGGTAGGCTTGAAGGGCTCTCCATGGGACAACTTATCGGCAGCATCCGAGCCTACCAGGAGATCCTGGGCATGCAACCTGATACCATTGAACTGCTCAATCAACAAAGCCTCAGCCAGCTCGCCGAAACTGAACAGCAACTCCGAACACAACTCGGGGTCTCAACAGTCCCGCGCTGAAACACAAAACTTAATGCCGTATTCAATTTGAGTTCCCGGCAAATCATTTGTTCGAAGAACTCTTCCAATGGCCATCACTGTCAGTGGTTCTGATCGAGTCTCCGGAACGGTCCTGCCGCAGGAGTTCCGGATTTACAAGGTCGAATAAAGGGGAAGCGATTATGCCGACAATCGCGGAGCAGTGGATCGAGGAAGGAAGAGCGGGGGGATTACTCGCAGGCAAACTTGAGGGCAGGCTTGAAGGAAAGCTTGAGGGTAGAATTGAAGGGAAACTGGAGGGCAGGCTTGAAGGGCTCTCCATGGGACAACGTATCGGCAGCATCCGAGCCTACCAGGAGATCCTGGGCATGCAACCTGATACCATCGAACTGCTCCATCAACAAAGCCTCAGCCAGCTCGCCGAACTTGAACAGCAACTCCGAACACAACTTGGGTTATCAACGGTCCCGCGCTGACACAGGTCAAAGCTGAGCAACTCCCATTCGCGTGCTAATCGCTGCGCCATTACCGCTTCACTGAAATCACTGACACAGACCAAAATACCCTCCTGGAAAACGGTCACTCCGCTCTGCTTTTCGCGGCCCCTCGTTCGATGCCAGATCAAATCGTGATAGACTTCTGGCTGCAGCAGAACTGCATTTCACGCCCTCGGCACTAACGACAAGCGAAAGTCACTGCGATGAACATCTGCCCCCGACTGAATTCTGGTGGTCCCATTCGGTACTATTCCTCGTTACAGACTGGGTTGCTGAGCGTGATCACGCTGGCACTGTTCACCCATCATCCCGCCACTGTTTCTGCTCAGGAAACCGTCCTGAAATCAGAAAAGGCAGCCCAAAACGACTGGGCACAGTTTCGAGGGCCCGATGGGCAGGGGATCAGTGCCAACGGAAAAATTCCACTGCAGTGGAGCAGTACCGACAACATTGCATGGAAGCTCGAACTGCCCGGTCCCGGCGCCTCCAGCCCTATCACTTTCGGTAACCATATTTATCTCACGTCCTATTCCGGCTTCTTTGTTCCCGGACAACCCGGGGGGACCCAGGGTGACCTGAAACGTCATTTGCTTTGCCTGAACAGAACCAATGGCGACGTCATCTGGAAAAACGATGTCGCGGCAAAACTTCCCGAAGAGGAGCGGATCCGTGACCACGGCTTCGCAGCAAACACGCCCGCTGCCGACTCAGAACGTGTCTACTGTTTCTTCGGGAAAACCGGCGTCTTCGCATTTGATCATGCAGGCAAACAACTCTGGCAGGCCGACGTGGGTGACAAAACGCATGGCTGGGGCACATCTGCTTCACCGGTGCTGTACCGAGACCTGGTTTTCATTAATGCCAGTGTTGAAAGCGAAGCCCTCGTCGCGCTGGATCGCACAACAGGCAATGAACGATGGCGCGCACAGAATATCAAGGAAGCATGGAATACACCTGTCGTTTTGAAAAACATCAACGGCAAACCAGAACTTGTGATCGCAACTCAGGGCAGTATCCAGGCCTTCGATCCCGAAACCGGTCGGCAACTTTGGACCTGCGCTACCGATATCGGCTGGTACATGGTTCCCAGTATAATCGGGGACAAAGGTATCGTTTACTGCCTCGGTGGCCGCTCCGGAATCGCGTCACTGGCAGTAAAAACCGGCGGCTCAGGTGACGTCACAAAAACACATCGCCTTTGGACATCCTTTAAAGGCTCCAACGTAACGTCTCCAGTCCTTCACAACGCACACATCTACTGGATGAATGATAACCAGGGAATCGCTTACTGTGCAAAAGTGGAAACCGGCGAAGTTGTCTACGAAAAACGTATGAATCGATCCGGACAGGTCTACGCGTCCGCTCTGCTGGCAGACGGACACATTTATTACCTGACGAGAGAAGGCAAGTGCTTTGTCGTTGCCGCAAAACCGGAATTCGAAGAAGTGGCAGTCAATGAACTGAACGACGGAAGCCTGTTCAATGGCAGCCTCGCTGTCGACGGCTCGCGACTTCTGATTCGGTCTGACCGGTTTCTATATGCAATCGGCAAGTGAGCTCTCAGGCAAAAACTTCGCTCCCAAATGCTCGCGGCGACAACCAATCAGACGGATACCCCCAAACCCCGTATTTCGCTGGGGTACCGTCCTGAAAAGCAGCCTAGCGCCCGCCAAAAAAATCCCAAACTGCAGCCACTCTCGTTCAGTAAAGGCACGAGGCCTCCAAATCCTGCCAGCCCACGGCTAAACAACAAGACTCGCAACAGTCATGCCCCTCGTCTGTACAAACGTCTCAGGCCCGTTACTCTCCTGTGACGCTGATACAAAAGCGACGGCTCCCAGAATCGAAGACTACGAACCTGATCCCTCGCAATTCTTCACAGAATTTTCACAGCAGAATGCAACATCTGAACCCACCAAATGCCAACACTCGCATGCTGGCGCAGGTCTTTATTCGCTTGCGATTTGATTCCCCGTGACCCACGATCCTCTGCGACTTCGTTCCCAGCCATCTGTCGCTCTACACACAGGAGTATCTTTGATGCCACGTTTTCCTGCAGACATTGCGGTTGCCACTTCGCCCCCCGCGTCCACCATCCTCTGCCTCATGCAGTTTTCAACATTGGTTGCATGCTGCACTTTCCCGGCACTGGTGAAGGCCTCCGATGACAACTCCGTCATTGTTCAGGAACTCAGCGAAGGCACATGGGATCAACTTGTCCCCAAAGGAAAGGAAGTTGATGCGATTTATGGGGATACGGTCCTGCAGAACCAATTCATCCGGGCAGTCATCGCAAAACCCGTATCGTCACGAAATGCCAATATGACAATCCGCAACGTCGGCGGTTGCCTCATCGATCTCACAACACGCGAACACGAATCTGATCAGTTGGGAGCCTTCTTTCCCGGACGACGAGCTTTCACATTTTCTGAAATCTCCGTTGCGTCACAGGCCGCGACATTAACCGGAGCCAAAGGAGACACATCAGCCTCCACAACCGCCACGGCCCTTGTCAAAGCAAAAGGAACTGACGCACAACCAGCCTATTCTGTGCAGTGGTCACTCGGACCAAACGACCGATTCCTGACCGCCACATCCACATGGACAAACACCACAGCCGCTGAAATAACACTGTCTCCGGAAGACGATCTTCGTACCGACGGCAGCAAAGAAGATTTCACCAAATCAGAAAATGGAACTCACGAACTGTTCTGGTTTCATGACCTTTTCTGGCAGCAGGCTTATGGAATTCATGCCCCGGGATACCAGATTCAGCTCCGAGCAAACTCCCGCGAATCCATTCTGACCTATGAGCGACCAGACAAAACACCGATCGTGATCAAACCCGGCGAATCCTTTTCACTGACACGTCATCTCTTTGTAAACTCCCACCTTCCCGGTGTTAGGGCAGACTTTGAATCCAGTACCGGGAAGACGTCGACGCTTCAGGAAGCCGTCCTCAAAGTTGTCACAGGCGAACGTCCTGTCGCAGGGGCACAAGTACGCCTGATCTGCGCGGATCAGGAACGCGGAACTGTTTTGACCGGGGCAGAGGGCACCGCAAAGGTACGCATTCCCGGTCAGTCGTGTGTCGCTCACGTTACCGTGGCCGGTCAGCAATTCGCTCCCCAAATGGTCACTCTGGCTGACGGTCAACTGTCAATTAATCTGACAGAGTACACACCCGGAACGGCACTGCTAAATGTTGTCGACGGTGATGGTCACCCGATTGCTGCAAAGATTGAATTCACCGGACAGGACAAGACACCAACACCCAACTGGGGACCGGAAACGGCTGAGTTCTTCGTTCGCAATCTTGCCTACACTGCCGGTCGAGCTGTTCGTGTCGATCTGGCTTCCGGGAATTATGACGTGACTGTCAGTCATGGCCCGGAGTACCACGCCGAGTTCATGACTCTGAAGATTGAACCTGGAAGGACTACAGAATTAACTACTAAGCTTCCTCGCCTTGTCTCCACAAAGGGCTGGATCAGTGCTGATTTCCACAGCCACAGCACTCCGTCCGGCGATAACACCGCAAGCCAATTGGGGCGAGTCCTGAACCTGGTCGCTGAGCATGTCGAGTTTGCCCCGTGCACCGAACATAACAGAGTCAGCAGTTACGATGAACATCTGCAGACATGGAACCTGGCAGGTGTCTTTGCCACAGTCTCCGGAATGGAACTCACCGGGCAGCCACTGCCACTGAATCATCAGAACATGTTCCCAATGATTTACAGGCCCCGAACGCAGGATGGCGGCGGTCCGACCGCAGATCTCAGTCCGGAAACGCAAATCGAACGCGCCGCGGCGTGGGACAACAACAGCGTCAAACTGATCCAGCAAAATCACCCGGATATTGGCTGGCTGTTTTATGACCGTAACGGCGATCAGGTTCCTGACGAAGGATATTTTCGTTCGTTTGGGCTGATGAATGTGATGGAAATCCACCCGATCGATAAGCTTCTTAGCCCCAATCGCTTTGACATCCGAGGGGGCAAACCTGTCGAAAATCATACGGCATTCAATTGGATGCAGCTGCTGAATCAGGGATTTCGAATTTATGGTGTTGTGAACACCGATGCACACTACAATTTTCACGGATCCGGTGGGCTGAGAATCTGGATCAAGTCCGACACCGATGAACCGGAAAAGATTCAGTCGGACTCGATGCGCGATGCTGCCCGGAACGGAAATATTGTGATGTCAAATGGCCCCTTTCTGGAAGCCACCTTCAGGGAAACCGGCAACAATTCCGCGCCAGCAATCTCCGGCCAGGATCTGAATGCCCCTTCGGGAAAAGTATCCGCCACAATTCGCGTTCAGTGCGCGAACTGGCTGGATGTGGACACCGTGATGCTTCTTGTCAACGGTCGTCCCGATGAACAGCGGACGTTCACACGGGAAAAGAACCCGGAGCTTTTCAGCCGAGATACCGTTCGATTTGAAAAAACAATCGACATGGAACTGCCCGAAGACGCGCATCTGATCGTCCTCACCGGACACAGCACTCAGGTCCTCGGACCCGTCACTGGCCCGGACTGGGGAAAACAACATCCTGCCGCATTGAGTAATCCGGTTTTCGTCGATGTGGATGGAGACGGATTTCAGCCCAGCAAGGACAATTTGGGAATACCTCTCCCCGTCAAATTTGCGGCCGAAAAATAACAGGTCCGCGTCTGGCCTGTCGAACCGTTCTTCGCGGTGCGACAGGCTCTGCGACGTCCACAGGCAAGACTGGCCTATTCGTACCGCAACGCATCAATCGGATCAAGGCAGCTCGCCCGCCACGCAGGATACATGCCAAAAACCAACCCGACGGTCGCGGCGAAGACCATAGCAATGATTCCAGCGGGAATAGACACAACCACAGGCCAGTCGGCCCCCGGGCTGATCGAATTAATCAGTTTGGTAATACCAACGGAAGCACTGATGCCCAGTGTCAGTCCGATGATACCTCCAAAGCAACTCAGCACAACAGACTCTATGAGGAACTGAAACAGGATGTCGCGGCCCCGCGCCCCGACAGCCATGCGAATCCCAATCTCTCGCGTACGTTCTGTGACAGAGACCAACATGATATTCATGATTCCCACGCCGCCAACAAGCAGCGAGATCCCGGCAATGGACGCAAGCAATGCCGTCATCGCTCCTGTAATGGTGCCAAAAAGCTCCGATAGCTGAGCACTGGTGACCACTTCAAAATCTGGTTTCTGACCGAACGCTATGTGGTGACGATCTTTCAGCAGCTGCAGGATTTCACCTTTCGCAGTTTCAATCAGCTCAGGTGCTCGAGCGCCCACAAGAATGGCGGCAACATCGTTGAACGAGGATCCCTGCAGCCGACGCTTCACCGTCGTGTATGGCATCAACACGATGTTGTCCTGATCATCTCCCGTCAGCGAGGCTCCTTTTTTTCCAAGCACTCCCACAACCGTGAATGGAATGTTGCCGATTCGCAATTGCTGACCAACAGGATTATCTGCCGGAAATAACTCCCGCACAATTGTGTGCCCCACGACACACACACAATTACCGGCACGCTCGTCTCGATCCGTGAAAAAACCACCGGCATCAATGTCCCAGCTGCGAACTCGAAGATAATCAACACCGACGCCCCACATCTCCTTTGGCTGCATATTGGAATTGCCGCGAACTACCGGCTTTGCACCAAATACCAGCGGAGAAAATGCCAGCACCGCGTCACATTCACGACCTATCGCCGCCGCATCATCATCGGTCAGTGTATTGACATTGCCGGACTGAACCCCACGTCGTCGTTCAAATCGTGGCTGCACCACAATAAAGTTGGATCCAATGGACTGCAGCTGGTTCTGAAGAAGCTGCCCAGCGCTGCTGCCAATCGAAACCATTGTCGTGACGGCCGCAATACCAATGACAATCCCAAGAACCGTCAACGACGCTCGGAGCTTGTTTCGAAACAGGGCTCGGACCGCCACGGAAATCGTCAGAAAGATGCTCATGGAGCCTCCGCAGGCTTGATCCCTGTCACCACTTCATCACCACTTTGCAGACCGCCACCGGTGACGTGCGTAAACTGATAATCACTGTCGCCAATCATCACCTCAACCGCCCGCAGCTTTCCGGAATACCTCATCTCGCCAGCACCGACCGCAGCCGGCGAAAGAGATGCTTCAGGGGCCCCGCCTGTCACACTGGCCGTCGTCACCGGCGCAGGCGACACCACCACTGTCGTACTGCTGATGCCGGCTGCACTCTCCGCCGTCCCCGCTGACTGCTTCAGACTGGCTGCCTCGGCAGATTCCAGTTCTGTTTCACGAACCCAGACGATCCGTCGAGTCGCAGCTTTTGCGGCAGCAACACTTTCATCAACCGGGGCAGAAATGGAAGACGTCGCCGAATTATCCTTGTCATCCTGAGCAATAAAGAGCTCCAGATACTTCTGATCAGCTTCGCGTACCATCCCTTTCTCAGGGTTAAATCGCAGAGCTTCGTTGGGAATCTTCAGAATGCTCTTCAGCTCAGACACCTGAAAAGTCAGATTCGCTGTCATCCCAGGCAGCAGCTTCAGATCCGGATTGGGCGTCGCCACAATCACAGGGTACGTCACGACATTCTGGCTGACAGTCGGCGAAATTCGAATCTGGTCAATCGCCGCATCTCTGAAGACAACATCCGGATAAGCGTCCACAGAAAAAAAGATGGGCTGCTTTAATTCCCGCGCATTCCGGATCAATCCGATGTCCGCTTCGTCGACAGCAGCAAGAATATGCATCTTCTCTCGCATTTGCGGAGCAATCACAAACAGTTCAGGAGTTTGAAACTGTGCAGCCAGTGTCTGACCAGGGTCGATCAGTCGATCAATCACCACGCCATCCACGGGCGATGTAATCTTTGTATATCCCACATTGGCAGTCGAGTTTTCCAGATTGGCCTCAGCCTGGCTGACACCAGCTTCAGCAACCTCCAGCTGGGCCTCAAGGGCAATACGGGCAAAACGGTACTGATCCAGCTCGGCCTGAGAAATAAAGTCGTTGTTCTCCTGCTTTAAAGCCAGCGAACGTTTTTCATCATTGATGGCCCGCTGCAGTTCTGCTTTGACACGATCAACATCTGCAAGGCGAGTTTTCAACGCGGCCTGATCCCTGGAAACGCTGGCGTTGTAAATGCGAGGATCAATTTCCGCCAGAAGCTGACCTTCCTTCACTTCACTGTTGTAATCCACATGCAGCTTTTCAATGGGACCGGAAACAAAGCTGCCGACCTTCACCTTTAATACCGGATTCACTTCACCAGACGCATTCACAGAGATCCTCAGATCACCGGTTTCCAGTCTGGCGGTTCGATACCGCGGCTTATTGCGTTCTGCCAGCCACGCAGAAGCCTTGAGTCCACCAAAGTACAGCAGGGTGCCAACCACCGCGGCAATAATCATCAGCTTAACAAAAGTCTTCATAGAGTGCGTTCTTCGCGACAGTTTTCAGCTCTTCGCTCGATACATCAGATTGATCAGAATCTCAACCCACGGGCGTAGTTTTGATTCCTCAACAGCCGTTCCCAGCCATGATCACACGATTCCGACGATTTACGTTACCGAACGGACAGGATGCCCGCCAGACTGTTTCTGACCAATGACTGCCTTTCGCAATTCCGAACGAGAAATCGTCAGAAAACGGATCTCACGATGCCGTTTTTTATGGAAAAAGGCCCCTCAATCTTCCCGGAACGGCCGCCCGTACCCTGATTCAGGCACGAGTTATCAGGAACAGATCAGTTATGAAGGTTCACGACCGTGTCTTCCCTGGGAATGCTGCCAACGGCCTGGCGAGGAAGGCGACAGGAAATGCGAACCCTGGAAGACGCATCATCCGGATAGATTCGACTGTGCTCTTCCGCATGCTGATTCAGCCATGCAAACAGACGTCCGTTGCCGACTCCCGTCTCAATTTCCGCCTCAACAAACCCGCCCGACAGGCGTTCCGCCACCACTGCATTCAGCCGATCCAAACCAAGACCTTCTGCGGCACTGATGGTTACCGTGTCCTCATACCGACGCCTCAGCACGTCAACAAACGACTGGTCGCTGACCCGATCCACTTTATTCAAAACCAGCAACACATTTTTCGGTTCGATGCCAAGCTCTTTCAGCACCTCGTAAACCGTACTGATCTGACGCTCCGCCTCCAGATTGCTGGCGTCGACCACGTGCAGCAGCAAATCAGCATGACGAGCCTCTTCCAGTGTCGACCGGAAGGATGCGACCAGATGATGCGGAAGGTTGCGTACAAAACCCACCGTGTCGCTGAGCAACACATCGCCAAAAGCGTTGACGTGCCAGCGACGTGTTCTGGTATCCAGTGTCGCAAAGAGCTTGTCCTCCACCAGAACATCTGCACCCGTTAGCGCACGCATCAGTGTGCTCTTGCCGGCATTGGTATAGCCAACCAGGGAAACTGTCGGCTGCTCCCGACGAAGCCCCACAGTTCGCACTCGACGCTCTTCCACTTCTCGAAGTCGCGCCTTGAGTTCTGCAATTCGCTTGTCAATCAGACGACGGTCGGTTTCCAGCTGCTTTTCACCAGGACCACGGCCAGCCCCCAAGCCCCCTGTACCACCACCGCCAATACGCTCCAGATGCGTCCACATACGCTTCAGACGCGTCCGGTAGTACATCAGCTGCGCCAGCTCGACCTGCAGCATGGCCTCATGAGTTCTTGCATGAGTCGCAAAGATGTCGAGGATCACTTCGCTGCGGTCCAGAATCGGCTTCTGCAGCTCCTGCTCCAGTGATCGCCCCTGAGACGGTGTCAGATTGTTGTCGAAGATGACCATTTGGGCATCCGTCGCTTCCATCAACTGCTTCAGCTCTTCCACCTTGCCGCTGCCAAGACACGTCGAGGGCGTCGGAGTCTCCCGAAACTGTACCAACTCCCCGACAACTTCCACGCCAGCTGTCTTCACCAGCCCCTTAAGCTCATCAAGGGCGTTGGTGCGAGCAAACCCGTCGTCAGGATGAAAGACCCCTGCCAGTACAGCACGCTGACTTGCGACGTTTAACGAATCACGCTTCGGATCACCCAAGAGTTCAGGTCCTTGTTCTAAAGGTTCTCAGTAAGCGACTCTCTGAATGGCATTTCGACACAATGAAACCACCATCAGTGATGCCTGTATAACAATTCTCGACAACGGCCGACCCCTTTAAGACGGTACCGCTGTCTTCAAAGCTACTTTCTGGCAAACATGTTCACTCGGAAGCGATTCCCTGCTCGCAGGGATCGCTTTCCACCATGCCCCAGACGTATTGTGGCCGTCTGCCGGCGAAAAGCGAGAGGAATTTCACTGGGGAATTCACGAATCCACTTGCATAAAACGGCTGAACCCTGCAGGATTTTCGACAGATTTGGCCCATCAGTGGCCCGGCGACCCACTTTTTGTTCCTGCAAAGGGCCGTGCCAGTGAAACTCGACGTCACCAAAACCCGCCGCCGACAAGTCCTGCAATGCGGTACCCTCGGTCTCGCCGGAAGCCTCACCGGATCACTGCTCAACCTGCCGCAACTGCTCTCAGCCAACTCCACTACCGGCCAGTCCGCTCGCTCGTGTATCTTCATTTTTCAGTACGGCGGACTCAGCCAACTGGATTCGTGGGATCCCAAACCACAGGCTCCGGCAGAAATCCGCGGACCCTACAAACCCATTTCCACAAAAACACCCGGATTTCAGGTCGGCGAACTGATGCCAAATCTGGCCAGTATCTCCGACAAACTCTGCGTCATTCGCTCAATGAGCCACAGTGTTCCAGTGCATAATGTCGCCAACGAAATGCTCCTCGCCGGATCGTCAGCCCCCGCAAAAAACTCACCGTCCCTCGGCTCCATCGTGACCCGACTCCGACCATCTGAAACCAACATGCCTTCCCATGTCTGGCTGCAGAAGTTCGGTGGCGGTGCTGCTCCGGCAGAGTCCGCGTATCTCAGCGGTGGACACCTCGGTATCAATCACGCTCCTCTACTCATCGGCGAACGACACGACGATAACCCCGGAACTCCCGGATTTCAGGTGCGGGCTTTCGAATCCGCTGCTGACATAACACCCACACGCATGGAATCCCGCTGGAATCTCCTGCAGAAACTTCAGCAGAACGACACCAACACAAAACTCCAGGCTCTGACCACACTGCAGGAAAAGGCCTACACGCTGCTGCACAGCAATGACGCAAAAATCGCATTCAATGTCGAAGAAGAAACTCCGCAAATGCGAGATCACTACGGGCGACATCCCTTCGGACAGAATCTCCTGATGGCCCGAAGACTCATCGAATCCGGCGTCAGACTCGTCAATGTCGTCGCCTGGATGGGACTCGCGCCCAATGACAAGTTTGTCAGCGTCGAAACCTGGGATATGCATGGAAACGCCGGCATCGGTATCTTCGACAACGGATGGAATGGTCTCGGCTGGGCTCTGCCACGTGCCGATGCTTCTGTGGCCGCTCTCATTCAGGATCTTGAAGATCGAGGCCTTCTCGAGTCCACACTGGTGGTTCTCGTCGGCGAATTCGGAAGAACTCCGAAAATCAGCCGCGGGGCCTCAGCCATCGGAAGAGATCACTGGCCAAACTGCTACTCCGCCATGCTGGCCGGAGCTGGCATACCTGGCGGACTCGTCTACGGCGCGTCCGACGAAACGGCCATGTGGGTTCGCGAAAGACCCGTCAGCCCGGAAGACTTCAACGCCACCGTCCTGACCGCTCTCGGAATCGATCCCGCCACGCGCCTCAGCCCCGATGGCTTCACGCTCCCCGCAAACACCGGCCATCCACTGCAATTCGTCCGATAACGCTCTCGATGGCTCCTCAATCCAACCCAGCAACCCCTTAAAAAACAGCAGCAACATCACACAGGAAAACTGAACAATTGACCACCAACGCTGCGGTGGGCTCTGGAAATTCGCTGATGTCGGGTTCAGCCTCAGTCCGCGTTGAGCACATCGACACGAATTCCAGACCCCGAAAAAGTGAATGTTTTATTGACAGAGTCTTCCCACAGGCAGGAAATTCTGACAGGGAAACACCATTTTGGCCGATCAAGACTGCCGTGAGTTTCGCTCGGCGGTAGCATCTTTGACAAAGGCTCCCGATTCATTCGCCTGCAGAATCGGAACGCCGTGGTATTCCCGTAATTCTGGCTGCTTGCACAGAAGGTGGCAGTTCGATGACGATTTCCATGACCGACTACTTCCTGACTCGAAAATCCGACCGGAAGAAGGAAACTCGCTACATCAATGTGATCAATAAGGATAATTGCACGTCCTGCAACTCCTGCGCGACAGTCTGCCCCGTGGATTGCATCTACGAAGTAGTCAGCAACATCCCCTCTCAAAGCTACCATCAGATCGACACAAGCCGGTGCATCGGCTGCCAGATGTGTTACCGTTCCCCAAACGACAGCAACGAATTCTATCAACTGACGATCTGTCCATGGAACGCCATCGACATGCTTCACAACCCCAACGTGAAGCCAGACGAAGAATCGGCTCTGTCTCCATACTACCGCGGGACCTCACAGGCACTTCCATGGCCAAAGCTGGAAGAATATGGATACCAGCTTTTTCTGGACGGCGAAGTCTTTCTGCCCGCCTCAGAAAAAGATCTCCATCGCATCTTCCATCTTTTTCAGGAAGAAGCCTGGATGTACAGCGAAGCGGACAATGTGCGAATTGTCAGCCAGGACGTGCAGGAAGGTAATGGATTCGTGTGTTTCCGTGCGACGGAAGAAGGACGTGAACTTCTGGACTGTATGTACCGCGGCTGGAAGCGAATCTTCATGGACTAAGCCGTTCCAGGAGTCACGCCAACTGCTGTTTGTCCGATCAGCTCCTTCAGGAATCCCCCGATGCTCAAGGCCGTTTTCCGTGTTCTTGTGACCATCGCAATCCTGATGCCCGGTTCTTTGTCTGCTGACGAGCTAACATCGCCGCAGTTTATTGTCACCTCCCCGCCCGCCACACTGAAAGCTCCGGACTTTTACAGCAAGTATATCTCCGCCGACGGATACCCCATCCTCGCCTCGGCTGCCGTGAATGACTACGCCCTCAAAGAAGCCGCATGGCTCGTCAGCATGATGCTGGCACAACGACCAGACGTGCGTGATGCCATGATTCGCAGCGGATCACGGATGTGTCTGATTGGACACAACGAGTACACGACAGACCTTCCGGAATGGAAATGGATGGCAGATCCTTCCGGCGATAATGGCCAGGCAGAAGGCGTCACTGCCAGAGATTTCTGGGATGCCCGCGCTCGCGGAATGGGCGGTTCAGAGACAGATCCCTTCTGCTCGTGCGGTGAAGAAAACCTGCTCGGTTATGCAGGTGATCCCTATCAGGCAGAGTGCATTCTGATCCACGAATTTGCCCATAATATCCACCTGCGTGGCATGATCTCAGTCGACCCGACATTCGACGATCGCGTAAAACTGGCATGGCAGAATGCCATGTCTCAGGGACTTTGGAAGGGCAAGTATGCTTCCGTGAACCATCACGAGTACTTCGCGGAAGGCGTGCAGTCCTGGTTCGACAACAACCGGGAAGATGACCATGATCACAATCACGTCAACACTCGCGAAGAACTTCTGAACTACGACCCCGCCCTGGCAGATTTGTGTCGCGAAGTCTTTCGAGAAACAGAATTGCGATACACACGACCGGAAACTCGACTGTCCGGACACATGGCAGGATTCGACCCGCAGACAGCCCCCAAATTCGTTTGGCCGGAACGACTCATGCAGGCTCGGTCGAAAATTCTTCAACAGGCCCGCAAACGATCTGACGCTGCAACACAGAAGGCCAGCGATGCAGCACCAGTATCGCGCTGATCAGATGATGCCCAACTCACGCCCCACCTGCGTAAACGCAGCTACGGCTTTTTCCAGTTGCGGTCGTGTATGTGCAGCCGACATCTGAGTTCTGATCCGCGCCTCGCCTCGCGGAACAACCGGGAAGGAAAAACCAACTACGTAAATGCCCAGTGCCAGCAGCGCATTGGCCATTTCAGTTGCCAGCGCAGCATCGCCGATCATCACAGGAGCAATCGGATGATCGCCCGGCAAAATGCGAAAGCCAGCCCGCAGCATCTCCTCACGAAAGAATCGCGTGTTCTCTCGCAACTGATCCCGTAATTCACCGGACGCGGAAATCAGATCGATCGCTGTCAGCGAAGCCGCAGCAATCGGCGGTGCCAGGGAATTGGAAAACAGATACGGCCTTGAACGCTGACGCAAAAGATCAATCAGTGGCCTGCGACCACTGGTGTAACCGCCACTGGCACCCCCCAGCGCTTTACCCAGCGTCCCGGTGATGATGTCAATTCGCTCAGACACACCAAAATGCTCCGGCGTCCCCCGACCGCCCGGACCAATAAAGCCCACGGCATGCGAATCATCAACGAAGATCGACGCATTGTAACGGTCTGCGAGCTCACAAATGTCCGGCAGCTTTGCCAGATAACCGTCCATCGAAAACACGCCGTCCGTGGCAATCACTCGATTGCGACACTCCTTTGCAGCCTGCAACTGTTGCTCAAGATCGGCCATGTCATTATTGCGATAGCGAAATCGCTGAGCCTTGCAGAGACGAACTCCGTCAATAATGCTGGCGTGATTCAACTGATCCGAAATCACAGCATCCTGTTCACCCAGCAGCGTTTCGAACAATCCCCCGTTGGCATCGAAGCAGGAACTG